>JBBQMW010000036.1:0-27361 GCA_038329265.1 Bacteroidales bacterium | reverse complement strand
TTACTATTGCAAGTTTTCGTCGAACCATACACGTGAAATCTGGAATCAGCTTAATGCAAGATTGCTGAAATGGGTAAAATGGGAGAAAGGGCTTTACAAAATGGCATCGTTGAGATGGTTGCAGAAAAAGTACAAGGAATCTACGCCTTTACTTTTTCCGCACTGGAAATTGGTAAATCCATAAAGTGTTCACACTTTTGTGATTAAACAAGAAGAGCCCCCGAGGAAATCGGGGCAGGCTGTGTGAAGGGAGACTTTCACAGCCTGTCCCGAGCATCGGGATACGGTTCCGTGAGAACGTGAGGGTGAAATTCCCTCGCGTGACTCGATTGCTGCAAATTTAAAACTAAAAAAATGAAGATTATCTTACTAATAGGATTCTCATTATTGACAACTTTTTCATTTTCACAGCCAAATTAAAATCTATCCTGTTTAAGAATTGCCCTAGATTTTATATCTTGCCAGAAAATTATAAAACCTACGACCATGATGAACATTGCATTATTCGGCCCTCCAGGAGCTGGAAAGGGAACCCAATCCGCCTTTTTAATTGAAAAATACGATCTTTTTTACATCTCAACAGGAGATTTATTGCGTAAAGAGTTGGCAGAAGAATCCAAACTTGGACTTGAAGCAAAAAGTATCATAGCAGCGGGAAATCTGGTTTCCGACGAAATAATTGTACAGATTCTCGAAAAAACTATCAAGGAAAATTCGCAGGCAGGAGGTTTTCTGTTCGATGGATTTCCCAGAACAACCATTCAGGCATACATTCTGGAAGGATTAATGATAAAATTAAATACCTCGCTTAATTGCTTGATTAGTATTGAAGTTCCTGAAGAAGAGTCGGTTGCACGGCTTCTAAACCGGGGTTTAACTTCAGGCAGAATAGACGACAGTGAAGATATCATTCGGAACAGGCTGAGAGAATATGAGGATAAAACCTTGCCCGTACTGAATTACTACAAAGAAAAAGGAAATTACATTGCCATAGACGGACACAAATCGGTAGAGGAAGTTACTGCTCAGATTGAGGATATTATTAATCAGGAAATGAGCAAAAAATTGATGAATGTGGTTATTTTTGGCTATCCGGGTTGTGGAAGAGGGTCCCAAGGGATGGAACTTGCCCGAAAATACGGTCTCGAATATATTTCAACCGGAAGAATGCTGGAAGAAGAAATAGAATCAGGAACCGTTTTGGGCCAAAAAATTAATAAGATGTACGAGAATGGGGAGCTAGTTCCCGATGAAATTGTAGTACCCTTAATTTTATCGAAAATCAAAAACTCCAAAACAGTTAAAGGATATATTTTCAAAGGATTTCCAAGAACTCTGGTTCAATCGTACATTCTGGATGGAATATTGAAAAAGCATAATACGACCATTCGCAAAATAATTGAAATTCAGGTTGGAACACTCGAGCTGATTTCACGGCTCGACCAACGCAGCAAAACCAGCCAGTGCAAGCCTTATGATTCGAGCACCGAAAAAATTGTAAGAAGACTTAAAGAACACGAAGAAAAAACCATTCTGGTACTCGAAAAATATAAAGAAATCCACGATGTGGCAATCGTAAACGGCGAAGCACAGTTTGATGTAGTCTTTGAGAGATTATCTGCAGAAATCGAAAAAGGGTTTAAGAATTTGAGATAAGCCTACTTCACATTTTTTCGCTCAATCTCTTTGAGGTTATCAAGTTTTTTCTTCTGGAGGAATCCTTTGATGTCGTAGAGATGTTCCTTGATTTGCTTGTTCCCGAATTCGAAGACTTTTTCGGCCAGGCCATCGAGGAAATCACGATCGTGTGACACGAGGATCAATGTACCGTCGAAATCTTTCAGGGCACTTTTCAGGATGTCTTTGGTGCGCATATCGAGGTGATTGGTTGGCTCATCGAGAATGAGTAGATTCACCGGTTCGAGCAGCAGTTTGATCATCGCCAGACGGGTGCGTTCTCCTCCAGAAAGCACTTTTACCTTTTTGGTGATGTTGTCGCCGCCGAACATGAATGCGCCCAGAATGTCTTTGATTTTGGTGCGGATATCGCCAACGGCCACATCGTCGATGGTTTGGAAAACGGTCAGATCTTCATCCAGCAGCGAAGCCTGGTTCTGGGCAAAATAGCCAATCATGGTATTATGTCCCAAAGTGAGTTTGCCATCATAATCAATTTCGTTCATCATTGCTTTGACGAGCGTTGATTTTCCTTCACCGTTTTTGCCCACAAAAGCAACTTTCTCGCCTCGTGAAATGGTTAGAGAAGCGTTTTTAAACACCAGATGATCGTCGTAACTTTTGCTTACATCTTCCAAAATTACCGGGTAATTTCCGGAACGGGGAGAAGGTGGAAATTTAAGCCTGAGCGACGAAGTATCTTCTTCGTCAATTTCTACAATTTCAAGCTTTTCGAGCATTTTTACACGCGATCCAACCTGAAGCGTTTTGGAATAAGTTCCTTTAAAGCGCTCGATAAATTCGGTGGTTTCGGCAATCATTTTCTGCTGCTCGTCGAAGGCTTTTTGCTGCTGTTCGCGGCGTTCTTTGCGCAGTTCGAGGTAATGCGAGTAGTTTACTTTATAGTCGTAAATGCGACCCATGGTCACTTCAATGGTTCGGGTAGTGATGTTGTCGATAAATGCCCGGTCATGCGAAATCACAATCACCGCTTTGGCGCTGTTGATCAGGAAATCCTCGAGCCACTGAATCGACTCAATATCCATGTGGTTGGTAGGCTCGTCCAGTAAAATCAGGTCAGGCTTCTGCAACAGAATTTTAGCCAGTTCAATACGCATTCGCCATCCTCCGCTGAATTCACTGGTTGGACGGGTAAAATCTTCGCGCATAAAACCCAGTCCGAACAGAATCTTTTCAACTTCAGCGTCGAAATTGATTTCTTCAATCGAATAGTATTTTTCGCTCAAAGTCGAAACCCGCTCAATCAGATTGGAATAATAATCAGATTCGTAATCGGTGCGGGTTGCAAGCTCCTCATTCATAGCTGCAATTTCGCGTTCCATTTCAAAAATGCGGGCAAAAGCCTGTGAGGCCTCATCAAAAACAGAGCGATTGTCTTCGGTTAACAAATGCTGTGGAAGGTATGCAATAACAGCATCTTTCGGAGTTGAAACACGTCCTTTATTGGCTGCACGTTCACCCGCAATAACTTTTAAAAGGGTTGATTTTCCTGCTCCGTTTTTCCCCATTAGTGCAATGCGGTCCTTTTCGTTAATCACAAAAGAGATGTCGGAGAAAAGCGCCGATCCGCCAAACTCAACTGTAATACCGTCAACTGAAATCATTCTATCCTATTTTTTTTGAAGGCGCAAAGATAGGTGTTTTGGCGGAAGAACGCCTGAGCCCGTTTTGTACCGCAAAAAATCCTCAATTTTTTAACGTTACCCGGCGAAATGGATATTCATTTTCTGTTCATTTTAAAATTAGCTTAAATCGAACTCTGATTTGCTTTTGAAAAAATCTTTTTTGACACTCAGATGTTTTTGGATTTCACATTGGCTTATCAGAATATTTTTCATTAACTTTTGAGGGTCAAATTAAAGAAACCAAAAATCATGGGCAACATACCAAAACTGATGCTTTGGACTGTTCTTCTGGGATGTTTTTTTCCTGCCAAAGCACAATTGCTTACTATCAAATCTGCGGTCGATCAGGCTATTCAGAATAATGCCCGGATAAACCAAATGCGCTCACAGCTCAATCAGAAAAAGGAAGAATGGCGGACACAAACTGGTGTTTCGGCTCCTGAATTCAGTTATATGAAAGAAGGCATCGACAACAAAGCAGCCAATCCGTTTCAGGAACAACGCTTCGAAGTTTCCCAATCGGTCGACTTTCCGTTAACCACATCCTATCGGTTGAAAGCTCTTAGGGAGGAAGAAAAAGCGATGGAATTCAGTATTCAGGAAGAGGAAAGGAAAGTTAAAACTGGCGTAAAATCTCGCTACATTGAAGTCATTTACGCATTGCATCTACATAAACTTCGCGAACAACAACTGAAGCTTGCCACCGAATTGTACAATGCGGTTTATTCTCAGTTCGAAACCGGTATGGGCAATGGCATGGACCTGACCAAGGCCGAATTGCAGGTAGCTGAATCCAATAACGACATCGACAATGCCCGAAGTCAACTTCATCAGGCCCGGTATTCACTTTTTTCCCTGATGGGATTGCCTCCGGAGAATCAAAAATACACCATCGAATTTATGGACACGCTGCAAAGCAAGGATGTTGAAATATCGCAGATTACTGCATTGGCGGTACTAACAGAGCAGCCATCCTACCAATCGTCGGTGAAAGAACTGGAAGCTTCGGGTTATTTCCTGAAAGAAGCCAAAAGCAATATTCTGCCTGATATCCGCTTCAATTTATACAAACAGGATTACGGAACGGGATATAATTTCAATGGGTTTGAGGTCGGACTAAGTTTTCCGATCTGGTATCCGTTGGAACAAAAGGGTAAAATCAGGATGAATCTGGCTCATCAGGAAGAAATTCAGTGGAAGCAAAAGGAAATCAGATCGGGTGTTAAAGAACAAATCGAACATGCCTGGCACAGTTACGAGGTAAGCCGTTCAACCATCAAACGCTACGATGAAACAATCCGAAGCAAAGCTGAAAAATTACAATCGCTTACCCTGAGCGCATACCGACTGGGCGAAGTTGACTTGCTAAACTTGATCAATGCTCAGCAAATTTATCTCAACAGTCAGCAACGTTATCTGACGGCTCTGCGCGATTTTTATATCCAGTTGGTTGAACTCGAACGGTTCCTCAATCTGGAGCTTGTTTATTAATTTGTAACCCATTCAGAAAAAATATATTCATGAAATCAATTCAACTCCAAACCAAAATCTTCCTGTTCAGCCTATCATTAGGCCTGACTGTGATTATTTCATCATGTGGGAATAAAACCGAAACTGCTCAAAAGGAATCATCTGAAACAGATTCTCCGCCATCCGTTTCAGGAATTAAACCTGAAAATTTGGTCAAACTTTCTGAAAAAGAATGGACAGAACTGAAAATTCAATCGATTCCGGTGACAAACAGTTTGCAAAAATACAGCATTACGGTTCCGGGAGTGGTATTTCCGGCACCTAATCACATTAGCATTATCAGTACCCCAATTGACGGGCGAATCAGCAAGATCTCGGTTCAGGAAGGGCAACAAGTGAGAATGGGACAGGAGATTTTTAGTATCGAAAGTCTCGAATTTGGCAACATGGTTTCGGAGTACCTGCAAGCCGTTTCCGAAGAAACCTTTCAAACCTCGCGTCTGCAGCGGATGGAACAGCTGGTTGAACAAACGATCAGCTCGAAAAGTGAACTTGACCGGGCCAAATCCGATTTTCAGCGTGCCAAAACATCTGTGATCGCTGCTGTTTCGAAACTCAAAGCCATTGGCGTTCCTGACAAGGAAATCAATGCCTTTAAAACTGCCGAAAGCATCGATCCAACTCTGAAGATTCATTCGCCCATCAGCGGGGTCCTTGATCAGCGCTCGGTTGAACTGGGGCAATCGGTCAATGCCTTGCAAATGCTCGCCCGTGTGCTCGACATCAGTCACGTGTTGGTGCGTGGCTATGTTTCTCCTGAAGATGCCCGGTTCATCAGTCCCGGCGACTCTGTCAGAATTTCGCGCAGACAGAATGATGTTTTCGAAATGAAAGCGGTTGTTACTTCGATCAATCCCGGACTGGATGAAAATAACCGCTCGGTGGTCATCAATGTTCTTTTGGAGACCAACGAAAGCTGGCCAAAACCAGGGGAGAATCTTCATCTTTCTATCGTAACCCTGTCGCGGACTGAAGTGGTTACCATTCCGATGGAAGCCTTGACATACGAAGGAAACGATCCGATTGTTTTTGTGAAGATCAGTGAAACCACTTATGAAAAACGGAAAGTAGACGTGCAGGAATTTCGCGATAAATTTGCTGTCATACGCAAAGGGCTCGATAAAAACGAACAGTTGGCAGTGACTCAGATTTTTAGTCTGAAAGCCCTTTCGCGTTTCGATAAAATTGCTGAAGAATAAACCTGAAACAAACCTGAAATCATGCTCAATCAAATAATTATTTTCAGTGTCCGGCAAAAGTTTGTTGCACTTTCACTGGTTTTGCTCATGGCAGTTGCGGGCTATTTTGCGCTTATTCAATTACCGATCAACTCGCTGCCCGATGTAACTCCGGTTCAGGTTTTAGTCATTACTAAAGCAGGTCGCTTCTCACCTTTCGATGTGGAAAAACTGGTCAGTTATCCGATTGAAACAGCCATGAATGGACTTCCCGATGTGAAACAGGTTCGTTCAACGTCGCAGTTTGCGCTGTCAGCTGTTACCATCGAATTTGAAGAAGGAACGGACATTTATTTTGCCCGGCAAATGGTCAGTCAGCGACTTCAGTCTATTTCGTCTGATTTGCCTCCTGATGTTTCGGCACCGCAATTGGGGCCGATCTCCACGGCGCTAGGCGAAATTTACCAGTATGCAGTTCGGGGCGAAAACAAATCGCTCACCGAACTGCGCGAAATACAGGATTGGTTGATTGCACCGCAGCTAAAAGTAGTTAAAGGGGTGACCGAAATTAATTCATTCGGAGGTTTTGTCAAACAATACGAGGTTGTTATTTCTCCGGAAAAAATACGGACTTTCGGCATCGGAATTCTTGAAATTATTGATGCCATTGGCAATAACAACAGCGTTTCAGGAGGAAATTTCCTGGAACACAACCGCGAACAATACATCATTCGTGGCTACGGACAAATAAACAAAGCCGACGATATCCGGAATATCATCATCCGGAACATCAACAACAAACCGGTTTTTATCAAAGACATTGCCGACGTGGTCGTAGGTACTCAAATCCGACAGGGTGGGGTGACTCAGGACGGGAAAGGCGAGATTGTGAGTGGAATTGTGATGATGCTTCGCGGCGGAAATGGTCGCCAGGTAATTTCGAAAATCGAAGATAAAATTGAAGTCATCAACAAGTCGCTTCCGGCGGGTGTTCAAATCGAGAAATTTTACGATCAGAGTGATCTGATCGACCGCACGACAGCAACCATTTCGACCAACCTGCTTGAAGGAGGTTTTCTGGTTATTGTGGTTCTGTTGTTGCTGCTGGGCGAAATTTCCGGAGCTTTGATTGTGGCAATGGTCATCCCGTTTTCGATGCTCTTTGCGTTCATCGGGATGCGCGAATTTGGACTGGCGGCCAATCTTATGAGTTTGGGAGCCATCGATTTTGGTATGGTGGTTGACGGTTCGGTGGTGATGGTCGAAAACATTGTTCACCGACTGCAAAAGAACAAGGGCGAAAAAACTGACGATTTGATAATTACCGCAGCCAAACAGGTAGTTCGTCCGATCTTTTTCGGGGTACTGATCATCCTGATGGTGTATGTGCCAATCATGACTTTCAGCGGAATGGAGGGGATTTTGTACCGGCCTATGGCAATTACAGTAGCTGCAGCTGTTTTAGGTTCTTTGCTTTTGGCTCTTATTTTTGTTCCGGCGATCTCATCTATTATTTTCAGGAAAGGCGTAAAAATGCGCCGGAATTTCCTGATCGACTGGATCAAACCCAGATACAACAGCGGTCTGGAGCAGCACATCGACCGGCGTTGGTTCGTGACCATTTCGGCTGCCATTGTTTTTGGTTTGTCGATGATTGTGATGAGCCGACTCGGAACAGAATTTCTCCCTGAATTGGATGAAGGATCGATACTGGTTGAGCAAGTGAGGATGCCCTCGGTAACGCTGAAAGAGTCGATGGACAATGCCAACTGGCTGGCCGGGAAACTGGTTGACAACATTCCTGAAATTAAAACAGTGGTTCCCAAAACAGGTCGTTCCGATTTGGCCAACGACTGGATGGGCGTGCACCAGACCGATGTGTGGATTGTGCTGAAACCTGCCGGTGAATGGCGTGACAATGTGACTAAAGAAGACATCATCGCACAAATTGAACCGTTCCTGAAAACAGAACCCGGGCTGGCGTACAATTTTACCCAGCCAATCGCGATGCGGGTTGATGAACTGACCAGTGGTGTAAAATCGGATCTGGCGGTGAAAATTTATGGTGAGGATCTGGATCAGCTAAACCAAATTGGACAAAATATCTCGGGAATCGTTTCAGGAATGAAAGGAACTGCTAACTTTTTTGTGGAACAGCCCATTGGACAGCCGTATCTAACCATTCAGATTGACCGCGAGGCTTTGGCTTCTTTTGGTCTGAATGTAAATGATGTTCAGTCGGTAATTGAAGCCGGGATTGGCGGACAGGTCGCCGGACAATTGTACGAAGGTCAACGTCGGTTTGACATTCAGATACGCTATCCTGAAGAGTTTCGCTCCGAATTGCAGAAAATTCAGGAGATCCCTGTTCCACTTCCCAATGGCGACTTTATTCCGATTAAACGGGTGAGTCACATTGTTGCTCAGGAAGGACCACGAGAAATTCAGCGCGAAAACGGTTGGCGACGGTTGATCGTGGGGATAAACATTAAGAATATTGATATGGGAACTTATGTCGCCCAGCTACAGGAAGAGATTGGTCAAAAAGGGAATGTTCCTCCGGGGTATTTTCTGGAATATGGCGGAACTTTCGAAAACCAAAAACGTGCGATGAATCACCTGCTTTTGGTTGTTCCGTTGTCGCTGTTTATAATTGTTGGTTTGCTATACCTCAATTTTGGGAAAATGCGTTATGCCATTATTATCTTAATCAACCTGCCTTTTGCTTTTTCAGGAGGAATTTTTCTGCTTTGGATGCGTGGAATGTATCTTTCGGTTTCCGCCAGCATCGGATTCGTGGCTTTGTTTGGAGTCGCCGTTCTCAACGGGATTGTGCTGCTCGATCACATTAACGAACTCCGGAAAGAAGGAATGCCTTTGCGCAAAACCATTATCGATGGGGCTACCGACCGGCTGCGACCGGTTTTGATGACTGCCTTGGTGGCCAGTTTGGGTTTTATCCCGATGGCATTTAATTCCGGACCTGGCTCCGAAGTTCAACGGCCTTTGGCTACGGTGGTTATTGGCGGACTGATTACTTCTACATTTCTCACCTTGTTAGTTCTGCCAATCATTTATTATTGGGTAGAAGAAAAAAGGGAAAATAAAATAGCAAAGAATGCGGTGGTGATTGAGGGTGAATAGTAATTTTCTGCCAAGTAAGTTCTTTCTTCAAGTTCGACTTAACCCAAAATCGGGTAAAATATGGAATTTCTTACCTTGCAATTTGCATCGAAAATCTATATTGTATACTATTCGAATTCCAGTCCTCCAAAAAATTCAGGGACGTGAAAACTTGGCTTTTCAGTTTTGATTTTGGTCCACGATACGAAGTGCGGAACAGTCAGTCCGTCGCCACATTTGTAAAAGTTGCCCCTCATCTTCATGCCTGAAGTGGCTTCCAATTGGTGTTTGAAGAATGCTTCCCATGGGATTGCAAGAATGATTTTCCAGTCTGCTCCCTCTTTCAGCTCCGGAAACGACGAATTGCCCAATGTTGAGATTCTACGAATGGTACTTATTTGTTCGTTGCTGGCATGAATTGCGGTTTCTCCCTTCTTTCGGTATCCAAGCAAAATCGTTCCGATACAGTTTATTTCGAGGTTGTAATATTCGTCATTCCCTTCCGGTGAAAGAAAAAACTCGACACAGCTGTCGGTCCAAACGCTCCCATTACTTTTTGTGATCTCAGCTTTTACCGACTGTTCGCTGACCTCATATTGAAGAAACAGTTCATTCTTATTCCATGCGATCTGCACCGAAACATCAGGCAAGTAGGGATATTCGTCCCAATTTACCGTATCAATCTTCAAAGGAGCAATCTCCAGATCAAGTGTTTCAGCCACCAATTCCAAAGGTGGATTCGAAAAGCCGGGTAATATTTGTTGGATTTTCATGGCTATGCGTTTTCGACCCATTCTACCAAGTCGTTGATGGTGGTTTTATGTTGCAAATAGTTCAACAAATTTACAGCGAGCTGTTGCTTTGTTATTATCATTGGGTATCTAATTTTTTATGTCCTTTATCAATACCAATACTTTCTTGAACCATCAGTCATGTCTTCCCAATTTAGGAATTTCTTCTCATTCTCTTGTCTTTTATTGATATTCAATGAATTGATTTTTATTGGTATGATACAAATTAAAGAATCATTTGAAGAAATAGGGTTTCTTAAAATGTTTTTTAATGAATGAGTCATTAAGCTATTATGTAACTTTCCCCTTCCCTTTTTTCCTCTATCCTAATGACCTTTTCCTAATTTCGCTGCTACCTCTTTCACAATCCTGCACATTTCCGGGTATTGCTCTTCCATACTGGTAAGTAACTTGTATTGTGCCAGCGTACGTTGGTGATTGTGCTCCGGATTTTTGATCCGGTAGTACTTATCGCCATCGATGTAGTCCATCAGAAAACGTAAAACCTGCTCATAGGTGATATATTTGGCCGAAAATGCCAGATATTCCAATTCTTTTTGGTTCAGGAACCCAATGGTTTGCGACAAATATCCTTTTGTAAAACCTTCGAAAATGGACAAATCGCATGTGACTGCTTCCAGGTTTTCGTCATCTTCCTGACCAGTATTTGTGTACGAACGCATGGCATCGCCAAAATCGTTGAGACACGTGCTGTTTAATACCGTGTCCAGGTCGATCACGCACAAAACATCACCTTTCAGGTCGAAAAGAATATTGTTGATTTTGGTATCGTTGTGCGTTATCCGGGTTGGAATTTCGCCGTTTTCGACCAGCTTCCAGAAATTGAGCATTTCTTCTCGTCGGTTTTCGATCCAGCTGATTTCTTCTGTCAACCTGGCACTTCGACCTGCCGGATCTTTTGCTAATACTTGATCCCACTGATTGAATCGGAAGCGGATATTGTGAAAGCCGGGAAGAATATCGGTCAAAGGCTCACTCAAGTCGGCAACCATAGATTGGAACAATCCGATTCCTTTTCCACCCTGGAAAGCGAGTTCCGGAGTTTTAGCCGATTGATAGGTGAGCGTATCGCCGATAAAAACACAAACTGCCCAAAATTCGCCTTCCTCATCCTGAAAATAGAGCTTTCCGTCAATCGCCGGAATAACAGACATTGCTTCACGCTTCGGATCGCCGTTGCGGGCAATTACTTTTTTTTGGATGTGGGTACAAACCGTTTCAATGTTCTGCATCATCGCCGGAACATTGGTGAAAATACGCTTGTTCTTGCGTTGCAATAGGTAATCGGTTGCCGACTTTTCTTTGGTGTAAATAATAAAAGTATCATTGATAAAACCTTCGCCCATTCCTTCAACCCGATCTATGGTGCCTTCAAGTTGAAACATGGCTGCTATTTTCTCTAAATTCATTTCGACTTGGTTTTTGATTACATCTTTCAAAGATATATTCCTTTTTAACTTTATGGCTTTGCTATCCTTATATTTTTATTATTTTTGGAGGCCTGAAACCATCCTATTTTTTTTAACAAATAACTAAACCTTCTATGCTGAAAAAGTTTGGAGATTTCCTTCGTAAACGTCTTTTACTCGTTTTATTCGTTTCATTTGCCATAGGAATTGTGGCTACTATTTTTTTTAACCGCACTGTCGAATACACATCAACCGACGAGTTTTGTGCATCGTGCCATGTTCACCCACATGTCTTCCCTTCGTGGAAATTATCTACCCATTACGATAATAAAGGTGGCATACAGGTTCATTGTGTCGATTGCCATTTGCCCCCCAAAGGACAAGGCTACCTCGTTCAAAAAATCAAGTTTGGGATAAAGGATGTATACGGAATGCTTGCCAAAGATTCTGCTGAATTCAACTGGGAAGCCAAACGCACGGTTGAAAAAGCCCAGCATTTCACCTTTAAAACTTCATGTGTAAAATGCCATGCAAATTTGTTTCCACTCACTTTGAATAAGGCAGGGCAGGATGCTCACCTTTATTACAGTCAAAACGAGGAAAAACTCGAATGCATTAATTGTCACCTCAATGTGGGTCATTACGACCCGAATGCCAAACATGCCAGCAATTCTGATTTTGGAAAAGGTTCAGGAGCTAATTTGACGGTTTATACAGAAGCAACCAAAGTTGAAAATTTCGCCAACTTTACTGAAAAGATTCCGGGATCGACTATTTCATTTAACATGATTGCGGTACCGGGTGGAAAATTTAAGATCGGAAGTCCGGAAAATGAACCGTATCGCCGCGCCGATGAAGGTCCTGTAAAAGAAGTTGAGATTAGTCCTTTCTTCATGGCTGAAGTTGAAGTAAGCTGGGATGAATTTTTGGTTTTCTACGGACAGACCAAACGCGAAGGTCGTACAAGTGATACAAAAAGTAAGGTTGTTGTTGATCCAAAAAGTGCTTCAGCAGTTGCTGAGGTAGATGCCATTAGCGGACCGACTCCACCATACGGACAACCAGATCAGAATTGGGGCATGAATAGCAGACCGGCCATTACGATGCGTTATGCTACTGCTGAGACCTATTGCAAATGGCTGTCGCAGAAAACCGGTAAAAAATACAGACTTCCAACCGAGGCTGAATGGGAATATGCCTGTCGTGCCGGATCGCAAAATCCATATTTCTTCGCAGGCGATCCAAAGAAATATTCGAAAGACCGTTTCATGAATAAAATATTTGGAGCTGATACTACCAACATTGACCGGTATGTAATTTACTCCGGAAACAGTATGGCAAAAACACAACTGCCTAGTGCGGTAAAACCAAATCCGTTTGGCCTGAAAAATATGTTGGGTAATGTTGCTGAATTCTGCTCGGACTGGTATGCTCCGGATGCTTATGCAAATCTGAATGAAGGAGTAAAAGATCCAAAAGGCCCGATATCAGGAACAGAAAGAGTTATTCGTGGAGGATCGTTTAAAAGCGAACCTACCGAAGTGCGGAGCGCAGCCCGCGACTATACACAGGATGAAGCCTGGATGAGAACCGATCCGCAGATACCCAAAAGCGTTTGGTGGTATTCAGATAGTAACATGGTAGGTTTCCGTGTGGTGTGCGAAACGGATGAAAATACAGGCAAATAATTAATGCGAAAATTTACTGTATTAATTAAGTTATAAGTTCTTATATTCGGGGTGTAATATCAGAAAGTATTTATAGGTTATTGATAAAATCAGAGTACGACTAAATTTAAATCATAAAACTAAACAAACCATGAGTGAATCAAATTTTTCAAGACGGAAATTTCTGGCCAGTGCTGCAGCAATAAGTGCAGTTAGTGTCGTAGGTGCTAATGTATTGAGTTCTTGTTCAGGCCCAAAGAAACCTGAAGTTGCTTTAAATTTACCTCCACTACTCGAAGTTGCTCCTGATGGTGCTCCGCTGAAAGTTGGTGTTATTGGATGTGGTGGCCGCGGCTCGGGTGCCATGATCGATTTCCTGAATGCAGGTCCAAACCTGACCGTTCATGCATTGGGTGATACTTTCCTGGATAATATCACCGCCTGCCGCGAAAAGTTGAAAAATGAAAAAAGCATGGAAGTTGCCGATGAAAATGTATTTGTTGGATTCGATGCTTACGAAAAAGTGATTGCATCAGGAGTTGACGTAGTTATTTTGGCTACTCCACCTCATTTCCGCCCGATGCATTTTGAGGCCGCAGTTCAGGCTCGGAAACATATTTTCATGGAAAAACCAATAGCTGTTGACCCTGTTGGCATCCGTTCGGTTATGGCTTCAGCAAAAAAAGCCGAATCACTCGGATTAAAAATTGTTACAGGTACTCAGCGCAGACATCAGCTCGATTATGTTGATGTTTATAAACAAGTTATGAGTGGTGCTATTGGCGAAATCACTTCAGCCAATTGCTATTGGAACCAGAATCAATTGTGGTATCGCAATCCGCAAGCAACATGGTCCGAAATGGAATATATGATCCGCGACTGGGTAAACTGGTTGTGGTTGTCGGGTGACCATATCGTTGAGCAGCACGTTCATAATATTGATGTAATCAATTGGTTTACCGGAAAACATCCTGTAAAAGCTGTTGGTTTTGGTTCACGTCAACGTCGTGTTACCGGCGATCAGTACGATAATTTCAGTGTTGATTTTGTTTATGAGAATGGCATGCACATGCACAGTATGTGTCGTCAGATCAATGGAACGACCAATAATGTTTCAGAATTTATCATGGGAACTGAAGGTAAAACCAATTGCCAGAATACGATCTGGGATTTGAAAGGCACCGAAAAATTCGCCTACAAATATCCGGTCAACGATAAAGGTGAGGCGATGAAAAGTGTGAAGGTCAGTCCATACGTTCAGGAACACATCGATTTGGTAACTTGTATTCGTCAGAATATTGCCGTCAACGAAGCTGAACAGACTGCAATTTCGAACATGACCGCCATTATGGGACGTGTTTCTGCCTTTACCGGAAAAGAAGTTACCTGGGACGAAATGATGAATTCGGACATGAAACTTGCTCCAACATCATACATTATGGGTTCAGTCGGAATTGTGGATACAGCAAAGGTTGCAATTCCAGGCGAACCAAATCAATCGTAACTTGATTGGTGATTAACGATTACAGATTGGTGATTCACGAAGTATCTTCTTCAATCTTCAATTTATAATCGTTGATCTTTAATCTTTAAACTTTAATCTTTTTAGCTATGACAATCAACAGAAGAAATTTTCTAGGCACTGCCGTTTCAGGTGCTGCTTTGACTGCGACCGGAGGACTTTTCTCTTCATTTAGGAGCGAATCTTCCACAGATAAAAGGAAATCGGATTCTCCAATACTGAAAATTTCGTGTCAGGAAGGCGTTGCGCCAGGAAAAGATCTGATCGAAAAACTCGACTTCATGGAATCTTTGGGGATTGTTGGTCTTGAAGTTTGGGGCGCGGGGCTCGAAAAGAGGGTAACTGAAATACAACAAGCTTTGAAGAACCGCAACATCAAAATGAGCGCGATTTGTGCCGGTTTCGAAGGTTGGCTGATCGCCTCTGATCCTGCAATTCAGAAAAAATGCATGGATTCGTTGAAGGTGATAATTGCCGCCGCCGGAGAATTGGGCTCAACAGGAGTTATTTTTGTTCCGGCGTTCAATAATCAGGTTTCATTACCTGACAAGGAAGCTCGTGCACTTTTGGTTGAACAAATGAAAGAATTGGGCGATTATGCACTCCAAAATAAAACCCGCATTTTGCTCGAGCCACTCAACCGTGAAGAATGCTATTTCTGCCGTCAGGTGGCCGATGGTGCTTCCATTGTGCGCGATGTAAAAAGCGAAGGAGCTGCAGTAATGGGCGACTTCTGGCACATGACCTGGGAAGAAACCAACGACCGGGCAGCATTCCTTGCTGCTGACAGCTATTTGCACCATGTTCACATTGCAAGCCGGAAACGCCGGAAAATGCCGGGAGAAGATGGCGAAGCGGATAACTACATCAACGGATTCCGTGGGTTAAAAGAAATCAACTACCAGGATTATGTAAGCTTTGAATGTGGTTCGGTGGGCGATTCTAAGGTAACATTGCCTGCTGCGGTCAAGCTGATGAATGAACAATGGAAGGAAGCCTGATGAGAAAGTGATCAGTGATCAGTCTCAATAATTCGATAAAGAAGAAACAACATAATCAAATGATCAGTTAAAGCCTCGGTTTCGGAAGATTCCGGGGTTTTGTTTTGAATACTGAAATACATGTATTTTGAAGGATTGAGTCCATGTATGAATAGTATCGTTTTAACTAACTTTTCATGATCTAAAAGACCATTCGTTGGAAGTTCAACAATATGTAGATCAGGCTGATGAACGCTTCTTGCGAATGGTTTATGCCATGAGTAAAGAGTATGAAAACAACTTGGCAGTTGGTTTTACAGTAAACGGAGAGCCATTAATAAAGGCTGAAATAAAAGAACGTGTGAAAGCAGCTTCTAAAAGAGTTAAGTCAGGCGATTTTATTGCTCATGAAGAATTGGAAAAGGAAGAACAAAAGTGGTAATCAGAAAAAAACTTCCCATTCGATGGGATAGATTTGCCAGTGAAAGTTTGGATAATATTTACGAATAAATTTCTCAAGATTCCCCTCAAAATGCTCGAAAAGTTAAAAAAGAGCTAATAAAATTGGTCGGTTCATCAAGTATTTTTCCTGAGAAATATTCGCTGGAAGAATTCTTAATGGAAGAATCCGAAAATTATCGTTCTGTTTGTAAATGGAGTTATAAGATCATTTACGAAGTTACAGACGATGCAATAATAATAGCTGACATATTTAATACACACAACAGAATCCTTCAAAAATTAGTACCCGGGTTAAATCATCTAAGACATAGTCCATTGTTTATGCTGATGTGTCGGAAAAGTTGAGAAAGTGGGTTTTGTGTAAAAATATCGGATAATTTACATACCGAGCTATATAAAATATCGGAAATTTAATCTAAAAACCCTTTTACTCGATCCGGTAATTCACCAGCGTATTACCTTCTCCACCAACTATCAGATTATACCATGAGCCTGTGTCGTTAAATTTTTCTAGAATGAAACTACTGTTTCCTTCCAACGGGAAACCCTGCATAATCGCGCCATTTTTATCGAGCAAATATATTTTATTGTCGCCACAAACTATTCCGATTTTGCTTATTCCGTTAGCCATTGGGTGAATTGACGGGGTTTCAGTAATCACATCAGGAAACGACCGCTCAAGCAGTTTCTTTCCGTCAGTAGAAAATGCAGTTAGTTTTTTCCCTTCAGCAAAAAGGTACTCCGGAGAACCGTTCCCATCCAAATCAAAGGCTGCAAAACGATGCCCGACACCATACTTGCCCGGTTCTTTCAGTTCGGCCTGCCCGGTGAAATCGATGAGGTGGATTTTCCCGGACTTGTCGGTAGCAATCAGCCTTGGGATTCCGTCGTTGAAGAAATAAGCCGGGCTACCTGATCGTTCGAACGGTGCAGGTTGAATATCGCGGCTTTTGCCCTGCCGGTCGAGGAAATACGTATTTTGGCTGTCGCTGAAGATCAGGTAATCTTTGTCGTCGATTACAATACGTTCACCAGGTCTGTTGATCGGGCCTTCCGAACCGGTAAAATTCCAGTTCTGCACCAGTTTACCCCAACGGTCGAATGCATAAATCTTTTTGTCTTCGCCTGCTACAAAAAAGCGGAACTCCTTATTTTTTCCATAATCAACAATCGATACACCATTGGATGCCATTGATTTGAGTGTTATCGGGAATTTGCCAAATTTATTTCCTGTCCGGTCAATCACATAAAGTTGTGTTTTTGTATTGAAAACGTACTGGAACCTATTGTTCTGATACAGGTCGACCTGCAAAAAGTCAGAAACAATCTCGCCGGGAATATTCATGGTCCATAAAATAAGTCCGTCTTTATTGATCAGATAAATGTTGTTTTGCTTGTCGCACACAATCAATTCGCGGTTTTGAGGATCTTTATGGTTGAGTACCAGCGTTGGTTTTCGGGCCAATGGCGCTTCAAGTTTAAGCTGCCACACGGCCTGTGGTTCTTCTTTTACATTCGGATCGTATTTCAACCTGACTTTATTTTTAATCATTTTGCCAGAGATAGCGAGCTGCCAGGAGAATGTGCTGAATTTGCGAATAATGTCTTCATTTTCAGCGAGCATGGTGCTCGTCTGTGGTTTCAGCATTGCATCTTTTAACCGGAATACTTTTGGAACTTTGGCATAGATGGATAAATTCGGATTTGCCTGTCCGGCAGCCGAATAAGCTTTATAAATGGAGTCGTTTGCCATCGTTTTCTCTGATGCCAGACTTTGCAGATAATTTTTCAGCCCCGGTAAATTGTCTCCCCAAATCAAGTATTTTTTGTAAATAACAAAGTACTCGCCATTGACTCCCGCAAAGATCCTTCCGAAAAGAGATTCAGCCATATTGCTGATTGGTAATCGGTATATTTTGAATTTATTTTTGCTGTCGACAACGTATTCGGCATGAGGCTTGGCGATACCCGTTTTATTAAATTCTGAAACAGCCCTCATGAGTTTTTCCTCTGCATCAGAAGCATTTGCCAAATCAGTAACAAAAAATCGGTTTTGAGTTGGGTTCGATTTGTTGATTGTGGTATAAACACCGGCATACTGCTTTCCACCCAACTCTTTGATCAGCTTAACCGGATTGGTTTTTGTTTTCTTCTCAAATCCGATCAGGCTCATTTCGCGCGGGTAGAAATTGCCATTGGCCTTCACGTAGGTTTCGTAATGATCGAGAAAATTGCTTGTATTATTTAAGTTTAGGGAAACAAAATAGGAAGCATTAGCCGGAATCGCTTTTTCAATAATCGATTTCGGAGCCTCCTGATTGCGGAATACATTCAGGTAATTATCGCTCGAATCGCGGGTTACACTATAACCATTGAACTCCATATCCGATCCTTCGATGCTCAGATCAAGCTCTGTCCAGTTTGAATAAGAGGCAATCTGACCAATATTTTTCCTGATTTCGGGAGCTACTAATCTGGATAAAACCTGATGAATGGTCATGTGATTGATAAAGATGTTGGCTAGTGCGGTTTCCTCAATAGTTTTATACACTTCTGTAAATTCCTGATTGTTCAGAAGATTCTGCGAATTGGAATGACGGATTGCTGCTTCTATCAGTATAAAATCTTCACTGACCATGAAAATATCGTCAGTACAAGCAAAAAACAGATTTATTTCAGCCGATTTAGCATTGAAAACAGTTGTATTCTCGTAGTTTTTCCGGGTAATGGTATAGTCAGTACCCAATTCACGGGATACCGTTTCGGGCGCTGCGTTCGATTCGGTTTTATCGCTGAGCTGAATTAGAAAGAGGTTACTGAGTTGGTTTTTTCCGGATGGATTGACTGAAATGATGATTGATTTGCCTTTCAAAAGATCGCTGATTCCAGAACGACTGCTGACAAATTCTTTAAATCGACTGACCGACGAAAAAAGTTCTTCAAACTCCGGAATGCCACTTAATTCAGCAAACGCAGGATTTTTACCTTTTAGCAGGTTAAAAAATCCTTCCTGATCTTTTACTTCAATAACCAGTGGACTTTTTTGCGGAACTGCCTTAAATGCCGGATTCTGTTTGGTTGAAAAAGTTTGAATGACTGGCTTTTCTTTTTTGAACGGGAAATATTTAATTCCCAGAAAAGCTGCTGTTGCAACAAAAATTAAAATTCCGGAAATAAGAATAACTTTTCGCATAAGGGTTAAATATTTTGCTCAAAAATAAGAAGTTTGCTGTTATCTTTTTTCGTTCATATTCAATTGTTGACAAAATTTATTGTTGGGAGAGTAATCACTTCTTTTGTTTGATTTGCCTTTTGGCTTTATCCTCTTTTCTATTGTTGTAAATCGGAGGCACCCCGTCAGAATTGCAGAATAAAATGAAAAACCGTATTTTCAAATTCCGCTAATAGATTCAGATTTAATATCAATAACCAGTCTTTTCAACTTTTAGGGCATATCTGGAAATGTATGTGTTTTGTGCGACCATCTAAAGAAATACAAAAAAAGAAATATCTTTGATAAAAACAAAAAATGCCAAACTTGTAAGGTTGCAATTGAAGCTGGACGGAATATGTCAAACAGGATAAATGAATTGACAAAACAGAAGGTGGATTTTGCATTTGAAACTACCTTATCAGCCAGGATCTATTGTCATTTTATAAAAGAAGCCCAATCAAAAGGATACTTTGTGACTATGGTTTACTTTTGGCTTAGTTCGGTCGATTTGGCAATAGAATGAGTTAGAACCAGCGTAGTTTCAGGCGGACACAATATTCCGGAAGAAACCATTCGTAGAAGATACAAAACCGGGATTGAGAATCTTTCGAAAATCTATTTGCCAATTTGCGATTATTGGATGATTTTTGACAACTCAGAACATCCGTCAACATTGATTGCAGAGGGATTTCAAGATAAAGATACAGAGGTTTACCGACATGATATTTATTTACAAATTATACGTCAATGAACAAAGATAAAGTTAAAGAACTTAGGAATAAGATAATAAAAGGAATTGACCTGGCTTATGACAGAATGTTAACTGCAAAACAAAAGGATGATTCGGAGCTGGTATTTACGCGCAACGGAAAGATTGTGAAAATAAGAGCGAAGGATTTATTAAATAAAAAGTAAACATAGAAAACAAATCGGCACCAACCTTCACAACTTTTAGTGCGTATCCGGAAGAATCAGGATTACTATACCGGAAAAGTCATTAACTTTTCGCATAAGGGATAAATATTTTGCTCAAAAATAAAAAGTTTGGGCGTAATCTTTGTTTTTTTTAATCAATTGTTAAAAAGATTTCCTTATTCCTTTTTCCTGAATTTTATTGCTGCTTCACCTCCGAAGCCTCCACAATTCTATACAATTTATCCGATTTTCTGATTTTTGTTTCCACCGGAATAGAAATATACGAACCCTTTGGCGCTTCTTCAACCGATTGATGATCGAGTTGAATTTCAGTAACTACAGTTTTAACCAGTCCGGTGGTTGGGCCGGTAATGTAGATTTCGTCGCCAACTTTTAACGGTCCGGTTTCGAGTTTGAATTCAGCAACTTTCAGTTTCGAAAAATAATTCACGCCTTTACCAACATAAACTTTACGGTGCGAAGCCAGCGATCCATAATTCTTGCTCCATTCGCCCAGTCGTTGTCCGAGATAATATCCGTCCCAAAATCCGCGGTTAAAAACGCTGGTCAGACGCTGATCCCAATCTGCAACTTTCTCATCGGTAAAACTATCATCGAAATACGACTCCACTGCTTCGCGGTAACATTCAACAACCGTATAAACATATTCCGGAGACCTTGCCCTTCCTTCAATTTTCAAAACCGAAACGCCCGAATCGAGCAATTTATTCAGGAAATGAATCGATTTGAGGTCTTTGGGCGACATGATGTATTCGTTGTCAACTTCCAGTTCGGCGCCGGTTTCCTTATCGGTAACAATGTAGGCACGTCGGCACGATTGCATACAACTACCTCGGTTGGCCGATGAGTTCATCTCGTTTAGGCTAAGGTAACATTTGCCCGAAACAGCCATACACAGCGCACCATGCACAAACATTTCGAGCCGTACCAGTTCTCCGGAAGGGCCACAAATATTTTGTTCCCTGATTTGTTTCGAAATTTCCCAGACACGTCCAATATTCATTTCGCGGGCAAGTACAACCACATCGGCGAAAGTGGAATAAAACCTTACCGCTTCGATGTTGGTAATGTTTACTTGTGTTGAAATATGTACTTCAACGCCAACCTGCCGGGCATACATAATCGCTGAAATATCAGAAGCAATAATTGCTGAAATCCCCGCTTCTTTGGCCGCATCGATAATCTGGCGAAGTTGTTCTAGTTCGGTGTCGAAAACCACCACATTCACAGTTAAATAGGTTTTAACCCCTTTTGAATGTGCCGTTTGGGTTATTTTTTTTAAATCTTCAATTGTGAAATTGTTGGACGATCGGGCGCGCATATTTAACTGTTCCACCCCAAAATATACCGATGCTGCTCCCGCCTGAATAGCTGCTATCAGCGATTCATACGAACCAACCGGTGCCATAATCTCAACATTGTTTCTTCTCATTGGTACTGAAATTATTGAGCTGCAAATTTAATCTTTATTTTGGCTTTGATTTAGAAGTTTTTCTCCAAGGCATTTACTGCTTTTAGGACTAAATAATTGGTGTGTTTTGTCGGGATTGATTAAAAAAAAATGCGACCTCTGTATGAGTCCGCATTTTTTAGGTATTAAGGTTTCCGAATTGATTATTCAACTTCGACATTGTATGAGTAGGATTTATCGTTTGTTGAAAGTAACACAGAATAAACTCCTTTGTCAAGTTTTGAAAGGTTAAAGCCTTCCTGTATACTGAATTCATCGCCAATTGCTTTGGTATAAACTAGTTCGCTTCCGTTGTAGAAATTCAGGTTCAGGTTTTCTTGTGAGAAATTCAGAAATGAAAGTTTCAGGATACCATCTTTGTATGTAAAGAAAGGCTCAATGTGGTTTTTCTCTTTTCCAACAGAAATATTCTGATTTTTAATACTGAATTCACGCTCGGTAGTCAATACATCAACAGTTACTGATAACTTGTAGTCGCCATTCTCAAGGTCTGAGAAATCGTATATTTTACGGTAATCATTGCTAGCCGAATCGGTTTCCTTGTAATAAACGACTTCGCCTTTGTTGTTTGCAATGCTGATCTGAAAATTGCTGGCTTCAGCATTCGAAATTGCTACAACTGCAGTTTCGGAGTTGATCGGAAGGATGTTAACTTTTAAGTTTCCTGTTGCCATTAATGTGTTCGCAAATGCTACAAATGCCAACAACATTGTTAATTTTGAAATTGTTTTAATTGTTTTCATGTTTTCTTTGTTTTAAATACAATACAAACATACATGGTTTGCAACATACCTGCTGAATAACATACGTTACTGTTGTATTATGCTTGTGTTAACGAAATATAGGAATATTAATGTAATGTAAACACTTATTCGCAATAGTCAATAAATGAGGCGTATAAAATCTAATTAATCAGGAATTACAGCATATCTATATGGAAATTGAAATACTGCAGTTGCTCGACGGGGCAAGAAAAGCACAAGGGCTTACCGTTATTATTGATGTCTTCCGTGCTTTTTCTACAGCTTGTTATGCATTCGGGAATGGAATTCAACGCATTTATCCGGTTGGCGATCTCGAAAAAGCCTATCAATTGAAGAAAGAAAATCCGGAATATATATTAGTTGGTGAACGCAATGAGCAAAAACCAGAAGGTTTCGACTTCGGAAACTCGCCTTCGCAACTTTTGAAGTCCGATTTGAACGGGAAAATCATGGTTCATACAACCAGTTCGGGAACGCAGGGAATTGTCAATGCCAGTGGTGCCAGCGAAATCCTCACTGGTAGTTTTGTAAATGCTCAGGCTATCATTAATTATATCCGGAAACAAAGTCCTGAAAAAGTCTCATTGGTTTGCATGGGCTACAGTTGCAGGTATCCAACGGATGAAGACACCTTACTGGCAGTTTATATCAAAAATGAATTGGAAGGAATTCAAAACGATTTTCAGTCCATGGTTGAACAGCTCAGAACGGGGGATGGCGCGCGGTTTTTCGCTCCTGAAAAACAGGAATGGGCTCCTGCAGCCGACTTTGATCTTTGCCTTTCGCTGAACCGTTTTGACTTTGTGTTGAAAGTTGAGCAGGATAATGGATTGAACTGTTTAAAAAAAATTAGCCTCCGGTAAAAAATAGCAAATAGTAAATACTTGATATGAAAACATACAATTTTGACGAACTGATTGACCGCACTCAGACTCATACGGTCAAATACGATGGGAGAAAGGCTTTCTTCGGAAATGAGAAAGTATTGCCGCTTTGGGTGGCCGACATGGATTTCAGAACTCCCGATTTTATTGTGGAGGCAATAAAGAAGCGAGCTGAACATGAACTCTTTGGATATACTTTTCGTCCGGAAACATACACACAGTCGATAGTCAATTGGTTAAAACGACGTCACAATTGGGAAATCAAACCTGAATGGATTTCATTTAGTCCCGGAGTTGTAGCCGGATTAACAATGGCTATTGAAGCTTTTTCGAAACCAGGAGATGGAGTAATTATTCAACCGCCTGTATATTTCCCGTTTTTTGATTCGGTAAAAGGTACAGACCGCGAAATGATCGTAAACCCGCTTCGACTGGAGAATGGAAGGTATTTTTTCGACATTGAAGATTTGAAACGGAAAATTACACCAACAACAAAACTGCTGTTACTGAGCAACCCACACAATCCGGGAGGAATGGCCTGGAACGAAAAGGAACTCACTGAATTGGCCCAAATTTGTCTCGACCATAAAATCCTGATTGTTTCCGATGAGATTCATGCGGATATGGTTTTCGACGGATTTAAGCATACTCCGCTGGCCGGAATTTCTGAAGAATTTGCGCAAAACGCTGTAATTTGTATGGCTCCAAGTAAAACTTTCAATACTGCGGGACTGACCACCTCATTTCTGATTATTCCGAACAAACGACATTTTATATCCTACGAGCGCGTCATGAGGCTTCCTCATTTGCACATGGGCAATATCTTCGGTGCGGTTGCTCTTGAAGCCGCTTTTACGCATGGCGATGAATGGCTGGGGCAATTAATGAGCTACCTTCAGGATAACTATGCATTTCTGGAACATTTCTTTCAGGAAAACTTACCTGAAGTAAAAGTGATGCGACCTGAAGCAACTTACCTGATTTGGCTCGATTTTTCAGCATATGGGCTTACCGATGAAGCCCTCAGCCAGAAAATTATCGACGGCGGAGTTGGACTCAACCGCGGTGTACAGTTCGGCAAGCAAGGCAGCGGCTATATGCGCATGAATATTGGGTGCCCGCATTCGGTACTAAAAGAAGCGTTGATGCGAATAAAAACAACCTTTTCAGAATAAATTTAAGCAGGGCAAACGATCGCACTTTGCCCCATGTTTCTTGCTACCCGAACCTCAGCACTTTTCCGGATTTCTGGTTGCAGCTTACCAGCTTTTCCAGCTGATCGTCAGAACTCCCGATGCGTCAGCGATTTTTAAGAGTATTGCTGTTTTACAAATAGAGATTTATAAGTTTGTATATGAATGATATACAGAAATATTTACTCATTTAGAAAATGGCGGAGTCTGGTGAATTTTTTTATTAGGTTGTATATTGATGACAAATAAGGTAATAAGGTTAAAAATCACATACATTAATTTTATACTAAGATTAAAATATTGAAAATAAGGTTTTTATGTTTTTAAATAAACTTTATTTTTTTTCATCAAACCTTAGTAGAAAGGGTAACAAGAGAAATCCAACCTTATTACCTTATTAGTAATGAAAAAAAAAGCCGCCATATTTAATTTCATTAAAATCACAACTAACTAATTCTAAATGTGCAAATTACATATAATGAACTAAAATGAAATCCTTTTGAAAAATCGCTGATGCGTCGGGAATTCTAACATTTTCATCAAAGGTTTGACTTTCCATCCAACCTGATTATCCCATCAACCAGCCTGATGATCCGTTTCCCATACCCGGCAAACTTTTCGTTGTGGGTTACCTGAATTATTCCCCGGCTGACGGCGCATCCAGCAAACCAATGATATTCAGCAAAGTTTATTTTCCCGAATCGCTGGGCCCCATGATGCTCACAAATTCGCCTTCTTTTACTTCCAAATTGATGGCTTTCAGCACAAATGTCCGTTGAAACTTTGAGTCGTAATACTTGTTGATGTTGAATAATTGAATCATATTTTGAGTTTTAAGTGGTTGTTTGTATTTATCCATGAAATATTAAAATTGAATTTTATAATTTCATGCATAATTTTGTTTCAATGTCATGTGCAAGTCAGGTTTTCACTCCAAGTGAAATCCTGACTATTCGTATCGGAGTGCTTCCACCGGATTCCTCGCTGACGTTTTCTCCCGAGTGCTCGGGACTAACTCACCGTTAGCAACGCAATTGCCTGTGCCAGTTAACCGGCCAGTGCGAAAATCAATTATCCAGTCTCGGTTTCTTCCTGGTGAAGGTTTTTTAGCCAAAATCCTGAAAGTATCTTTATTAGTCCTTATTTTTGTGATATAAATAGATAGATATGCTATTAACTGATAGAATAACCATTGAAGCCGGCAAACGAGGAGGGAAACCATGCGTAAGGGGTTTGCGGATAACTGTTTATGAAGTACTCGAATATCTGGCTTCAGGAATGAGCTTTGATGAGGTGCTTGAAGATTTTCCTTACCTTCAGAAAGAGGACATTCTTGTCAGTTTAAGCTTCGCTGCCCATAAAGAGAAAACTGAAATCTACGGATAATGAAATTGCTTCTTGACCAAAATCTTTCTCCGAAATTGGTGAAACAATTAAATGAGCAATTTCCCGATAGCAAGCATTTAATTGATATCGAATTAGATAGGGCTTCAGATTTTGAAGTTTGGGAATATGCCAAAAGTAACAACTTCATTATCATATCAAAGGATACTGATTTCATGTGTTTATAATTTGTTTTTAATTGTCACATGGAACTCCCGATAATCATCCTCCTGTGTGAGAAAGGATTTCTCATGGTCGTTTCATAAATTTAAATGCACTTAGAGGCTTTCCCCCATAGGTTATATGGATTCAACGTGGTAACTGTTCGACTGATCAAATTCTTCATATTATTAGAAGTAATTTTATTGCCATTAAATTCTTTATTGAAAGCCCGGACAAAGGAATACTGGTATTGAGATAATTACAGTATACACTTTGGTTATTCATACCTCAACGCCTCCACCGGATTTCTCGTTGCCGCTTTCTCCCGAGTGCTCGGGACTGACTTACCGTCAGTAGTGCAA
This sequence comes from Bacteroidales bacterium, assembly GCA_038329265.1. Lineage (GTDB taxonomy): Bacteria > Bacteroidota > Bacteroidia > Bacteroidales > Prolixibacteraceae > Aquipluma. The sequence continues at coordinate 986 of JBBQMW010000036.1, read as the reverse complement.
TTCCTAATGCAAACACTCCGGCAAGGGCGAAAATCCACTAACTTAGTCTATTTTGTAGGCAAAGTTTTCTCTTTTGATCTCATTGTATGTATATTTGTTTAAAAATAATAAAGATGGAAACCATTATTAAAATAAAACCAAGTGAGCTTACGCTTGATTTTTTAGATAAAATAAAGACCTTGTTTAAGAATGAAGAGGCGATAGAAATTTCAATCTCGTCAGTTTCTGATTTTGGCTTGACAAATAAAGAAAGCCAAAAAGGATACGAAGAACGAGTCAGAAAGGCGATTAAAAATCTTGAAACAAGGAAAGATACCGTTTCATTTTCAGAGGATGAATTCGAATCTTTAATTAATGATTTAAATCTCAACAAATGAGACAGCTCACTTTTGATAGTGAAGCCTTTGATGATTTTTGCAATTGGGCAATTTACGACAAGCAAGTCTTTAAAAAAATATTGGAACTTCTGAAAAGTATAAAACGCACCCCATTTCAGGGAATTGGAAAACCTGAACTTCTCAAGTTTAATCAAGCTGGTTACTGGTCGAGGAGAATTACCCATGAGCATAGACTTGTTTATAAAGTTGATAATCAAAACAATATTTTTATTGCCAGTTGCAAGGGTCATTATAATTAATTTCTTATTCATACCTCAACGCCTCCACCGGATTTCTCGTTGCTGCCCGCCATGATTGCCAACCAACTGTCAATAAAGCAATGACATAAACAATTGCAGGTCCGAAAATAAATGTCCAAAATGGCATTGGGGTACGGAAGAAAAATCTTCTCAGAAACATGTTTCCCAATAGAAACGCGACCGGCAGGGCAATGATGAATGCAATGGTTACCCATTTGGTATAATTCGCCAGCAATAAGCGCATAATCGATTGAATGGTTGCTCCGTTTGTTTTTCTGATGCCGATTTCTTTTGTCCGGCTTTCGGTGGTAAACGATGCAAGGCCAAACAACCCAAGGCAGGCCAGCAA
>JBBQMW010000035.1:0-27465 GCA_038329265.1 Bacteroidales bacterium | reverse complement strand
TTCAGCAATTATCTGGCGCTGGTTGCCTTGTTCGTCTTCCGGAGTCATGTATTTTAAGCGGATGATGCGGTTGATATGAAGCGTTCCAGGTGTATAATCCAATTCTTCTGTTACATCTTTGCCAATACAAACCATCCCGGTGGTATCTTCCGTTGGTTCAATGATAGTTTCAATAACTGGCAAATGAGCAGGCAAGGCCAGGCGACCATGATGCTCTTTCTTTGGCTTTTTACGCTCGTATTCAACCCTGATCTTTTCGCGCTCGGCCTTCACTTCCGCTTCAATTTCGGCTGCACGGGGCTCGAATTCGATGCGCAACTGGTTGATGTCGATATTCGAAACAAAACGCTCACGTTTCGAACCAAAAATCAGCCGCCGGAACTGTTCTACCTGGAACTTCAGATATTCATTCTGGGCAGTCAGCTTTGAAATGGATTGGGTGTGTTCAGCAATCGAAGAATTTTTATCAGCAATATCATTCTCCAAAATGGCAATTTTTGCCATCAGGATTTGGGTTGAAAATGGTGCTTCCTCTTGCTGATTTATCATGCACGAATATACGCCAAAACTATTGATATTACAAGTGTTTCAGCATATATTCAGTAAATAAATTAATCAAATTTATACCGTTTTTTCTTGTCCATTTTCCTGAACGACAGACCTTCGAGAAGCATCAAAAGCTCTTCGCGTTTCATCTGTTTCGACGGTTCACAATCAGGGGTAAAGGCATATCTTCCACGTTCCAGTCGCTTGTAAAAAAGGGCAAATCCATCGCCGTCCCAATACAAAAGCTTGATGTGGGTGCGGGTTTTGTTCAGAAAAACAAACACATCGCCCGAAATGGGGTCTTTTTTCAGGTGATTTCGCACGATTCCGGCCAGTCCGTCGAACCCATTGCGCATATCAATCAGGTGGCAGCACAAAAAATACCGCAGGTTTGCACTCAGTCCGAGCATGGCCTAGTATATTTTGATACGTATTCCGCCCGGAAACTCGAGTTCCATTTGAACTGGTTGTTTCCTGGGAAAAACATCCTTGCCGGGAGCGAGTTCTATAAAATCAGGTGAGGCATCAAGGGGTTTGGGCAAAGCCTTGATCGTACGCTGTGGTTTGACCACTTTACCGGACTGTTTCCTGCACCAGTAATCGAATGATTTTAATGTAATATTATGCTGACCGGCAAATGCCTTTCGCGATTTACCCGACTCCCTCCACTGCCCAACCAGTGCAAACATCTGTGCTTCCTTGTTCATATTTTTTTTTGAACAAAAATAGCAGCTGCAAGGCAATGCAAATAGTCGGGGTTAATGGGGCGGATACGAACAGACGCTTTTTTATCTATATTTATTCCGAAATAATCTATCTGACGTCGATGGCTCTAAATTATATCTGGATTTTCTTTTTTGTCGTAGCTTTTGTGATTGGTCTGGTCAAACTCATCCTTTTCGGAGATGTGAATATTTTTTCGGAAATGATGAATTCAACGTTCGAAATGGCCAAGACCGGCTTCGAAATTTCGCTTGGACTTACCGGCGTTTTAACCTTATGGATGGGAATCATGAAAATAGGAGAGAAGGGGGGCGTTGTGAAGGTTTTCTCCCGTTTGGTTGGACCGTTTTTCAACAAGCTGTTTCCATCACTCGGAAAAGATCATCCTGCATATGGTTCCATCATGATGAACATTGCTGCAAATATGCTGAACCTTGATAATGCAGCGACTCCCATGGGCCTGAAAGCAATGAAAGAAATGCAGGAAACTAATCCTTCGCAGGATACCGCGTCTGATGCTCAAATCATGTTTTTAGTATTGAATGCTTCCGGATTAACTATTATACCAATCAGCATCATGGTTTATCGGGCGCAATTGGGAGCCGTAAATCCTTCTGATGTGTTTATTCCCATTCTTCTGGCCACTTTTTTCTCAACTCTGGCAGGTTTAATGGCCGTGGCATGGCACCAGAAAATTAATCTCCTCGACCGGACTATTTTGTCATATCTTGGAGGATTATCTGTTTTTATTGCGGCAATTATCTGGTATTTTTCAGGACTTGAAAAAAATCAGATTCAGGTTATTTCGAGTGTTGTCAGTAATCTGATTATTTTCACCATAATCATCAGTTTTATACTTCTGGCCTTGCGGAATAAAGTAAACGTTTACGATGCTTTTATTGAAGGCGCAAAAGACGGTTTTAATACTGCGATCATGATTATTCCTTACCTGATTGCTATTTTGGTTGCCATCGGGGTTTTCCGTACTTCGGGAGCCATGGAATGGTTAATCTCGGGCATTAGCTGGACTTTTCATCAGATGGGTTTTAATACCGATTTTATTCCAGCTTTGCCAACTGCTTTGATGAAACCATTGAGTGGCAGTGGTGCCCGTGGAATGATGGTGGATACCATGAAAAATTACGGTGCTGATTCTTTTGCCGGCCGCGTGGCGTGTACGATTCAGGGTTCGGCTGATACCACGTTTTATATTTTGGCTATTTACTTCGGATCAGTTGGAATAAAAAATACCCGCTATGCTTTAACATGCGGGTTAATTGCCGATTTTGTAGGTATTGTAGCAGCTATTTCAATGGCCTATCTGTTCTTTCATTAATCCATCGCATCATATACAACTACTTTTCCCCAAAGGTGTTGGCAATCTTCGATGAATTTGAGATGAATCGGGTGGGTTTGATAGATGGTCTGATCTTCTATACTTTTGAAAAAAGCCATGTATGAATAGGTAAATGAATCGTCGACCACTTCGCGTGGCGATTCTACCGGAGTTCCAATATGGCTCGACTGAATTTGTGGAACTTTTATTAACTCGCTCAAGCCATTTTCAAATTGTTTCCGTCCCTCCGCATTCTTAGGATCTTTCAACCAAAAGAATACGTGATGTACAAATATGCTTTTCATAGGAATCTCTTTGGTAATTGCTTTTCCGGGAATCGAGATAAAACCAGTTACAGCCATTCCGGCGGCTAATTTTAATACAAAACTTCTCCTGTTTTCCATTTTAAAATGATTTTACAACTTGCCTGATTTGGACAAGCCGGGTTAACAAACCTTCGAGTAAATCGAGTTGCAACATATTTGCTCCGTCAGATTTGGCATTGGCCGGATCGGGGTGAGTTTCGATGAAAATTCCATCGACACCAACTGCAATGCCTGCGCGGGCAATGGTTTCAATTAAAGCAGGCTGTCCGCCGGTTACCCCGCTGGCTTGGTTCGGTTGCTGTAGTGAGTGTGTGATATCGAGAATGACCGGACAGTTATTTTTTTGCATTTCAGGAATTCCACGATAGTCAACAATTAAATCGTAATAACCGAAAGTTGATCCGCGTTCGGTTAAAAAGACATTGTTATTACCACTTTCGCGGACTTTTGTCACGGCAAATTTCATGGCTTCGGCAGATAAAAATTGGCCTTTCTTAATATTTACTGCCTTGCCGGTTTCGGCAGCTGCAATTAAAATATCAGTTTGCCGGCATAGGAAAGCCGGAATTTGCAACATATCGACGTATTCAGCTGCCATAGCAGCTTCCTGTGCAGTATGAATATCGGTTACCGTGGGTATATTGAATGTTTCACTCACTTTTCGCAATATCTTCAACGCTTTTTCGTCACCAATTCCGGCAAAAGAATCGAGTCTTGATCGATTTGCCTTTCGGTACGAACCTTTAAAAATATAGGGTATTTGCAGCTTTGTCGTTATTTCAACAATGCGTTCGGCAATTTCGAGTGCCATCTGTTCGCCTTCAATGGCACATGGTCCGGCCAGAAGAAGGAAATTGGAGTTGGTGAATTTGAGTTTTAATGTCATTTGAAATCTATTTGATGCGAAGGTAATTTCTTTTAGAAATCATGACTATAGCCTAGTCCGATAATATTCAATTTGGCTTCTTTCAAATCTTTTGGCATAATTCCGGGTCTTGAATTTTCTACGCCAACAAATCGATTGTTCTGAAGTCGGTAAAACAAAGTGAATTCATTGTTTTTATTCAAGGCGTATGATAACCCTCCAGTATATCTGATTTTATCAAAGGTTTTGAAACCGCCGGAAATACTGTCCCTGGAATGCTTTAGGATGGTATTGTCGTGAAATGCTTCGATGGAGGCAAACGGTAAGAGTTTCGAGTTTTTAATATTATAATCAACTTTTGCCCGGTATCTGAATTCGGAAGTGTTGTTATTAGAATAAAGACCTTTGGTGTATCGAATCCGAAACTGAAACCCGAACCTTTTGAGGTCAAATCCCGACTTCAGGTCGAAGGCAAGCCGGTTTGACGAATTTCTGGATGAAACATAGTCGTATTGTTTGGGTTTGATGTTGTTCCCAGCTGCATCTTTTTTTCGTTTGTATTTAGAGTTATACTCTTCTTCAAACCGATAGTACCCTGCCACTGTAAGGTATTTATGAAGTTTATAAGAAAGGCCTCCTTCCAAGATGTATGAATCCATTTTTAATTGATAAGTGGAATCCATTTTTAATACATCCGGATCGCCTTGTATTACAAAAACTGAATCTCCTAGTACTGCATCCCGAAGCCTGAGTTCAGGATTGAATTCAAATTTCAGGTTTTTTGCCAGTTTTTTGCTGAATCCCAGTTCAAACCATGTCGATGGACCTTCCTGTGCATAGACTGAGCAAGTTAAAACTAACGATGAAATAAGCAGAAATAATCTATTTTTCACCATCATCTAAAGCTTTCTTATTATTGACATCAAAGAAGATATTAATGTAGGCAACATCTCTCAGAAAGTCAATTTTATCAATTTCAAACCTTGTGATGTTGATTCCTGTTCGTGTTTTCAGGTCGGCCAGCAATTCGTCTTCTTTTCCAGCCTGAACATTTTCAATTTTTTCATAAAGAACCCGGTAAGAAAGTTCCTGTCGTAAATGCAATATCTTTTCGAGGATGTATAAACTACCAACAATCAAAAGGTTAGTGCTGACTAATTCAACATAGCTGATTTTCTTATTGGCCAGTGCATTAATTACCGATACAATAATTACAACAAATAGATAAGTCATCTCTTTAATTGGGATTGAATCAGTCCGATATCGGATAATGCTGAAAACGGCAAAGAGCCCCAACGCGAAGCCAAGTTCCATTTTTACGCTACCAAGAAGGAAACACAATAGAAAGATGGCCACACTGACAGCGATATAACTAAAGTAGAAATCTTTGCGTCTGCTGTTTTTGGCATATAAACCGATTACAATTGCTAGAATTATAATGGTGTTAAATGCGAACCTGACCAGGAGTGAAATGAAATCTTCGATGTTGATTAATTTTATCCCCAGGAATTTAATTCCATCAGAATCAACCACTGTTTGTAATAAAACGTTTAAAAGTTGCATGGTTTGTAGTTTAGTTTAAATATTCTTTCCTGATTTTTAGCAGGAGTCGTTTAAAATTATTCTTTTTAATATTTTCTTCGAGCAGCGAACGTCCAACACAATATTTGCTGAATCCCTGTTTCCTAATTTTCAATGTCTGAAGCACCCTGGTAATCATCGCCGGATCACTCGATTTACTTTGCTTAATTTCAATAATCACCAAATTATCCAAGGTAATTTCATTTTCAGAATTTTGAAACTTGGGTGCAATGTCAACGGTAACCCGCTCAGTGAACAGATTATTAACCATGGTAAAGCGACTAAAATGGTTTTTGATTTTTGGTTCGAGCCGAAGTCCGTCAAAAGGAGAAATCTTATCGAGAAATATCAATTCGCTATCAGTAAATTCTGGTATAAATTCTTTTTTGATAACTCGTTCTTTAATTGTTCTGCCTTTGTTGTTTTTGAGCTTTATTTCAAGAAAGTTCAGGTTTGACTCTACATATTTTCTCATTCTGATTTTGAACCGGTTCGATTTGCCATTCTGATGACAAATAAACATCGTATTTTCAGCAGTGTCAAAATAGGTATTGTCGTATGTAAAGATTGTTTCACCTTTAATTTCCAGAAGTAAATAATCAGACTTGATGGCTTCCAAAACAGCAGGCAATTTTTCAATGTGTAAACAAAACTTCAGGTCTGTTCTGTTCATCAGTTTAACTTTGTCCAGATCAGCCAGAGTTACTCTTTGGAAGGGAAGAAGGCAATTTCTGATTATGTCCATTGGTCTTAATTAGTTGCTGCGAAACTAGTCTTTTTTTGCTTTAAAAAGAATTGAAATTGCAACAAGAATGTAATATTTTCTGGTTGAAAGTAAAAAAAACTGTTATTCGATTATTAGCTTATATCCGAAGAAATGAATTTAAGCCCTACTTTTGAAATTAGAATATGAGGTTTATGTCTTCATTTTTTCCTTGACCGGAAAAGATATACATTTTTCATACCAAAACTATTTTTCGTACCTTTTCCCCCAAAGACTTTTTAATCTTTCAAGTATCTTCATCTCAAGTGGGTTATTCTGAGGTGAATACAAACGTTGATTTTTTATTTCTTTTGGAAGGAAATCCTGCTCAGTAAAATTACCTTTAAAAGAATGTGCGTATTTGTACTCTTTTCCATACCCCAATTCCTTCATGAGTTTGGTGGGCGCATTCCGGATATGTAAAGGGACAGGTAAATCACCGGTTGATTTCACCAAAGCCAGTGCATCATCGATGGCCATATAGGCTGAATTACTTTTTGCTGAAGTCGCCAGATATATCGCACATTGCGAAAGAATGATCCGTGCTTCGGGATATCCAATTTTATGGACCGCATCAAATGTACCCTGTGCAAGAAGTAAAGCATTCGGATTGGCTAATCCAATGTCTTCAGCAGCAAGAATAAGCATTCGGCGGGCAATAAACTTAACATCTTCGCCGCCTTCAATCATGCGTGCCAGCCAATATACCGATGCATCCGGATCGCTGCCACGCATACTTTTGATGAACGCAGAGATGATGTCGTAATGCATCTCCCCGTTTTTATCGTAAATAGCCATGTTGTTTTGCAGCCTGTCGATCACTTTATCATTGGTAATCGAGATTACTTCATCTTCGTCAGCATTCACAACCAATTCGAGCACATTCAGTAATTTGCGTGCATCTCCTCCTGAAAAACGGAGCAAAGCTTCATCTTCCTCAATCCTGATTTCTTTGGTTTTTAAATACGGATCTTTGGTCAGGGCATGTTCAACAATCTTCAGCAGATCAGCTTTATCCAGATGTTTCAATACATAAACCTGGCAGCGCGATAAAAGTGGTGAAATGACTTCAAAGGAAGGATTTTCTGTGGTTGCTCCAATAAGCGTGATGGTTCCCTGTTCCACAGCTCCAAGCAGCGAATCTTGCTGTGCTTTGCTGAAACGATGTATTTCGTCGATAAAAAGAATCGGATTGGGTTGGTTGAAAAATTGATTTCGTTGCGATTTTTCAATTACATCGCGAATATCTTTTACTCCTGAATTAATGGCGCTCAGGGTGTAAAACGGGCGATTCAGGGTGTTTGCAATAATTTTGGCAAGGGTTGTTTTTCCTACTCCCGGAGGTCCCCAGAGTAGAAAAGAAGATATTTTGCCCGATTCAATCATTTTACGCAAAACAGCACCTTCACCAATCAGGTGCTCCTGTCCGATGTAATCGTCGAGAGTTGCCGGGCGCAAACGTTCAGCTAAAGGTTGATTGGCGTATTGCATAATCTGTTGATACTGTTTTAATTTTCAGGAACGAAGATACAGCTAATTGCAGTATCTCTTAATAATATTGTAGGCGTCCTGTATCCCGAGTTCGCCCGCCTTGCTCAAATCCATGGCGCCGCCTTCAATATCGTCGAGGTAAATTTTAGTCAATCCACGGTTAAAATAGGCTTCAGCAAAATCTTTTTCAACTTCAATAGCTTTATTTAAATCGGCCAGGGCGCCTTCATAATCACGAAGTTTGCACTTAACGAAGGACTGATTAAAATAGGCAAAAGCAAATTTCGGATTTAATTGCAGACACGTGGCATAGTCGTTTATTATTTCGCTGTAGTCGGTAAGCGTTTCGGTAGTAGTTGACTTATTTTGCTTTGGATCGTTTTTTAGGGGTAGATTAATGGCATCCGAGTTTTGTTTGATTTGCTCAAAACGTTCAGCAATATCCATCCTGCAATTGGCCCGCGAAAAGTATGCCAGCAAATTCTTATCATTCAAACTAATTGCTTTATTAATGTCATTCATGGCCTTGGGAAATTCATTGATCAACGAATAGAAAATTCCACGACTCAAATAATTCAGGCTTTCATTATTGTTGTTCTTAATCTTTTCGTTGAAGAAGAGGATGTTATTCTTAAAAACATCAGCGAGTACTTCATCGGGTTTATTCGATATGGAAATTACCGGATTATAGTTGTTCATGTTATTAATCGACTCAAGTTCAAGATTATAATACTGGGAATGCGTATAATCCGATTCGTATTTGTTGTACGACGAAAGTATAAAGATGGGCTGTAAATCGATGACTATGTTTTTATTCTGAATGCGTCCATCGTCAATAATTTCTGCTGCTGTAGGCGAATTCTGGGCATCGGCCAATGCAAGACGGTATCTTCTGCGATCACGTTCTTCTTTGGTCTCTTTTTCCTGCTCTGAATCCTGAGCAGACACAGAATTATTGTTCATCGTATTTGCACTCTGTGCCTGAGCCGTTTGATTCGGTGATGTTTGAGCGGGTGTGGATGATGCAGAATTTTGATTTTGAGGCTGAGACTGTTGTGCCGTTTGTGCGGCTTTTTGATTCGACAATGGATACTTGAGATATTCCTCTTCCTTTGGTTTGACAACAAATTTGGGATCGAGTTTCGCTGCGATGGCATAATCGGCTTCCGAACCGGGCATATTGAGCATTTCTTTCGACATTCCCCGGTTCATGTATGCACTTGCCATGGTTGGATCAATCTGTAAGGCGAGGTTGTAGTCGGTAATTGCTCCTTTGAAATCCTCTAATTTTTGTTTTACGATACCCCTGTTGTTGAATGCATTGGCATTTTTAGGATCAAGTTTTAAGCACTGGTCGAAATCGCGAAGTGCTGCTGCATAATCGTTTAGCTGGAATCGTGCCAATCCGCGTAAAAGATACGCACTTGAATAATGAGGCCTGATAATTATCGCCTGATTTAAATCTTTAATCGCCCCTCTGATATCGTTTTTCATCAGTCGGGCATTGCTGCGGTTGATATAACTGTTGGTGAATTTCGGGTTAATCTGAAGCGCTTTATCATAGTCGGCAATTGCACCGTCGATGTCTTTAATCGAAATTTTAGCGATACCACGGTTGTTGTAAATGTTCGAATTGTTGGGATCCAACTCAATGGCCCGGTTATAATCTTCAATCGATTTTTTAAATTCGTTCAGTTGAAGATAAGCCAGTCCACGGTTCATAAAAGCATCCGGATAGAAAGGCTTGATATCAATGGCCATATTATAATCTTTGATGGCGCCACGATAATCTTCGAGCTGATGTTTGGCCACCGCCCTGAAATAATAAGGCTCGGGTAAATGCGGCTTAAAACTTATTACGATGTTAAAGTTTTCAATCGCACCAATATAATTTCCAATTTGTATCCGGGTTTCGCCAACTGCAATATAATGGTCAATATTTAACTGACTGAATGCCAGATTATATGCAAGTATAAATAGTACAAAAATCAATTTTCTCATGCGGGTGCAATTTAGGCATAGCAAAAATAATATTTTAGCCCGAATGGCTTCCTTTTCGCTTTTTTTAATTATTTTTTCGGAAGTTTAACCGGAAAGGATACTGCGAATCAATTTGATTTAATGGATTTCTTCAGGTTTATGGTATTAACAATCTGAAAATGAATAATTCAATGGCGAATAGAAACATGGATAACCGTTGTGCCTGGGCTCAAAAAAATGAGTTAATGGCTAAATATCACGATGAAGAATGGGGAAAACCTTTGCATGATAATCAGAAATTATTTGAATTTCTGATTATGGAAGGTATGCAGGCAGGATTAAGCTGGCAAACCATCTTGAATAAACGGGAAGCATTCAGGCAAGCTTACGATAATTTTGATGTAGAGAAAGTCTCTGAATACGATCGGGAGAAGGTGGAAGAACTCATGTTAAACTCGGGAATTATTCGCAACCGGCTTAAGATAGAGGCAAGCATCACAAATGCGAAACACTTTATTGAAGTTGTTGCTGAGTTTGGTAGTTTCGATGAATACATCTGGTCGTTTGTAAATTATCAGCCAATTGTAAATCATTGGATGGCAATGAATGAACTACCTGCCAGAACTGAACTTTCGGACAAGATCAGCATCGATTTAAAACGGCGGGGATTTAAATTTGTAGGATCAACAATAATTTATGCCCACATGCAGGCGACTGGTATGGTCAACGATCATTTGGTGAGTTGCTTTTGCCACCCGCAAAATGAAGTGGTTAAATAAGGTATTCCTGTTTTACCTATTTGGTTTGAATCGCTTTTTCCAGTTTTATTTGTCGGCCTTTCTTAAAAGCAACCATATTGGCATCCGGAAAATTAATCCGTGCCTGATCAAGAAGTTTTGAGGTGGCATAAAAATCGGGAGAGCTACCAGCCATGTACAGATATGTATCTTTATTTTTCATTTCCTCAATCGCTCCCAATCCTTTGAAAAGGTCTGACTCAGTGGAGAGTTTGACCGAACTGGATAACAGCTCCACTTTGTAGGTAATTTGATCTTTAGCTTCAGGTGAGCCGGGTTTAGCAGTGACATACACATCTTTACCCATTTTAAACGCGGTAAAATGAACATACCGTTTGGGATTGTTCCTGACATCTTTCAGTAGAAAGTCGAGACTACCAGTCAGATTACTGAGGTTATCGTACAAGACCGTATCGTTCATTAATAAACCGGCAGTGCTTTCCTTCGAGTTCAACTTTTGAATAATCGTATCAATTCCGGCAACCGATGAACTGATTTGCTCAAATACCGGACTAATATCCAGTTTCGAAAGCGAATCGGATATAGAGGAAAGGTTTTTAATGATGGTGCTGATTTGAGTTGAATTTTTGCTGAAAGTACCGGTAACAATATCGAGATTAGATACAATTGAGTTTATCTTTCCGCTGGACATTATTTTATTCAGTTCAGCTGAAGTGGATTCGATATTCATAATAGTTCGGTTCAGGTTTTCGAAACTTTCGGTCAGGTTTCTTTGGGTTTGCTGGTTAAAGACAGCAGTAACAATAGCTAATGCCGAATCCATCGATGCGATTAACTCTTCAGCTTTGTGTTTCAAAGGTAATACCTGCATACTAACCAATTCTTTCAAATCACCTTCAACCGAACCGGGAATAGTGTCCTCAGCTGCATAGTATTCTCCCGAATGCACAATCTCCAGACGAATTGATTTTGTACCCATGATATCACTCGAAATGATTTTGGCTGTCGATCCTTTGGCAATCTTAAAATCACCGGTAAGCGACATCGTGACTAAAAGCCGTCCGGAATAATCGTTCATAAAACGAATGTCTGTGACTTGCCCCACCTGATAACCATTAATCGTTACCGTACTCGACTCGAGCAATCCGTCAACCTTTTCATAAACCACATAATAGTCGTCGCTCTTTTTCAATAAGTCAATGCCTTTCAGGTAGTTAATTCCCCAAACAAGGATGAGCAAGCATAAAATGACCAGGAAGCCCAGTTTAGTATATTTTGAAATTTTAATCATATTTCTGTTTATATCTGTTTTCTGTCACAAAGCTAAACAGCATTATGCAGTAAAACAAATTGATTATGAATTTTTAACCTAAGGGAATTTTTAGGTTTCAGTCTTATTGTAGAATTTTCCGATTCCCGTCAACAAACGAAACAATAAATGCCTGTGGAAATTTAAGCTTGATTTGCTGCCAGATCGGAGTTATTTGTTCAAGCGAATTTTCTTTGCCAATATAGTAGCGGTAATATTTATCCGTTTTTTCACGCCTGACATCTTTCAACCCTTTGAAATTTGCAGCATTCGTTTCAACTGGGGTAGTATTCGCTCCAATCTGAACGCTGAAATAAGTATTCTCACTGGTTAATTGTTTTCTTTCCTGCTTATTTTCTTTTGATTCAACTGCAAAAATTTCAGATCGTACTTCTGGTTTTTGTTCTGTCATCAAAGGTACTGACTTCTTTTCCTCCGTTTTTACCTCTGCTGTCTGGTTATGTTTTTCGGTTGCCGGAACAGCACTGCCTGAATTCTTCAACTCCTCATTGACCGATTTGTTTTCAGTAACAGCGGCGTTCTGGCCTGAATTTTTGATTTTAAACAACTTAAATGCATCAAAAACCGATTGTGCAATTGTTGTTTGTCCGGCATCGCTGTTCAGATAGTTTGCTTCCGAAAGGTTACTGAGAAATCCGGCTTCAACCAATACACTTGGCATTGACGATTGCCGTAAAACCAAAAAACCCGCTTGCTTGACGCCACGGTTTGGATTATCCAATTTCGACTTAAATTGTTGCTGAATGGCATCGGCGAACAACAAACTCTGATCCATAAAAATATCCTGAGTAAGCTCAAACATGATGTATGATTCCGACAGGTTCGGATCAAAACCTTCGTAGGTCGTCGAATAATCATCTTCCAAAAGGATTACCGAGTTTTCCTTTTTGGCAACTTCCAGGTTATCGTCTGAGCGGTGAAGTCCTAAAACAAAGGTTTCAGTTCCACGGGTTGCCGGAGTTCCGCAAAAATTCGCGTGAAGGGAAATAAATAAATTTGCTTTGTTTCTATTGGCGATTTTCGAACGGTCAATCAATGGCACAAAAACATCGGAACTGCGTGTGAAAACAACTTTCACATCCGGATAACTCTCATTTATAAACTTTCCGAGTTTTCTTCCAATGGCCAGCACCACATCTTTTTCGCGAATTCCCTTACTCACAGCTCCGGGATCTTTTCCACCATGCCCCGGATCAATTACGACAATAAAAGGTTTGACAGTGTTTGTATTTGGGGTCAATGAGAAAGATGGTCCGGAGATGAAAACACTCAGTATGAATAAATAGAAGGTCTTGTAATGGCAGTATTTCATCATAATAAAATTGGATTTCAGGACAAAAATAGAAATATTATAATTATTTTACATTTCTTGACGTTTAGGTATAGCCCTTATTTATATTTTTGCAGTCCGGAATGGCTACCTTTGCTCATCTTACAAACTGTGGTTTTGATTAAAAATCTTCTTGCAAATATATTATTTTTAGTGACCCTTTCTTCGTTTGGTCAGCTCAATCTGAAACCGGATACGATTTCTCCGTCCAATGTATTAAGTCAGAACGATACCACTGCGGTTTTGCCAGCGATCGCGGTGAACGATACTGTTCCGAAAAAACCATTGCTTGAAGGTACCATTACTTATTCTGCTGAAGACTCGATAATTCCCGACTTTGAGAACCAAAAGATGTACATGTATAAGAACGCGAAAGTCAATTACCAAAAAATTGAGCTTACAGCCGATTATATTATGCTCGACTTCGTAAACAAGGAAGTTTATGCAGAAGGATTACCCGACTCAACAGGCCAAAAGGTTGGGACACCAATTTTTAAGGATGGCGAAGAGGAGTTTAAATCCAAAACAATGAGGTATAATTTTGAAACTCAAAAAGGCATCATTACTGAAGTTGTGACGGCAGAAGGTGATGGATTTATCCAAAGTGAACTCACTAAAAAAGTGAGTGAAGATGAATTTTTACTGAGAAAAGGAAAATATACTACCTGCGACGCCGAACATCCGCATTTTTACCTGCGAATGACCAAAGCTAAAGTAATTTCGAATGAGAAAATTATTACTGGACCTGCCTACCTGATTCTGGAAGATTTACCAATTTATTTTCCAATGATTCCGTTCGGGTATTTCCCAACCACCTCGACCTATTCATCGGGCATATTGATTCCGACCTATGGTGAAGAACAACAACGTGGTTTTTTTCTGCGCGAAGGTGGATATTATTGGGCTGCAAACGATAATTTTGACGCCGCTGTGCGGGGGGATATCTATTCAAAAGGATCGTGGGCCGTTAAATTGCACAGCAATTACAGAGTCAGATATAGGTATAGCGGAGCGTTCGACTTTAGTTACAACCTGAATAAGTATTCGGAAAAGCCACTTCCTGATGCCTCTACATCCAAAGGTTTTAGTGTTACCTGGTCACATTCGCAGGATGCAAAGGCCAATCCGAACCGGACTTTTTCGGCGAATGTGAATTTGTCAACGAGCGCTTATGACAAAGAAAATCAATACCTGAATACCAATAATTCGGTTCAGAATTATTTGCAGACTCAAAAGTCATCGAGTATTTCGTATTCCAAAAAATTTGAAAATACGCCATTTAACTTGTCATTAAACCTCCGGCATTCGCAAAATTCGCGCGATACAACCATCTCTCTTAGCTTTCCTGAAGTAACTTTTAACGTATCGAAGATCAATCCTTTCAAGATTAAAAATAGGGTTGGTCCGGTAAAATGGAGGGAAAAAATCAGTTTTCAATACTCCGGAAACTTAAAAAACTCCATAACAACCAAAGAATATGAATTGCTTGATCAATCGATATTAAAAGATTGGAAAAACGGGATGCGGCATTCAATTCCGATTTCATTGCCTTCGTTTAATTTGGCCAAATACATCAATGTGAGTCCTAGCTTCAATTATACTGAACGGTGGTATACCAACTACATTAATAAAACATACGATGCGAATTACGAAAATCCCAATCTGGGCCAACCTTTGCATGTAATGATTGATACGGTTTTTGCATTTCGAAGGAATTACGAATATTCATACAGCTTAAATACTTCGACAACCATTTACGGGATGTACATCATGCGAAATCCGAATTCTAGAATCAAGGCGATCAGGCATAAAATTACACCTTCAATGGGCTTTAGCTATACTCCGGATTTTGGTCAGGCGAAATTTCGGTTTTGGGATTCGTATTATGATGGCAATAATAAAGAGATTTTCTATTCTCATTTTGAAAACGGCGTTTATGGTTCTACCGGGCGTGGGGAAAGTGGTGCAATTACTTTTAGTTTAACGAACAATCTGGAAGCAAAAGTATTGGAGCAAGCTGACACTATTTCATCAAAAGATCAGAAGCCGAAATATAAAAAGGTAAAAATCATTGATAATTTAGGCTTTTCTACTTCATACAATATGATTGCCGATTCTTTTAAGCTCAGTCCGTTTGCAATAAACGCGCGTACCACTATTAAGGGAATTAGTATAAATATGGGCTCAGTTTTAAATCCGTATGTAGTTGATTCAAAGGGAAAATTGCACGACGAGTATGTCTGGAATGAAGCAAAAGGTCTTGGTAAACTTGGAAGGATCACCAATGCAAATATGTCGTTCGGTATGAGTTTTGACTCGAAAAAGGATAAGAAAGATTCGAAGGAAAAAGACGGTAAGGAAGACCCTGATGATAACGAAAAAGTATTGGATGGCGAAACACAATATATTCCATTCAACATCCCATGGAGTTTTAGGTTCGATTATAGTTTTTTATACTACAATACATTCAGGCCCGATAAGTATGGAAATGTAAAAGGTACTATTAATCAGGCATTAAATCTGGGTGGGCGACTTAGTTTAACTGAGAAATGGCAGATGGATGTGAATACCAATTTTGATATTCAGGCAATGAAATTTTCATTTACTACCATTAATATAAGCCGGAACCTGCACTGTTGGGGTATGTCGTTTAATTTTGTGCCATTTGGCGACCGGAAGAGTTACAGTTTCAACATTTCAGCCAGTTCAGCGATGCTCCGCGATCTCAAAATCCAGAAGCAGAGCTCATGGCGCGATAATAACTAATCGTTTTTAATCCGGAAAAGATAGCATTTTATTCTATATTTGTAACTGTTGAACAAAATCCCATTTAGGTTGTTTTAATTTGACAATTAAATATTTCGTTTAGATCTTACAACGAAATATGATCAGTTAATTTTTAGAACCAATTATCAACACCGTAGAATATGCATTTCCAGAAGAAAATACTGGTTATTGAGGATGATGACCGGTTAGGTACAACGATTCAAAATATTCTGAAGGTTAATAAGTATGATGTTTGTGTTACAAATAATGGCGCCTCAGGAATACAAAAAACCTTTGAATATTCTCCTGATTTAATTCTATGTGATATTAACATGGAAACCATTGACGGATATCAGGTCTATAAAGTGCTGGAGGAGAGTACAATTCTAAAAAAAATTCCTTTTATCTTTTTAACAGGAAGCTCTGACATTGATGATATTCGATACGGAATGTCGCTTGGAGCCGATGACTATATTGTAAAACCATTTAACAACACCGATTTAATAAAGTCGATTGAAAAACGACTCGAAAAATTTGAGACAATTCGGGAAGAAGCAAATCGCGAATTTAATCAGCTATTTAATCTTTCGCCCATTGGTATTTTTTTGTTTGATGGCGCAAAGGTTCATAAAGCAAATCAAGCATTCGTTAAACTTCTACAGTTCAGTGATAAAAGCCCAATTGGATTAAAAGTTGAAGATTTTATGGATGTGTCTTCACTTCAGATAATTCAGACTGAAATTAAAAAATATCATCCGGATAACGTTGAAATCTTCAACGGTGAAGTGACCTTTAAAACTTATCGGCATGAAGAAGTTCAAATAAATCTGGTTGTTTCTGAATTTGAAAAATTCTCCAATTACAAGCTTTATATTGGCATAATTAGTTCATTGGTGAAGTCTAGCGAACAGGCTGAAGGTGAGCAGTTCGCTGGTAAAGTATACAATTTACTGAAACGTGAGAACATTAAGATATCGGAGTCGTTGGGTGAAAAGATTATGGAAATTTTCAAACAAAAAAGTTTAAACCCGAAGAAACAAAGCAACAACTTCTTTACAAAACGCGAGAATGAGATTCTTTGTTTGTCAATGGAAGGTCTACCGATAAAGATTATTGCTTATAAACTGGCGATCTCGGACCGTACCGTTGAAAAGCATCGGACAAAATTGATGGAAAAATCTGGTGCAAACAACATGATTGAAGTGATTGTGTTTGCGCTTAAAAATAGCCTGATTGAAATATAGGAACCTGAAATTTAGTAGGCTATCCTGAACAGAATAAAAGCCGATAACAGGTCGATTGGTAATGAGAAAAAAGTCATTAGTCAATAGAAATTTTTCTATTGACTAATGACTTTTTTCTGTCATATTTAGAATGGCAAATCGTTGCCTGAATCATCTGCGGGCTCATGAGGAATATCTCCTGCCGAAAATTCGGGTGGATAACTCTTTACTGCATTAGCAGCTTCGCGTTCAATTTTCCATGCATTAATATTGTGGTACCATTTCCCGTTAAAATCGCGCGATTCGAGCGAGAAAAACACTTCAAGTTCACTACCTTCATTCACTCCGTCAATCAACGATATTTTATCGCCAAAAAGCGTGAAGCAAACTTTTTTTGGAAACTGCTCATTGGTCTCAATTACAAAATCCTGTTTCTTCCACTCTTTCCCAGCTTTACTGACTCCCGTTTCCATTTTCAGAATCTGCAGAAGAGTTCCTTTTACTTGCATGCTCATAATAATTTCAGTTTTTTAGTTAGCAGAAATAAAAAACACTCTTGCATCGATCGTGCAAGAGTGTTTCCATTGATGCAAATTCGATTATTTTTTTACGATCTCCAGTAATTCAACTTCAAAAATAAGTGCTGAATTTGGTTTGATTTCTTTACTGGCACCTCTTTCGCCATAGGCTAAAGCGGCAGGAATATATAATTTCCATTTTGAACCAACCGGCATCAATTGCAATGCTTCAGTCCAACCAGGAATTACACGGTTAACAGGGAAATTTGCAGGTTCGCCACGGTCAACAGAGCTGTCGAAAACTACACCATCGATGGTAGTTCCATGATAATGACATTTAACTTCGTCTTCGGCTTTTGGTTTTGGACCTGTGCCTGCCTTGATGATTTCGTATTGCAGACCATCAGGAAGTGTAATTACACCAGCTTTATTTTTGTTGGCAGCAAGAAACTCTTCACCAGCTTTGATGTTTTTATCAGATTCAATTTTTTGTATTTCCGCAAAAAATTTCTGAATAGTAGCCTGTGCAGTCTCTTGTTTGATCTGCAAAGAATCTCCTGCAAAAGCTTTTGCAAATGCGCCGAGTAAAATTTCTTTGTTGAGTTTATCAACTCCAGGTGCATCTTTCATTTGTTGTTTGTTGCCTTCACCCATAAGTACTCCCAGTGCGTAACTTACTGAGTCGTTATTACTGGTGAGAACAACCTCGCCTTTTTTACCTGAATTTTGGCAACCTGCTGCTCCCACAGTCAATACAAGTGCCGATGCATAAATAAATGATCTTAATTTCATGTTTTATAAATATTTAATTAAACAATTTCCAATAACTCAACATCAAAAATCAGTGTGGAATTAGGCCCAATCATTCCTCCAGCTCCCTGCTCTCCATAGGCCAGATCAAAAGGTATAAACAGACGCCATTTAGCTCCAACTTTCATCATTCTCAGAGCTTCGCTCCATCCGGGAATCACTGCGCTTACCGGAAAAATAGCGGCTTCTCTGCGCTCAATCGAACTGTCGAATACAGTTCCATCCAGGAGTAACCCGTGATAATGACATTTCACATATTCTTCCAAGGCCGGCGATTCGCCATAACCTTCTTTTAGAACCTTATATTGTAACCCTGTTTCAGTTTCAATAACACCTTCATTTTTAAGATTATTTGCCAGAAATAATAATCCCTGTTCCAGATTAATATCGGCCTCTTCATCATTTTGAACCATCATGAAATCCTGTAATTTCTGATTGGCAAGATCCATCGACATCTTTGGTTTATTTCCGGCAAATGTATCCTGCAACCCAGCTAAGAATTGTAATGAGTCTATATCTTTAATGCCAGACTGAAGAAGGTTCGACGAAATAGTCAAACCTAAGGCATAAGAGAACTCTTCCAATTGATTTTTAAACTGAAAATCAGGCATTAATTTGTTTTGAATTACAGGGTACGAATATAGTCTAATTTTTATTATCAGCGAAGTGCTTAAAATGTCTTTTTACCTCTTAAAATTTCTTTTTTTCCGACTGGCCCCGGAATTCTTTCCATCAGGAATCCCGCCGAAGAAAGCGCCCTTCTTACTGAACCTTTTGCACAATAGGTGATTATTATTCCATCAATTTTTACTGATGCTGCAACTTTTTGAAGTATTTCGTCGGTCCACATTTCAGGTTGTTTCCCTGGTGCAAAAGCATCGTAGTAAACCAAATCAAATTGAGGGTTATGATTAAACTGATGGGTCAATAAGTCGGTCTTAAGTTTTTTTAGCCTGAAATTAGGCGAAATTGTTTGAACGTCTTCCCAATCGGCACGATGCATCTGATCAAAAATTGCTGCATTTTCAGGAAATATTGATTCCGGATAATTCAGTTGAGAATATTCTGCCTCAGTTAAAGGATATTTTTCCAGACTGAAATAATCGATCGATATATTTCTTTCCTGAGCATAGCAGTAGGTGAGATAAGCATTTAAACCGGTCCCAAAACCAATTTCCAGAACCGAAATCGGACTTTTAGTTGTTTGGAGCAGTCCTTGTTCGATATAAATATGCACCGATTCCTGAATGGCTCCATGTATCGAATGATAATGCTCGTCCATTTCAGGAAGATAAATGGTATGTGAGCCATCTTCGGTAATCATGAACTCTTTTTTCATTGACAAGGTTTTAGTGAAAGAACGCGCCAAAATAACTAAATTTACCGCTGCAAGAAAAATGGAGGTTAAAATGTTATTAAAAATCTATCCTGAAAATCCAAATCAGAAGGATATACGGCAAGTTGTGGATGTGCTTAAAAATGGCGGGGTAATTATTTATCCGACCGATACTGTTTATGGCCTTGGATGCGACATCACAAATGCCAAAGCCGTTGAAAAAATAGCCCGGTATAAAAATGTGAAAGTCGAAAAGTCGAACTTTTCATTTATTTGCAGCGATCTCAGTCATCTTTCCGGTTTTTCAAAACCAGTTTCGAATCAAACTTTCAAATTACTAAAATACTATCTTCCCGGTCCATTTACTTTTATCCTGAATGCAAACAGCAATGTTCCAAAATATTTCAAGGGTAAAAAGAAAACTGTTGGAGTTCGTATACCCGATAATCAAATTATCATTGATATTGTTCGGGCACTTGGAAACCCGATCATGTCGACATCCATTCACGATGAAGACGAGATCATTGAATACTCTACTGATCCGGAACTGATCCACGAGAAATTTCAGGATATTGTAGATTTGGTGATCGATGGTGGATTTGGCGACAACATTCCATCGACCATTGTTGATTGTACCGAGGAAACTCCGGTTATTATCCGTCAGGGCAAAGGTGTTTTTGAGGATTAATTACCGATTGTTCAAATTGGTAAAAAATGCACCTTGTTGCTTGATGTAGAAAAAGTCGTTTCCGGTTTGTTTTCCAAAACTTTGATTTCCAAACGAAACAGTTTTTAGTTCCGGATTTAATCGGAATCCTTCATGATAAATTGCCAAATCAAGGAGGTTGACATTTTTTCGGTCGATCAGACTGTTTGTAAACTGTACCCGATTCTTTTTAATAACCAGATCCGAATACCGACAATCATTCAATTGTTCGATTGAAATGATTTGTGGCAGTGACAATTTCAGGTGATAGGCAACCTTTTCGAAAGTTTTTTTCTCCGATCGCGAAAGCTTGTTAAAATCATTGGTTATCATGTAATTGGTGCGTCCGTTAACAAGATGGATCATCGGTGTTTTCGTATTGTAAATAAATATCTTATTCTGGTTAAAGGTTTTCACCTTTTCATGAAGTTCGGCGATCTGAAAATTGAGAAACAGGATGAGTGTCGCAAACAGCCAGGTTTTCTTTTTGGTAGCGAAGAAAATGACAATTGCCAAAATACATGCGAATAAAACCCAAACCTGAACCGGCGACAATACAATTCCTTCGGTCAATGAATAGGGTAGGGCATCCATCTCTTTTAATGCCAGAAGCATGATATGAGTTGATTTTTCGATGATCATTCCAATAATCAGAGCTATTCCATGAAACGGACTGCAAATAAAAAATGCGAGCGTAAGCCAGATGATCACTGTGGTTACAGGAATAACCACAAAACCACTCAGCCAGAACAGATTCGGGAATTGATTGAAATAAAATAGTCCCAGCGGAAATGTAATGAATTGGGCTGCAAGTGAAACAGTGAATAAACTCCAGCTCCATTTTAGAATTGGATTATTGATTTCAAGAATGCCATTCAAGGCAGGCTGAATTAAAACGATTCCAAAAACAGCGAGGTACGAGAGTTGAAACCCAATATCAAAAATCACTTCAGGATTTAAAAGCAAGAGGAAAAATGCCGATGCAGTAAGTGAGTTGTAAATGTTTACCTGCCTTCGGAGCCCGTTCCCGATAATGACAAAGGTAAACATGACAGTTGCCCGCTGAACCGCAGGCGAGAAGCCGGTAATAAAAGCATAAATCCAAAGAAACAGAATCATGACCACCGAAAAAACAACGATTCCAAATCTTCCCCGTTTGATAAATGCGAGTAAAAATCCAAGAATGAAGTAAATCAGAGCCACATGCAGCCCCGAAACCGATAACACATGCATGGCTCCGGTAGAGGCAAAATAATCGAGTGTTTCGGGATCAATTTCGCTGCGGTATCCCAATGTTAAGGCCGAAACCACCGAGCGCTCTTCTTTTGCGGTGATCGCCGCAGTCAGCATGGAAATAAGCCTATCGCGATAAAGTTCAGCTTTCAGACCCAAACGATTGATCTGATTACCGGTTTTTAAATAGCTTCCTGCTTTCAAATATACCGAAAACCAGATGTCGTTCCGGTGCATCATCGATTGGTAATCGATTTCAAACGGATTACCCGAATTTCTGATTTCCTGCGGCCGGGCCAATAAAATCAACTGATCTCCAGTGCTTATCGATGAATCAAAATTCGCTTTACTGAAATATCCAATAATTTTCTCAGGTTTCGGCAGCGACTTGTTTTGGACTCTCAGGATAGTTTGGAAAGTATTCGTTTTTTCGGCAGGTTTCTGACAAACTTCAGCCAGAAAATAGTCTTTCCGATCAAATGAGGGAAGTTGGCGTTCTGAATCATTTGGATAAAAAATCCCACAAAGTACAATTCCGGCAGAGAGGAGTTGGTTTTGAATTTTTATCCGGATGAAATTGCTGTTGTGCCAGAAGATTAGCTGTCCGGATATCAGAATCGTTAACAGTATTGCCGCAAGCCTGACATCGATGGGGAAATAGTGTTTGATCAGAATTCCAGCTAAAAACAGGCTGGTAATTCGTATGAAAGGTATTTTCTGGAAAAAACTTCGTTCAACCGGCATTAGATTTTTTGATGCCGCTTACGTAAAATGATTTTGAAAAGTTTGTGTCAGCGTTCTGTAATTTTCAGAATGGTCGGTTTTTTACACGAAACTGCAGTTTTGCGTCATGAAATGAAAATTTTATTTCCCCGGAACTTTGATGCGATATTTGGGTATTACTTTTCCTTTCGAAATTGCAGTCAGTTTGCTTTTGAGAATTCTCCTTTTCAAAGGATTAAGGTAATCGACAAACATTACGCCTTCCAAATGATCGTATTCGTGCTGAATAACCCTTGAAGTAAATCCACTGTATATTTCGTCGTATTCTTTAAAGTCTTCGTCCATATATTTAATGCGCACTGATTCGGGCCGCAAAACATCTTCACGAATTTCAGGTAAACTCAGACATCCTTCATTCAAAACCCATTCGTCGCCATATTTTTCCAGAATAACAGGATTGATAAAAGCCTTTACAATTCCGGCTGGTTCACCTTCTTCTTCGGTGTTTGTGTCAATTACAAAAATGCGAATTGCCTGTCCAACCTGTGGCGCAGCCAAACCAACACCATCCGAACTGTACATGGTATCGAACATGTTTTGGATAAATACTTTTAAATCCTGAAAATCATTTGTAATTGGCTCTGCTTTTTTTCGTAAAACCGGATCGCCAAATACGGTAATTGGGTAAATCATTAATTGTATTTTTTTTGTTCTAAATAGCTTTGTAAAATTATGGTGGCGCTCACGCCGTCAATCGTTTCTTTGTTCCGCCGGTCTTTTTTCTTCAACCCGGCATCAATCATGGTTTGAAACGCCATTTTTGAGGTAAACCGCTCATCAACCTGCATCAAAGGCATTTCCGGATAATCCTTCTGAAACTTCTTCAAAAACGGATTGATATAAAGAACGGCTTCGGAGGGTTGATTGTTCATTTGCATGGGGTAGCCAACGATAACTTTTTCCACATTTTCTCTCGCAAAGTAATCCTTCAGAAAAGTCCATATTTCATGCGTTGACACCGTAGTTAAACGGGTGGCAATCATCTGAAGCGGATCAGTAACCGCAATTCCAACTCGTTTCTTCCCGTAATCGATAGCTAATATTCTCCCCACTGTATTTCAATTTGCGGCAAAAATAGCAATTAATTGGAGAATATATTTGCCACTGCATTGCCCGGGCAACGGATACGATGGCAAAAACCATTTGCAGGACAGCGCAATAAAAAGATTGCAACATTAAAAGAAATATTTTTTTTTGTTGTCAGATTGTCGTAACTTTTGGCTGATATTTTTATTTATAAACCAAAAATCAATTTTCTATGTCATCTTTAAGCGATTACAACGAACTTTTACCCGAAATTCAGGCCATCGTGCCTGAAAAAGTTTTAATCCCAACCATGCCGATTGATGTGTATGTTCAGGAAGCCGAAAACCTTTATCACTGGTGTCCCGATGATCAGTCTGCTTTAATGAATGCCGGACTCAACTGGAATCTGGTGATCAGTTTACCAACCAGGGCCGGTGCCTGCCGTGAAGCACAATCGCTATGGAACAAGGAGCGGAATACGCGCCAGCAAGCTGAGCAGGATTGGAAAGATCAGGCTCCTGAGGCCTTCGACCTGCGCGACCAGTTGATCCATATTTTTCGATTTGCTTTCCGTAAAGATGAAGGTTTGCTTGGCCGTGTGGATGAAATTGCACAAGGCGATACCAATTCTGACATGATTCAGGATTTAAACGACCTCAACGAACTGGGAAAAGCCAATCTCGATTTGCTTGCTTTGGTGAATTTTGACTCTATCTTACTCGACAAATCAGCATTGTTGTCTGACAACATGGGCGACTTATTGGGTGCTACCAATGGCGAACGTAAGAAAGACAGCGAAGCCATGATGATTCGCGACCAAGCATTTACATTTCTGAAACTGGCTGTTGACGAAATACGCGAATGTGGCAAATATGTATTCTGGCGCAACGCCGACCGGTTAAAGGGCTATACCAGCGACTTCTGGAAAGCCAAAAACAACGCTGCAGCGAAAGTTGCACCAACAACAACTGTTTAAAAAAAAGTCAGAATACGATTAAATGATTAAATTATTATCACCCCATGTCCGACTTCAGACATGGGGTGAATTAAATAAAAAATACGCCAATAGAGTGATTATATTATACCGATTGGACTATAACATTTCTCCAAGGAGATATTGGCGCATTTAAAACAGGAAATACGGTATTTAGTGGAAGAAAATTACAAAATTGTATATTGGTTAGAAGACAATTTTGTTTCAATTGCAACCTTATTCGATTGTAGGCAGCATCGCTCGAAATTGAAAATCAAGAAGACGTAATTCTCAAATAACCTACACTTTGGTAGCTCATACAATGCAAAGATCCTAATCCTCTGGCATTGTTTTAAAAGAGGAATAACTCCAAAAACCGATGGAAACCGCGAAAGGACAGTGCAACTTTTAACAGGATGTCTAGAAAACCTATCCGAATGGCCAGAAACTTAACAGGACGGCCAGAAAACCGATCCGTTCGCCTATATTCTTAACAGGACGGCCAGAAAACCAATCCGAATGGTCAGAAACTTAACAGAACGCCGAAAAAACCGATCCGTTCGCCCATATTCTTAACAGGACGCTGAAATTCATAGCAGGATGACGAATGGTGGGGGTTTTTGGGAAAATGCAGTTACTTACTTCGAAATTATAACCACACAGGAGTAACAGGATCATCCATCAAACTATCAATGGAATTAACCAGGTATAAAATCTGTCGGATAAACTTAATACTTAAAACTATTATGCTACATTTGGCATGAGTTCAGCTTACGGTTTCCCCAAAAAAATTACGATTGGTTTATTTTATGCCTAATCAACCTTAGGAAAGACTAAATATGGTTATTACACAAATTCAACGATATAACAAAAACAAACACACATCACAATACCGATATATACACAACTTTGGGTATATATCGGTGTTACCGCCAAGTGTAAAAAGACAGCGACAGCAGATAATTTGTACATAAAGACAGAAAATTGAATATTGACTACCAACGCACAAAACAGCACATTTGTAAATCGCACAAGCCGCCACACAACCAAAATTTACAAAAGAGCTGTTTCTTGCTTACGCACTCGCCAGTTGAAAAGATTGTGGAAAAATTACAGAGAAACATCTTGAAAATAAATTAATATTGACTATTTTTGTCAAAACGAATGATGTCAACAAAATGAATAGCTTCGGTGAAAAAATAAGAGAACTAAGGGATGAAAAGGGAACTCCTTTGCGAATTGTTGCATTTCATTTAGGTGTTGACCAAGCAGTTTTAAGCAAAATTGAAAATGGGAAAAGAAAAGCAACTAAAAAACAGGTTGAATTAATTTCGGACTACTTCAATGTCCCAATTAAAGAGTTATTAATTGATTGGATAAGTGATAAAATCATTTACGACATTAAAGACGAGGAATTTGGTGCTGAGGCGTTGAAAGTTGCAGAACAAAAAGTAAATTATCAAAAAAAGATGTGATATGATAAAACATGAACATGAAAATCATCTTATTTATCAAGGTGACGCATTAGAGATACTTCAAAATGAAATAAAGGATTCAAGTATTGATTTAATATTTGTTGACCCACCTTACAATATTGGGAAAGATTTTAATGGATTGAAAGACAAATGGAAAACAGACGAACTCTATTTAGATTGGTGTTATAAGTGGATAAGTCTTTGTCTTAAAAAACTTAAACCAACAGGAAGTTTTTATGTAATGACTTCAACTCAATTCATCCCCTATTTTGATATTTTTTTAAGAAATAAAATTGAAATTTTATCTAGGATTATCTGGTCTTATGATAGCTCAGGCGTTCAGGCTAAGAAATTTTATGGTTCAATGTATGAGCCGATTCTTTTCTGCGTAAAGGATAAAAATAATTATACATTTAATTCAGAGAATATACTTGTTGAAGCAAAGACTGGAGCAAAAAGAAATTTAATTGATTATAGAAAAAATCCACCACAGCCATATAACAACGAGAAAGTTCCAGGTAATGTTTGGGATTTTCCTAGGGTTCGATACAGAATGGATGAATATGAAAATCATCCTACCCAAAAACCAATTGCTTTACTTGAAAGAATTATTAAAGCAAGTTCAAATGAAGGAGACATCATTTTAGACCCTTTCTCTGGTACATTTACAACTTCGTTTGTTGCAAAAAAATTAAAAAGAAAATCTATTGGAATTGAAATTAACGAAGAATTTACAAAAATAGGTTTAAGAAGAGTTCAAGGTTTAGTTGAACATAACGGTGAAAAATTGTATAGAGAACCAAAAACTTATGAAATAAAAAACTTTCAACAACAAACTTTATTTGAGCCTACATTATGAGACATCCTTTCACCGACAAGATTGATGAAATCTTAGCAAAGCATTTTATTGAAGATTTTGAGCAAATTTTTAAAAACAGTGAGCTTTTACAATACATAAACATAAAGACTAAATCAGCTAATAGAGGTTCAAAATCAAGAGGTAGTTTTGGAAATCTATATGCAATCTATGTCCTTATTGAAGATTATATTTCAAATGATTTTGATAAAAAGACTGGCTATTCTGAATTTGCAGGAGCAAAATTTTCTGAACTTTTTAAACGTCAACGTGAATTATCATTTGGTTCAAAACTTCAAAACCATGCGTTAAATCACCGCATGAATGAAGAATTTAGAAAATTCTTTCCAACGTGTGAATTTACGCCAATCATAAGGGTTGTTGCAACAAACAGATATTGGTTTAATGAAAATCTAATAAATGTTACTGCTAACAAAAACACTTTCAATATTTCACATGCAATATTGGAAATTGTCGATGCCTATGTCGAAGTGAAAAGAGGTTCATTTGAAAAATTTATTGACACTTGCGAGAAATTAAAAGACCTTGAGGATGAAAAAATCCCAAAAACATCAGAATTTGTATTAGGACTATTGGCTCCGAATGTTGATGCAAGAGTATTTGAGATAGTAAGTTTTGCGATTTTAAAATTCTTCTATTTTGACCAAACAGTTTTCTTCGGTTTTGAGATAGATGTAATTGAGGAGGAGAATTTAAAGCTCTACAAAACA
>JBBQMW010000034.1:0-27988 GCA_038329265.1 Bacteroidales bacterium | reverse complement strand
TGTGGTTTATAATTTTTCCCACTCACCCCCAAGCCCCGCAAGCAGGGCTTTTCCCCTCTCTACGAGTAGAAGGGGCGAGGTAAGCGAAGCGCACCGGGGGTGAGTGAAAATGAAGGAAGGGAATTTTGTCGTACACCCTTTTCCTATTGACTCATACCTTTTTCCTTTATTCTATTATAGCGGTATATTCCCATGCTTGCGCGGCAGGTTCGATTTGCGCTTATTGTGTGTCATTTTTAGCGCCTGAATAATTTTTGTCCGGGTATCCTGAGGCAATATAATTTCATCGATGTAACCCAGTGCGGCAGCTCGGTATGGATTGGCGAATTTCTCCCGGTAATCATCAACTGCTGCAACTCTTTCTTCTTCAGTCAGCTTACCACGATATAAAATATTGATTGCACCTTCGGGACCCATTACAGCGATTTCAGCAGTAGGATAAGCCAGATTTACATCGGCGCCAATATGTTTGCTCGACATGACATCGTATGCACCTCCATAAGCTTTACGGGTAATCAGGGTAATTTTAGGTACCGTTGCTTCAGCAAAAGCATACAGCAACTTGGCTCCGTGTTTAATAATTCCTCCGAATTCCTGAGCAGTACCAGGTAAAAATCCGGGAACATCAACCAGTGTGACTAACGGAATATTAAATGCGTCGCAAAAACGAACAAAACGTGCCGCTTTTGACGATGAATTGATATCGAGCACACCTGCTAGATGATTGGGTTGATTGGCAACAATGCCAATTGGTTTACCACCCATCCGGGCAAACCCAATGACTATATTTGCAGCATAATGTGGCTGTACTTCAAGGAAATGTTCGTCATCAATTATTACGTGAATAATGTCTTTAATGTCGTAAGGCTTATTCGGATCGACGGGAACTACCTGATTCAGCGAGGTGTCTACTCTGTTTTCAGGATCGGAACCTATTTTGAATGGCGGTTCTTCCATGTTGTTCGATGGAAGAAAACTCATCAACTCCCTAACCATCATAAGCGTTTGCTCCTCGTCGCTTCCGGTAAAATGAGCCACACCACTTCGCGAAGCATGGGTAATTGCTCCGCCCAGTTCTTCTTTGGTCACATCTTCGTGAGTCACCGTTTTTATTACTTCCGGACCAGTAACAAACATGTGACTGGTTTTCTCAACCATAAAAATAAAATCGGTGAGTGCTGGTGAATAAACAGCTCCGCCGGCACATGGGCCGAGGATTGCACTTATCTGCGGAATAACTCCTGAACAAATTACATTGTTGTGAAATATATCGGCATAACCAGCCAAACTTTCTACGCCTTCCTGAATTCGGGCGCCACCAGAATCATTCAATCCAATTACAGGAGCCCCCATTTTAACAGCCAAATCCTGAATTTTAAGGATTTTATCGGCGTTCGATCGGCTGAGCGTGCCGCCAAATACGGTGAAATCCTGTGCAAAAACATACACCAGACGTCCATTTATATTGCCATATCCTGAGACCAATCCATCGCCGGGATATATTTGTTTATCGATACCAAAATCTTTGCCCCGGTGAGTCACCATTTTATCGATTTCGTTAAACGTGCCGGGATCAAGCAACATGTCAATTCGTTCACGTGCAGTCTTTTTTCCTGATTCGTGTTGCTTTTCAACGCGTTTGGCTCCTCCACCTGCTTCTGCCTCCTGATTCAGGATTTCAAACTGGTCAAATTTGGCTTTTAAATCCATATTCTTAAATTTATTCTATTTCTATTAATTTCTGATTGGCTTCAACGGTACTTCCTTCAGCCACAAATATTTTGACAATTTTTCCATCGATCGGCGATTTATATTCACTTTCCATTTTCATGGCAGATATCGTAATAACGGTATCTCCTTTTTTTACTTCATCGCCAACTGCTACAGGTATTTTAATCACTTTGCCAGGCATTGGAGATGAAATAGTGTTTTCGGACAATAATTGAGTTACGCCGGAACGGTTCCTGAGATACCTCGATTCGGCATCAATCACTTCAATTTCATAATTGTCGTAAAGCGTGTAGGCTGTGTAATGTTTTGGTTTCGATTGGGGCACCAGTTCAATGTTGTACGAACGGCCATTTTCAAGAATTGAAAAAATACCTTCATCGTTGTGCATTAAATCGATTTGATAGATTTTATCATCCACTTTGATCTCCAGAAGGTTTTCAAATTGCTTCAAAATCGATACTGATGCGATTCTTTTATCCAGTTTAATTTGTACTGACATTTTTCAGGGGATTATAAGCGTTCAAAATTCTTTTGATAGGTATATTTTTTCCAACGGTTTTGTGCGGTATACATTTCTTTCGAGATCTGTGAAATATTCATTTGATCCAAATATTCAATGTAAGAGGCAATAATGATCATATCTTCAGTTTCGGTCGAACATTTTTTCTCGGCCAATAATTCCACTTTGTTCTTTTCGATAAAGTTGGTGTCGTAATTTCCACTCCTGAAATCATCGGTGTCCATAATCCGTTCCAGAAATTTGATGGAAGTTTTAACACCGGTAATTTTATATTCGTAAAGCGCCCTTTTCATACGTGCAATCGCTTCGTTCCGGTTTTCGGCCCATACGATGAGCTTCGATATCATTGAATCGTAATAGATCGGAATCTCATAACCTTCATAAACATATCCATCGGTTCGCACACCAAGTCCCAAAGGTTGGGTAATGTTGTAAATTCTTCCCGGATTTGGCATGAAATTATTATCGGAGTCTTCAGCATAAATCCGGCATTCAATGGCGTGCCCGGTTTGCCGAAGTTTATCCTGAGTAATCTGTAATACATGTCCTTCTGCAATTAATATCTGTTGTTTTACCAGATCAATTCCGGTAACACGTTCGGTTATAGGGTGTTCAACCTGAAGACGTGTATTCATTTCCAGAAAATAGAAATTCAAATCATTATCAACCAGAAATTCGATGGTTCCGGCACCTTCGTAATTTACAGCTTTGGTTGCATTCACCGCACATTCACCCATTCTCTGTCGTAATTCGGGAGTTACCAATGGTGAAGGTGTTTCCTCAATCATTTTCTGATGACGCCTTTGTACCGAACATTCACGCTCAAATAAATGAATCACATTTCCGTGCTGATCGCCCAATACCTGAAACTCGATGTGGTGCGGCGAGGTGATATATTTTTCAATATAAACCGAGTCGTTTCCAAACGAAGATTTTGCTTCTGAACGTGCAGACCGAACCAGCGAGGTGATTTCTTTTTCAGTAGTAATCAGACGCATCCCTTTTCCTCCGCCACCGGCAGCGGCTTTTACCATAACTGGCAGTCCTATTTTCAGAATAGTTTCAATAGCATCTTTTTCAGTTTTCACGCTTTCGGTGGTACCCGGAACGACAGGAACACCTGCTGCTATCATGGTGAGTCGGGCCTGAATTTTATTTCCCATCTGATTAATAACCTCCGGAGATGGCCCAATGAATTTAATGCCATTTTCTGCACATTTTCTTGCAAAATCCGCATTTTCTGACAAAAACCCATAGCCCGGATGAATAGCGTCAGCATTCGACATTTTTGCAACTTCAATAATCTTTGCTGAATTCAAATAGCTTTCGGAGGAAGATGATGCACCGATGTGGTAGGCTTCATTAGCATACCTTACATGCATCGAAGTACGGTCAGCATCGGAAAAAACTGCAACCGTTGAAATGCCCATTTCACGGCATGTCCGCATAATCCGGATGGCTATTTCGCCTCGGTTAGCTATCAGAATTTTTTTGATTTTTTGCATATGAAATATTTATTCGAATTATGAATTTATAAGCTTAGGTCGATTTTACAAGCATTAACAACCACGAAAAGTATGAATTGTTTGAAAAATTGTTTGCTTTTTAGTCAATAAAAATACAGTTAACATATGAAACTTATGATTTTAATTATATATTTGCCTCGGCTTAATCAAACCTTATGACTTACCACTCCGTTGCATTCATTCTGTTCTATCTTGGTGGAATGGCTTCAGTATTTGCTCAAAGTTCAGAGAAATATAGCCTTTCAAAAGATTCAACTGTGAATCGTCTTGCCGGAACAAATCGGGTTTATCAGACATCCAGAACAGAAAAACGCCCAAAAATTGACGGAAAACTTATAGATTCCTGTTGGGAAACCGGTTCCTGGTCGGGAAATTTTGTACAACAATTACCAAATCAGGGAAAAAATCCATCGCAAGATACTGAAATAAAAATTCTTTACGACGACAATAATCTATACGTTGCTTTTAAATGCTACGATAAAGGTCCGGGAGAAATAAGGCCAATTCTGACACGAAGAGATGAAAGTGTTGGTAATGGCGATGTTGTTGGTATTGCTTTCGATTCGTACAACGATAAACAAACTGCTTACGAATTTAATGTAGGCGCATCGGGTCAAAAAGTCGATTTGGTACGCCTGGTTTCAGGCGAACTGGATTATAATTGGGATGCCGTTTGGGATGGCCATGCGCAGGTTTATGATTCAATCTGGACTGTTGAAATGCAAATTCCGTTTACACAGATTCATTTTGCTCCAGGTCAGGAACAAATTTGGGGAATGCATGTCTGGCGCTGGATTGACCGTCTTCAGGAAGAGGACCAATGGAAGTTAGTGCCCGTTGATGCGCCTGCCATGGTTTATCTGTTTGGAGAAGTAAAAGGAATTGAAGGTATAAAACCAAAAACCAACTATGAATTTTTACCCTACATGAGTGCGCGGTTTAGCCCAAATACCGATCAGGAAAATAAAATGACCAATGGCGTCGGGCTTAGTGGTAAAGTTGGTTTGAATTCAGGTTTTACGCTCGATTATGCCATTAATCCCGATTTTGGACAGGTTGAATCTGATCCGGCCGTGCTGAATCTGACCAACTATGAAGTTTATAATGAAGAGAAAAGACCTTTCTTTTTGGAAGGAAATACCATACTCGATTACAGCATTGGCGATGATATGCTTTATTACAGTCGCCGGATTGGCCATGCGCCCAGTGATTCACCTGATTTGGAAGAGAACCAAACTATGTCGGTAGCTGATAATACCTCTATTTTGAGTGCGGTAAAACTAACCGGAAAAACAAAAGATGGGCTGTCAGTTGGAGTCGTACAAAGCATAACTGCAAAAGAAAATGCAAAGATTTACACTGGCGATTCAACCTCTAAGCAAGCTGTTGAACCCTTTTCGAATTTTATGGTTGGTCGGGTAAAACAGGATTTTAATGGTGGAAATACGGTATTTGGAGGTATGATAACTTCTACATTGCGCGATATTAACGACGACAATCTCCTGTTTTTATCCAATTCGGCCATGTCTGGTGGTCTAGATTTTCAGCATAACTGGAAAAACCGCAAATACTTTGTTGATTACAAGGGGTTTTTTAGCGATATCCGAGGAGACGAGGATGCCATATCGCGATTGCAACGGTCGCCGGTGCATTATTTTCAACGGGTTGATGCCGATCATTTGGAATACGATCCGAACAAAACAAGCCTGTCAGGTCATGGCGGTTTTCTTTCCGGAGGGAAACGTAGTGGACGGTTCAGAGCCATTGGATCTCTAAACTGGCGCTCTCCGGGCATCGATCTGAATGATTTAGGTTACATCAGGCAAGCTGACTATATTGAACAGATACTCAAGTTAACTTATAAAGTTAACAGTCCGGGAGGAATTATCAGGAGTTATTATTCTGAATTTACACAACTACACGATTGGAGCTTTGGTGGCGAAAACACGCTCGATCGTTTAAATTTACACGGATTCATCCAGCTCAATAATATGTGGCTTACACATTTGAACCTGAGAAGGAGTCTGAATAGTTTTGATACCCGCGAATTACGGGGTGGTCCAAAACTATATAAGGATGATATCAATGATTTGGATTTGTATATTCAATCCAATTCAGTAAACTATTTTTGGGCTGGATTGGGTTCAAGATTCAAAAATTCTCCTGATCAGATCACAAAATCTTCCTTTTATTCAGCCTATTTGAAGTGGCAGGTATTCGACCAATTAAGCATTACTTCAGTTACTGTTTTCGATCATTCAATCGACAACAACAAGTATGTTACCACTATAACTGATAACACCGGTGAAAAAAACTATCTGGTTGGGACAATTGACCGAAATACGCTTTCATCAACCCTGCGTTTCGAATACTTTATTTCTCCTGAAATCTCTTTACAGTATTACGGAAATCCTTACGCTTCGATGGGTACCTACGAAAATTTCAGGGAGGTAGCCGATGCCTCCAACCGGAATTTAAATGAACGATATCGCAGCCTGACACAATCAGAATTCAACCCGTATTTGCTGAGAAATAAAGATGGACATGAATATACCATCAATAATCCTGATTTTAACTATCATGAATTCAGTTCAAATATGGTTGGTCGCTGGGAATTCAGGCCCGGTTCAACGGTATATCTAGTTTGGACAAACACGCGTTCGGCATATTCCGATCAGTTGAACCAGTCGATCTGGAAAAGCTTTGGCAACATTTGGAATGTTGAGCCGCAGAATGTATTTATGGTCAAGTTTTCATACTGGTTTTCGTTGTAATACCAAATGCAAATTCAAATCAGCCCAAAGCCATTGTGGTATAATGCCGATGAATAGAGATGTTAAGGTCAATCGAGTGTGCGAAGATTGGACTGTTACATTTCTTCAATCGGTATAATTACTTACTTTGTCCCGATTTTACTTTGTCCCATTTTCTTTTTACTTTTTCCTGAATTATCGTGCGCATTTCTGATTACTTTCCAGTTTACCGAAAAAACCTGAATCTGGCCGTGCCGGTTATTTTTTCGCAGATCGGTCAGGTAACTGTAAACCTGGTTGATAATGTTATGGTTGGGCATCTTGGAACAACAGAGTTGGCGGCTGCTTCATTTGCGATAAGTGTTTTTCATGTGGGAATGTTGTTCGGTTTAGGAATTACTATGGGAATCACACCGCTTGTCGGACAATCGTTTCGAATGAATGATCCAAAAAACATTCACCGCCTGCTTAAGAATGGCATATTCATCAATTTTCTGTCATCAATACTTTTGTGTGTGATTATGGCATTGGTGGCATTATTCATGAATCGAATGGGACAACCGGAAGTAGTCGTTCGAAAAGCAATTCCATTTTACCTCATCCATGTTGCTTCACTTTTACCACTGATGATGTTTTTCTCTGTCAAGCAATTCTTTGAAGGCCTTGGCAATACCAAAATAGCAATGATTATAACTATCATCATCAATCTGGTAAATATCATACTTAATTACGTATTGATTTATGGCAAATTTGGATTTCCGACCCTTGGACTGAATGGCTCAGGCTTTGCTTCATTTATTTCCCGGTTAATCATGCCGGTAATTTTTGTTTTATATATTTTACGAAAAACATACTTCAGAGACTACCTCATTGGCGCATCAAAATCAGTCTTGGATAAACTGACCATTAAACGAATATCCACGATTGGTTTTTCGATTGGTTCACAAATGGTTATTGAGATACTGGCCTTTACCTTTGGTGCAATTATGCTTGGCTGGATCTCAAAGGAATCACTCGCCGGACATCAGGTAGCTATAAGTATGGCAGGGATGACTTATCTCATTTCCTTTGGTCTGGCTTCAGGAACAACGATTCGTGTCAGTCATGCATTCGGCGATAATAACCTTAACGAGATAAAACAAACCATATTCGCATCTCTCCATATGGTAATTGCATTTATGTCGCTTATGGGGCTTCTTTTTATTTTGCTAAGGAACCAATTGCCAGCGATTTTCACTTCTGATCCTGCCGTAATCAAAGTTGCATCAGGATTATTAATTGTAGGAGCATTTTTTCAGGTTTTTGATGGCGTACAAGTAGTTTTACTGGGTGCTCTGCGTGGATTGACCGATGTTCGGATTCCAATGTTTATTGCATTTTTCTCGTATATCGTGGTGAGCCTGCCAATCAGTTATTTGCTGGCTTTTGTCTTTAACTTTGGATATTCAGGAGTATGGATTGGATTCGTATTTGGACTCGCAACAGCAGCGGTTTTGTTCGCTTTCCGGTTAAAACATCACGTGCTGAAATTCGGGCAATAAAAAGCCGAATTCCTTTTTCTGAAATTCGGCTTCCTTTTAGATTAAGTTCGTTTACTTTCTTACAGCAGTTAAAGTTTTTGGACCTTCCGGAGTGTCCACTTTTCCTGAGAGCTTGTTCTTATCAAGAGTCAGATCAACAAGAATTGAATTTCCATCTACTACCGTTGTAAATGTAACTTTGTCTTTTACAATTTTCAAATCGTTCACCGACAATTCACCTGCTTCAAGTTTGATAACACAGACGGTTTGCCCTTCTTTTTCAGAGAAAATAAGACTTCCCTTTTCATATCCATAGGGAGCATCGCTTACTTCATAAAGCCATTCACCAATAATCGGTTTTTTTTTGACTTCAGCCTGAAGCTGTGAAACAGAGAAAATAGATACAACGAACAAAAGCAGTAAGGTTTTGAATTGAATTTTCATAATTTGGGTATTAAAGTTATCTTTTAAAGATAAGCAAAAGTTTTCAGTTTTTAACTTCTCCAAAAACAGCTAACTTCGGCTTTCAATTTTACTTTTTGAATATGGATCAGAAATACATCAGGCTAATAGCTCAACTTATTGGAATTCAGGACACACAAGTTAGTAATACAATCGCATTACTGAATGAAGGTGCGACTATTCCATTTATTTCGCGTTACCGGAAAGAGTTGACCGGAAGTCTCGACGAGGTTCAGGTTGAATCCATCAAAAATGAAAAAGAGAAACTGGAAGAATTGCTCAAACGCCGCGAAACTGTTCTGAAAACCATTGATGAGCAGAATTTGCTGACTCCTGAATTGAAAAAGCGAATAGAAGATTGTCTGGATCAAATAGAATTGGAAGATATCTACCTTCCTTTCAAACCGAAACGCCGCACCAGGGCTATGATTGGCCGCGAAAAAGGACTGGAACCACTGGCCAATTTAATCATTCAACAGAATGAACGGGATATTGAACGTCGGGCTCAATCTTTTATCAACGACTTGGTTGAATCAGCTGAAGATGCCTTATCCGGAGCTCGTGATATTATTGCCGAATGGATTAACGAAAATGAAAAGGCACGCGGGATTGTCAGACGTGCATTCGATTCCGCAGCCTTTATTACTTCGAAAGTAATCAAAGGGAAAGAGGAAGAAGCGGCAAAATATCATGATTATTTCGACTGGAACGAATCGTTAAGTAAATGTCCTTCGCATCGGTTAATGGCCATGCGCCGTGGCGAGAACGAAGGTTTTTTGAGGGTTTCGGTTACTCCGGACAGCGAAGAACCGATTGTGCGGTTAAAACGCTTCTTTATTACCAGTAATAACAGTTGCAGCGATCAGATTGAATTGGCTGTTACCGATGCCTACAAACGGCTTCTGGAACCTTCTATTGAAACCGAATTTGCAAATTCGTCGAAAGAGAAAGCTGATGAAGAAGCCATTCGTGTATTTGCCGGGAATTTGAGGCAGCTTTTGCTTGCTGCGCCGCTCGGGCAATTCAGGGTACTTGCACTCGATCCGGGTTATCGCAGCGGTTGTAAAGTGGTTTGTCTCGATGCACAGGGAAACCTGCTTCATAACGAAACCATTTATCCTCATAAACCTCAGGAAGAAACCAAGCAGGCCGCCCGTAAAATCAGCTCATTGGTAAGTTCTTACCAGATTGAAGCAATCGCAATCGGTAATGGAACAGCAAGCCGCGAAACCGAAGCATTTATCAAGAAACTGCATTTTGACCGTGAACTGCGAGTTTATGTAGTTTCTGAAGATGGCGCCTCCATTTATTCAGCGTCTAAAATTGCGCGTGATGAGTTTCCGCAATATGATGTTACTGTGCGGGGTGCGGTTTCAATTGGTCGCCGGTTGATGGACCCGCTGGCCGAACTGGTAAAGATTGATCCGAAATCAATTGGAGTAGGGCAGTATCAGCATGATGTGGATCAAAAAAAACTGAAGAACAGTTTGGATAAAGTGGTCGAATCGAGTGTGAATATGGTGGGTGTCAATGTCAATACGGCCTCGCAGCATTTGCTGACCTATATTTCGGGACTCGGACCGTTGTTGGCTCAAAATATTGTGGATTTCCGAAAAGAAAACGGACCGTTTATTTCGCGTTCCGAATTGCAAAAAGTGGCACGGATGGGAGCGAAGGCCTATGAGCAATCTGCTGGGTTTTTGCGTATTTCGGATGCGGCTAATCCTTTAGATAATTCTGCCGTTCACCCTGAAACTTATTTTGTTGTAGAAAAAATTGCGAAAGACTTAAAGTGTACCATTCAGGAATTGATTTCGAACGAAGAACTTCAGAAGCAGATCGTTTGGGCCAACTATATCACCAAACAAATTGGGCTTCCAACCCTTGAAGACATTAAAAAGGAACTTGCCAAACCAGGACGCGACCCCCGAAAAGCCATCAAAGTATTTGAGTTTGCACCCGATATTTTCAAGGTTGAAGATTTGCAGGTTGGCATGGTTTTGCCGGGAATTGTTACCAACATAACGAAATTCGGGGCATTTGTCGACGTCGGAGTCAAGCAGGACGGACTGGTGCATGTCTCTCAACTGGCCGATCGTTTTATTAGCGATGCTTCGGAAATAGTGAAATTGCATCAGCATGTACATGTCAAAGTAATTGAACTCGATTTACAGCGTAAACGAATTCAACTAAGTTTAAAACAAGTACCACAATTATAGGAAAAAGAAAAATGAAAAAAGGAAAACACAATTTAACTGGCAAATTTCACCAGCTAAATTGTCTTTTCTTCAGGCATTACGATCCACATAATCAGGTAAGCCAGCACTGATGCACCTCCGACAAATGCGATAAGTACAAACAATATCCTCATAATGGTTGGATCGATGTTGATATAATTTGCCAAACCGGCACAAACACCGGCTACCATTTTTTCTTTCGATCGTGTTAATCGTTTTTGTGCTGTCATTTTAATCGTCCTCCCCGTCTTCAAAATAACTGTCCTGATTTTCTAATTCGGCTTCAATAAACGCTTCAGCTTCATTCAAAAGTTGAGCGATAAGATCTTTGTCGGCAGGTTCACTGTCAATCCAATAAATAGTCTGATTCACATCGAAATCTTCAATGTCGCTTCCAACAATAAACCGTGGGTTTTCGTTGTGTACAACATACAGCATCTCAGGCATTTCCTGAGAATTGTCGGCAAGCAAAAATTTTGGTAACATAGTTTTCTGTTTTTAATTTGTTTAACAAACGTAGTTAAAATTGAGAACTTAAAGCATGAATTTTCACCAAATTTTTAGCATTAACAATTCAATAACCAAGAAGTAACAGTTTGTTATTCTTTAATAAACTTGAATCATGGATCATCGAACTTGAAATTCCTTTGTACTTTTGCACCCACAATAAAATGGTATGACACTGGTATATCCTGAAAATTTTGAATCGAAGATAGGTTTTGATAAAATACGTGAATTGCTCAAAGGACGTTGCCTGAGTAATTTGGGCCACGAATTGGTTGACGAAATCAGCTTTTCGAGCGATTTTGCTCAACTAACCGATGATCTTTCGCTGGTGAGCGAATTTGTGGTGATTATTCAGGAAATGGAGAATTTTCCGACCAGCTATTATTTCGATCTCCGCGAAGCTTTGGCGAAAATCAGGATTGAAGGACGTTTTCTGGAAATAGACGAATTGTTTGATCTGAAACGATCGCTTGATACGATTTCAGGAATAGTCCGTTTCCTGAAACAAACTAAAGAAGACCAGTTTCCCTGTTTGAAACGCCTACTCACCGCCGTTCAGGTTTATCCGTATGTCATCAGCCGGATTGATTCGATACTGAATAAATACGGAAAGATAAAAGATAATGCTTCACCGGAATTGGCCAAAATCAAGAAAGACTTGCAGAGCAAGCAATCCGGAGTTTCAAAGCGCCTGCAATCGATTCTCCGGAAAGCGCAGGAAGATGGTTTGGTGGAGGATGATGCCTCGGTTGCCATGCGCGACGGACGTGCGGTTATTCCGGTAGCTTCGGCACTTAAACGTCGTTTGAACGGAATTGTGCACGATGAGTCGGCTACCGGAAAAACTTCGTACATCGAACCCGCCGAAGTGGTTGAATTGAACAATGAAATCCGTGAGCTCGAATATGCTGAAATGCGCGAGATTGTTAAAATACTAACTGTTTTTTCTAACGATATTCGTCCGTATTTGCCTGATTTACTGCAATCATACGAATTTCTTGGAAAGATCGATTTTATCCGGGCCAAAGCCATTTATTCGATTGATATCAATGGAATAAAACCATATTTGGAAAATATATGTCAGTTGGATTGGGAAGGTGCTGTTCATCCATTGCTGATGCTGGCTCTGCGCCGCGAAAACCGGAAAGTGGTTCCGCTAAATATTAAACTAACGCCGAAAAAACATATTTTGCTTATTTCAGGGCCCAATGCCGGTGGAAAATCTGTTTGTCTGAAAACAGTTGGGCTGCTGCAATACATGCTTCAATGTGGTTTACTAATTCCGATCAGACAAACCAGTGCTGCCGGAATCTTCGACAAGTTGTTTATAGATATTGGAGATGAACAATCAATTGAAAATGACCTGAGTACCTATAGTTCGCATTTGATGAACATGAAGTTTTTTCTAAAGAATTCGAATGAAAAAACACTGGTTTTGATCGATGAATTTGGAACCGGAACGGAGCCGATGCTTGGTGGAGCCATTGCGGAGTCCATTCTTGGGCAGCTCAACGAAATGAAAACTTTTGGTGTAATTACGACCCATTATACAAACTTAAAACATTTTGCATCATCGTCTGAAGGCATTGAGAATGCTGCCATGATGTACGATTCGTCTAAAATGGAACCTTTGTTTCAGCTCGATATTGGCAAGCCGGGAAGCTCTTTTGCTTTCGAAATTGCCCGTAAAATTGGCCTTCCGGAGAGTATTCTTCAGGATGCAACTGAGAAAATAGGAAAAGACCACATCAATTTCGATAAGCACTTGCGCGATATTGTACGCGATAAACGATACTGGGAAACCAAAAGGGAGAAAATCAGAAAAGTTGAGAAATCATTGGATGATCTGGCTGGAAAATACGAAACTGATTTGTCGCAACTGGATAAACAGCGCAAGGAAATACTGTCGAAAGCCAGGCAGGAAGCCGATCAGGTGCTTTCTGAAGCCAACAAGCGAATTGAAAACACGATTCGCGAAATTCGTGAAAGTCAGGCGGATAAGGAGAAAACAAAATTAATTCGCGCCAAGCTCACTGAATTTAAGCAGGAAATTGAAGATAATTCA
Organism: Bacteroidales bacterium; assembly: GCA_038329265.1. Classification (GTDB taxonomy): domain Bacteria; phylum Bacteroidota; class Bacteroidia; order Bacteroidales; family Prolixibacteraceae; genus Aquipluma. The sequence goes on along the minus strand of JBBQMW010000034.1, from coordinate 14,667 downwards.
ACAGTTCAGGATGATCAGATTAACCAGAAAATCCAGCGGCTGAAAGAAAAAGAATCGCAACGAAATCAGAAACGAACAGAAAAGAGACCTGTTGCGGAAAAGGAGAAAGTAGTGATTGCCGATGAATGGAAACCGGGAGACCGGGTTTTGATGACTGGAAATCAAACGATAGGAGAAATTCTTGAACTGAATGAAAAGAATGCTGTTGTAGCATTCGGCCAGTTGCGAACTTCGGTCAGTCGCGATAAATTGAAGAGAATTACCGGTAACGAGGCAAAAAAGATACAGCGCACCTACAACCAGACCATGTCCAATATTAACAAAGGCATGAATGAGAAACGGCTCAATTTCAAAACGGAAGTGGACGTGCGTGGACAACGAACCGAAGAGGCCATTCAAATCATTCAATCGTTCATCGATGATGCCATTATGCTCGATTTTAGTGAATTGAGAATTCTTCACGGAAAAGGAAATGGTATCTTGAAAGAAATGATCCGTAATTATCTGAAATCGGAACCCGCGGTGAAATCATGCCGCGACGAACATATTCAGTTTGGGGGTGCCGGAATTACGGTGGTCGAAATTGGGTAATGAAGTTATTAGTCGCAGTTTCAGTGGTCAAAAAAACACTACGGCGATCTGTATAAACATAGGGCGATATGCCCTATGGATTTGTAAAGTTTTCGTTCTCAAATATCATAATACTACGTTTCACTTCGCCCTATGCTTTTACATGGCGGGGCTTTGTCCCTAAAAAGCACTGAAAGGGCGACATAGAATAGACCGGGCAACGCCCAAGGTAACGTTAAGAGAAGAAATTAACATCTTTCGGATGAAATTGAGAATACCCCGGTCATGGAAAAAATATTTTAATTAATAGTTTGGATAGATATTAATAAACAACACACATACTGATGATTAACGAAAAATTAGATGCTCAGCTTATCGAAGTTCTGCAGGAAAACGGATTCACCGAATCAACCGAACTCGAGCAAATTTGCATACCTAAAATAAAAAGTGGCCGCGATTTGTTATGTATTGCTCCCAAAGACAGCGGAAAAACAACAACCATTGTGGTGAGTGTACTTCAGAAATTGAAATCCTCTTTGAATGATGTTCCGCGTGCTGTCATTGTTGTTTTGGATAAAGACCGCGCACTGGAAATGAAGGATGAGTTTACTCGTTTGGGTGAATACACCGATTTGCGTGTTCATCTTGCTTGCGACGATGGAAAAATTGATGTGCAGAAGGATTTAATATACTTGGGGTCGGATGTGGTAATCGGAACTGCCAAACGTCTGAATAAAATTTATTCGCTTTATGCGCTGAACTTGAGTGGCGTTAAGATCTTTGCCATAGATGATGCAGATAATGTCATAAAAATCATGAATTACCTGCAAATCGACCGGCTGGCTGAAAGTATGCCTAAAGCGCAGCGAGTTCTGTTTGCCTCTGAAATGACCGAATGGCTGGAACGTTTCTCAAGCGACTTTATGAATACGCAGGAAGTCATTGAGATTGAAGCAAATGAAGATACTGTATAGAAACGTCATTTTTAGTTATTAGTTGATAATATGCTGAAAATTAGATTATTTTTGACATCTAATTCTTTAGACTAATTCAGATGAGTTATTTTAGCACGGAAAATGAATAAAAAAGAGAGGGTGTATTATGAAAACCTTTAAACTAATTTCCCAATTTAAGAGCAAACTTGAAGAATTTGAATTCTGGAGCAAGACAAATTCAATGGAATATATAAACTGGGATGATGCAAAAAAAGTGAATTTTCCCAACTTAAAAAAATTATCGCAGGAACTAACATTAAACTTGCCACTTGATCTACTTGAAAAGATAAAGGTACGAGCCAATAAAATTGATGTTCCTTTTGAATCTTTAGTAAAAATGTATATCCTAAAGTCATATAACGATAATACCCATAACTACATTTCCTGAGAAAAAACACATTTTTATCTTTTCAATATAACTATGCGCATCACTTTTTTGGTTTTTTTTGGAATCGTAATAACAATCTATCTTTCATCAAATTATTACCTTTATGTCCGCGGGCTTCAGGTTTTTTCGCTGAACCTGCCGTTACGCAGGTCGTATATGATGCTTTTTTGGACTTTGGTGCCGATGTTTTTAATAGGTTCAATTTTGGAAAGAACCTTTAGTTCATCCTTCAGCGAATGGGTCTACCGGATAGGAGCATTCTGGCTCGCTTTCATGCTGTATTTTACAATTGCAGCAGTACTAATCGACGTTGTCCGGATTTTTAACTATTTCTTTCACTTTTTGCCTGCATTTTCCGAAATCATGAAATTCCGGTTGGGTCTGGCTGTTGTTTTAATCGTTTCATTGATTGTAATTGGAGGTCACATCAATGCCTTGTGGATCAATGTTAAGGAAATACCACTTACGATTCATAAAAAGGTTTCGGGTTCTCCGGAAGTTAAAATCCTCATGGCTTCCGACATCCATTTGGGAGCTTTAATTGGCGAACGGCACGAAAAACGGTTACTGGAAATAATTCAGGAACAGAAACCTGATCTGGTTTTGCTTTGCGGAGATTTGGTTGATGGCGAAATTGCACCGGTTCTGAGGAAAAATCTGGGGCGTCATATTCAGGAAATCAGAACGACACTTGGGGTTTACGCCATCATGGGAAACCATGAATACATTGGAGGAGTCGATAAAACCCTGCCGTATTTAAAAAGCATAAACATCAGAATGTTGATTGACGAGGTTGTTATATTACCGAATGGCATTCAATTGGTTGGGCGAAACGACCATTCGGCGGGCAATGGAAGCAATCCTCCGAAACCTTTGGCAGAACTGTGTGCCGGATTAGATTCAACTAAACCAGTGATTGTTATGAACCATCAGCCATACAATTTGCAGGAAGCTGCTGATACCAAGGTTGACCTTCATCTTTCGGGGCATACCCACAACGGACAGCTTTGGCCTTTCAATTATCTGATTCAAGGAATTTTTGAACTGAGTTGGGGATATCTGAAAAAAGGTGATACCAATTTCTATGTTTCTTCAGGCTTTGGAACCTGGGGGCCAACAGTCAGAACCGGAAACCGTCCGGAAGTAGTTGTTTTTAAACTGAAGTTTGATGAATAGCAGATATTTAATTCAAAACGATTACTTTAGTATCCTGATCCGAATTGAATAATAAAGAATTGTATGACAAGGTCAATATCAAATAAAATAAAGCTACTAAAGCCTATTTTTCAAATCCATAAGATTGAGAAGGCGTTATTTGTTTAAGAGTACATTTTAATCGCGAGATTGATCTTATTACGGAAAGCTCTCTGAAAAATCCTTATTTCATTGAACAAGTAAACAATACCAAGCAATTGATCTTTGGATAATAAGGAAAAGAAATATTTGTTTGACATTCAGGTTTGTATTCAAAATATTGACAACTATATTGGTGAACCAAAGCTGTTCGATCAGTTTGAAAAGAACCAGATGCTCAATTGTCATCAACAACCTTCCGACTTTAAAGGAAGAAATTACAGATTTACTTATTGCATAGTGTTATAAATCAATAGAAAGCATCTTTCCCTTTTCTTTTTTCGATATCCTATATCCTATATCCTGCCATCCATATCATCCCTTCCATATTCCGTTTCCAGGGGGAATTTTATCGGTTTCCCATCGCGTTGTGATCGGTAAATGGCAGTAAATAATTCAACAGTTTTCCGACCTTCTTCCGCAGTTACCAATGGTTGACGCTCGTTCAGTATGGCATCTTTAAAATCTTCGAGTTGTAGTTTGAAATACCAGGTCATGGCATCGACCGAGTGAAATTCATTACTGTCAGCCTGATTCCATTCTTCCAGCAAATGTTCTTCTCCGGGTATGGTCCACAAATCAAGTTTCGGAGCTTCGGCAATCGTGGTTTTCCCGGCAATAAACATGGTGCCACCTTCGGGTTGAGCGCCAACGGTTGCACCATTACTTCCGTGAATATGCACCTTTCCATAGATTCCTGGTTTTTGCGAATTGCTGACCAGAATGTTTCCCAAACCTCCATTTTTAAACTTGACAATGGCAACCGCTGTGTCATCAACTTCAATGTACGGATGGTTTAAATTTGCCCAATAACCAAAAACTTCGTCGATGTCGCCCATTAGCCATTGCAACAAATCGAGTTGGTGAGGCGACTGATTGACCAATACCCCGCCGCCTTCCTTTTTCCACGATCCGCGCCAGGAATCGCTTTCAAAATAAGAGCGGTCGCGCCATCCAAGCATTTGGATGGAACCCAATGCCGGAGATCCGATCTTTCCTTCATCAATGGCTCTTTTCATGCGGACAATCGGCTGGTACCAGCGTCGCTGGCTGATTACACCTGTTTTTCGTCCGGTTCGGTGAGCAGCTTCAATAATCAGGTCACAATCCTGAAGGGTTGATGCAAGTGGTTTTTCGATCAGCACATCAGATCCGGATTCCATGGCCTGAATGGCTGGATCGGCGTGGTATGGATGAGCAGTGCAAATAATTGCAATCCGGATATTTTCTGCATTGATCATTTCCTGAATTGACGTATAAGCTTTCACTCCATATTCATCCACAAATTTCTGCGCCGATTCGGGTGTCCGGCTCCATACTGCTTTGAAACTCAATTCAGGAATTTGTAAAATAGCTTTGGCATGAAGATGGGCAATCTTTGCACAGCCTATGATCGCAACGTTTAAATTCATATATTTTTGTTTGATTTCAAGTTTAAAATCCAAGTCAAAGCAATACAATTTCTTTTTTTCTCCTATCTTTTTCCTTCCAAAAAGGAAAGAAAATCAGAATCGCATTCAGCACAAATCCCGAAATCAGCACATATTGTCCAATTTCAGCATGATGAAAAGTCATCATCAGTTTTCCGGATAAAGCAAGAAAACCGCCTGAAAGCATGGCTAAAATGCTGAAACGCTTGTTAAATGGCAGATTGAAAAGTGCAGCAATCATCGGGATAATAAATGCTCCTGAATAAAACGAAAGTGCCAGTAATAATGAGGATACGATGGATGTCACCTTCAGCGAAATAAGCATACTTAAAACTCCAACAACGATAAGAAAGAGTTTCGTTTGTTTGAACGACTTTTGATTGTTTATGTCTTTATGAAACAGTTCACTTAATATCATGGATGCGGTAAGTAGGGTAGTGGCTGCCGTTGAAAGTACTGCTGAAATAAGTGCTGCAACCAGAATCCCAGTTGCCCATTCAGGGATATACAAACTGGCCAGATTGACCAGGGCTGAACTATTTTCTGTTCCTGGTTGCATCATGGCGGCATAAATTCCAACGTAAGAAAGTACAAACGCAAACGGCACTAAAATCACAGCAACGATCAGGACACTGAGGAACGCAGTTTTCGAATCTTTGGCGCAAAAAACGCGCGAATAAATGTCGGGTCCAACTACGAAGGTGCTCGAAAAAGTCAGGATTAAAATGAATAAATCGAAAGGCGTAAAATGGCTGTTAAAGGGGAAAATAGTGCCGAATTTTGGCAATTTCGGTAATTTATCTGCCGGAATCAGAAATGCAGTAAGAACCACTCCACCCAGAATAAAAAATGACTGAAACAAATCGGTTTTCATTACCGAAACCTGTCCGCCAATGTAGGTGTAGACAATGAAGATGATTCCGGTTATAAGCACTCCTGAAGAATAAGTCAGGTTAAAAAAACTTACCAGAATTTGAGCACCGGCAATAATTTGTGCGGCCACAATCCCCAGCCAGGCAACCGGAATAATGAGCGAGGTGACCTTTCGGGCAGATTCTCCGTAATACTGACCAATCAGTTCAGGTAATGTGAATTTGCCCTGTGAATATACTTTTTTGACAATTGGCAAGAGTCCAAACAAACCCAAACTGGCAGCCAGAATGTACCAGGCCGATGCCCACGACTGACTTTCACTCAAACCTATGGTTCCTAAAATAGCTGAACCTCCAAGTATCGTTGCCAATAGACTTCCTGAAACCTGCCAAACGCCTGTTTTTTTACCCGCCAGGAAATAATCGAATGGAGTTTTGATTTTCAGGAAGGAATAAATTCCAATCAGCAATAAAACAAGGCCGTATACAATTAAAATGGTAATCTTCATGAAATTCGGAAAAAAGCAAAAAACAAAAGTAAAAAGGCAAAAACAAAAAACGGATTTCAGAGGTAATATTTGTTAAAATAAATTCAAGAGTTCATTGTTTGCATTGAGAAAAGCAAATTGTCAGCTCATTATTTTGTGTTCAAGAACATTGGGAAAGAGTTCATTTAAATTTATATTTTTGTTTCCGTTATCGCACACGGAAAAATACAAATCTTATATTTTATCTAAGACAAATGAGAGAAATTTATTTAATCCTGATATATATATTGCTTGTCTCAACCGTTTCAGCTAAAAGAAATGACGGTTGGCATTCGCTTTTTAATGGTAAAGATTTAACGGGTTGGCACCAATTGAATGGTGAGGCTAACTATCGTGTTGAAAATGGCGAAATTGTCGGAACAACCGTTTCAGATACTCCCAATTCATTTCTAGCTACCGATCAGGATTACAGTAACTTTATTCTGGAATTGGATTTGCTGGTTGCCAACGAAATGAATTCAGGGATTCAGTTCCGCAGTATCAGTAAGCCTGATGTTATGAACGGTCAGGTACATGGTTATCAGTGTGAAGTTGACCCTTCGGCACGTGCCTGGAGCGGAGGAATATACGACGAAGCACGTCGTGGCTGGCTCTACACCGGCGAATTGAATCCTGCTGCAAAACCAGCTTTTAAATTGGGCGAATGGAATCATTACCGCATTGAATGTGTGGAAAATAGCATCCGTACCTGGTTGAACGGAGTTCCGGTGGCTTATGTGCTTGACGACATGACTCCTTCTGGCTTAATTGCCCTTCAGGTTCATGCAATTGGTAAAGATGATCAGCCGGGAAAACAAATCCGTTGGAAAAATATTCGAATAAAAATCACCGATTTGAAAGCGACTGAAACCGCTGATATTTTTGTTGTGAATTTATTGCCAAATTCCTTGTGTCAGGCAGAAAAAGAACAGGGTTGGAAATTGCTTTTCGACGGGAAAACAACCAATGGCTGGAAAAGTGTTGACTCTAGTCAATTTCCGAATGAAGGCTGGAAAGTTGCCGATGGAGCTATCATGTCGGTGGCAAATACTGCTGAAGCACCAGTGAAAGGCGTTGATATTATTACCGACGAGAAGTTTTCAGCATTTGAGTTTCAATTCGAATTTAATTTTGCTGAAGCTGCCAACAGCGGTGTGAAATATTTCACCGGAAACGGAGGCCCTTCTATTGGATTGGAATATCAGATACTCGACGATAAAAAACATCCGGATGCAAAAATGGGTGTTGTTGGAAACCGAACCATGGCATCGCTATACGATCTGATTCCGGCTGACAAACTGGAACGTTTTACCAAACCTGCCGGCGAGTGGAACATTGGACGCATTGTAGTTTATCCGGATAACCGGGTTGAGCATTGGCTGAATGGTATGAAAGTAGTGGAATATGTGCGCGGTTCAAGCATTTACAAAGCTTTGGTTGCGCGCAGCAAATATGCCGAATTTAAAGATTTTGGTACGATAAAGGAAGCCCCGATTATGCTTCAAAATCATCATGATGAAGTTAAATTCAGGAGTTTAAAAATCAGAAAAATCTAAAATATGAAAGCAAATCGTCGTAATTTCTTGAAATTATCCGGACTTGGAATGGCCGCAGTTGCTATTCCCGGAATTACTCGTTCCGAACCAATTTCTACAAAAAAATCTAATTCATCGGCTGTTCGGTTGGGTCTGGCTTCGTACACTCTCCGGAAAATGAATCTGGATGATGCGTTGTCCGTTTGTCAGAGGTTAGCTATCAAACACATATCATTAAAAGATTTTCACCTGAAATTAACTTCAACTGATGCCGAAATTGCTGAAGCAGTTAAAAAATGCAAAGATGCCGGAGTTGAATTGGGTTCGGGTGGCGTTATTTACATGAAATCGGAAGCTGAGGTGGATGCTGCTTTTGAATATGCCCGAAAAGCCGGAATGAATATGATTATTGGTGTTCCACAGCACGAAATGCTTCCTTATGCTGAAAAGAAAGTCAAGGAATATAATATCCGTCTGGCTATCCACAATCATGGTCCGGGCGACAAAGTGTATCCAAGCTGCGAAAGCGCCTATGTTCTGATTAAAAATATGGACCCAAGAATGGGTTTATGTCTGGATATTGGCCATACACAGCGCATTCAACGCGATCCGTCGGCTGATATGAAAGACTATTTCGAACGTATTTTCGAAATTCACATGAAAGACGTAACCAGTTCTGATTCTGATGGTAAAGCTATTGAAGTTGGCCGTGGAGTGATTGATATTCCCGGTTTTCTGAAAACTGTTCTGAAAATGAAATTCTCCGGAATTGTATCGTTCGAATATGAAAAAGAAGATGCCGATCCGGTTCCGGGATTAGCCGAATCGTTGGGCTATGTGAAGGGCGTTTTGTCCGTAATTTAAACTAAAACCTAAATCAAAATATCATGACTACTAATCGAAGAGAATTTATCCGAAATGTTGCCGTTGGAGCTGCCGGTATTACTATTGGTGGAGCTGTTACCGGTTTCAGTGCGAAAAGTTATTCGCGTATTGTTGGTGCTAACGACCGCCTGAATGTAGCACTGATGGGCTGTGGTCGACGGGTAGGCGCCTATTATGCCGCGCTTCAGGATAAAAATAACAATGTTGATGTTGCATACATTTGCGATGTAATGAAAAAGCAACGCGAAAAAGTAGGTAAGGATCTGGCCGGAAAAGTTTCAGGAAATGCAGTTTTGGTCAATGATATTCATGAGATATGGAATGATAAAAGTGTTGACGCCATTTTTAACGCCACTCCCGATCATTGGCATGCACCGGGAACTTGGCTGGCTATGCAGGCCGGCAAACATGTTTACATTGAAAAACCATGTAGTCACAATCCGCGCGAAGGTGAGTTGTTGGTCGCATTTCAAAAGAAATATGGTAAAGTGATTCAAATGGGTAACCAGCAACGTTCTGCCAAAGAATCTCAGGATATAATCGCTGAAATCCACAACGGAGTAATTGGCAATGTTTATAAAGCTGTTGCTTTTTATGCCAATAGCCGTGGCGAAAGTCCGGTGCAGAAAAAAGCACCGGTTCCCGATGGTCTGGATTGGGAAATCTGGCAAGGACCAGCTCCGCATCAGGAATACATGGACGATATCTGGGATTACAACTGGCATTGGTACGGTTGGAAATGGGGAACAGCCGAAACCGGAAACAATGCTACTCACGAACTTGATGTTGCGCGTTGGGCTCTTCAGGTAAAATACCCTGAAATGGTAGAAGTTGAAGCCGCAAAACGCCATTTTCTGAACGATGGCTGGGAAATGTACGACACAATGGATGCAACTTTCCGGTTCCCAGGAAATAAAATCATTACCTGGGACGGAAAAAGCCGTAATGGTCACAAAACTTATGGCTCCGACCGTGGAACTATTGTTTACGGAAGCGAAGGAACTGTTTTCATAAACCGCGAAGGATATACACTTTTTGATCGTTCAGGCAAAAAAATAAAAGACAGCAAATCATCGGGAAGCGAAGCCGGAACTGCATTGGGCGGTGGTGGCGATATGACCGATACACACATCGTAAACTTCTTTAATGTGATTCGTGGAAAAGAAAGCAAGCTGAATTCTCCGATCGAAGAAGGTGCGATTAGCCAAATGATGTGCCACTATGCCAACATCTCTTACCGGATCAACAAATCGTTCAAAGTAAATTCGGAAGATGGTCATATTCTCGATAAAGACGGTATGAAGTTGTGGGGTCGCGAGTATGAAAAAGGATGGGAGCCAAAAATTTAGGAAAAGGAATTGGGAAAAAGTCATTCGTCATTCGAAAAAATGTCATTGAGCGTATTCATTTTTAAATTTCGAACCAAAAAAAACTGAAACAATGTTGAAACGAATACCACTCTTTCTCCTGATATTCCTGTCTTATATGGGTTTTGCACAAATCAATATGGTTGTAAAGTCGGGTGGTTTTCTTTTCATGGAAGGAAGAGACAGTATATTCATCTATCAGAAAAGTCCGAAAGACCAGGGTGGTAATTTTAGTCGCTGCAATTACATTCATCCGCTTTATGGTTCGGATGGAACTCGTTTAACCGAAGATTTTCCGGCCGACCACCTTCATCATCGGGGAGTTTTCTGGACCTGGCATCAGATTTTGATTGACAATGAGCTGGTTTCTGACGGTTGGGAATTGAAAAATCTGGAGCAGAAAGTTTCAAGTTTTGAATTCAAACTTCTGAAAGGAATTGGAATAATAAATACAACCGTCGAATGGAAATCGCCCTTGTGGAAGGATGGTAAAACACCTTATCTTCAGGAAAAAACCACCATTTCGATGTATCCTAAAACCGGCAATTACCGCCGCATCGATTTCGAAATTCACCTGAAAGCATTAGCCGATCGGTTACAAATTGGTGGTTCCGACGATGAAAAAGGGTACGGTGGTTTTTCGGTTCGTTTAAAACTTCCGGAAGATGTCACTTTTCGAGGCGAAAATAATATCATTGAGCCAGTTACAAACGCTGTGGATGCCGGAAATTTTATAAATTTCAATGGTTCGTTCCTGAAAAATGGAAAAGAAGGTGGACTTGTTATTTGGAGCAATCCGGAGAACCCAGCGACATCAATCCGTTGGATAATCAGGAAATCGGCCAGTATGCAAAACGCAGTATTTCCTGGTCGTCAACTGGTCGCAATTCCTTTGGGAGAGCCGCTAGTCCTGAAATATTCGTTGCTGGTTTATCAGGGAGAAATGAGCACAAAACAAATTCAAAAGGCAGTGAAGCCATTTAGCCATTGACCATTTAATGATTTACAATTTACCATTTCCCGTTGAAATTGTAAATCGTCAATTAATTAATCTAAAAAGATGGCTGTATTAAAATTCTCAGATAGTACACCCGAAATCGTTCGTTCAGGTTTGTAACGGCGCATCATATCTACTCCAAATTTAATGACTGTTACTGTTGATTTTTCAGATGGTCCGTGGGCTGAGGCAGTGAAAATTCTGTCAGCAACAGCTCGTTTAATCGACAGCTTTAATCCGATCCGGCAGGAATTTATCCGCTAAACGCATTCCATGGTTTTGGTTCATTCAAATTTCAGGTGTATTCATATCTGAAAGTGATTTCCATGTTATCAGGAATATCTATGGCTGATATTCATTATTTATTCTCCAACTTCGAACATATACGAAAACGCGGTGTTTTATTAGCCAAAACAGACTGTGTCAGATGAAAAGGGGGACTGGAAATGATACGAAGGTTTAATAGAATAGTAAATTCTTCGCGACCGGTGTTGGTCGATTTTTATGCCGATTGGTGTGTGCCTTGCCGTTTGATGCCAGCCATTCTGAAAGAAGTGAAAGATGAATTTCGGAAGAATGTGCGAATCATAAAAGTAAACGTCGATCATTATCCGGATATAGCTTCAAGTTGTAAAGTTCAGAACATTCCATCGGTTGTGTTGTTTCAGGATGGAAAAATACATTGGAGTGGTGTTGGAGTTCAGCAGGTGGACGACATATCCATTGCATTGAGAGACATTCTGTAAACAAGAATTAAACCGAACTTAACAGCAAATGGCAGAACGCAAACTTGAAATTGGGGAACAGCTTCCTCATTTTATCCTGAACGATGAAAATCATCGTCCAATTGATGTTTCTTCACTGAAAGGCAAATTCCTGATTATCTATTTTTACCCTAAAGACGACACTCCCGGATGCGTTAAGGAAGCCTGTAGTTTTCGCGATTCGTTTCAGGACCTGGTTGATGCGGGTGCCGTAGTTTATGGTGTGAGCAGCGATAAACCTGATACCCATGCAAAGTTCAAGTCCAAATATCGGTTACCTTTTTCATTGCTGTCGGATACCGGTGGTGAGTTACGTAAATTACTCGGAGTACCGTCCGATTTATTTGGCCTCATTCCCGGTCGTGTGACTTATGTCTTTAATCCTGAAGGTCAGTTAATCAAGGAATTTAAGTCTCAGATATCGCCTGAGAAGCATGTGAAGGAAGCGTTGAAGATTATTTGTAAAACTGATTGAATCCTTTTATTTCAAGTGATTTAAACGTTTTTTTTTCTTAAAACTGGAATCCAAGATTGAAATGTAAGTCCAGGTAACTTGCCGGACCGGAAAGGTAAAAAGCAGCTTCCTGTTTGACGTTTGACGAAACATATTTCAATCCAGCATTCAGGTCGATAAAAAAATGCCCATAATTAATGTGTCTTCCAACCCCTGCACCTGCGCCATAATAATTTCCTTCAGGAACTTCATTGATTGCAAAGAAGCCATCACCTTTTGCATTCATGTGATCCTGATGCCCGGCTAATAATCTGCCATAAAAGAAGTTTTCACTTTTTTTGGCAGCCTTTTGAATTGAGTAACGTCTCCATTCAAGACCAAATTGTGTTCCCGGATAGCTGGGCATAGAACCGTAATATCGAATCGCCCCAAGCAGAATTCCCATTTGATTGGTTCGGTATTCAATTTTTCCTCCAGCTTTCTGAAAAAGTCCTAATGGATTATAAATATGAAGAGCTAAAGTATGTTCCTGACTATAAATATCAACAAGGAAAACAGAAAAAATGATTAAAGTAATTAGTAGCTTTTTCATAAAACGGAAGTAAGTAAGCTGGAATTAAACACTTTATATTGTGATAAAGATATAATTGTAAATTATACAAGACATTACAATTAATAAGTGGATATGTTCACATGTACAATTTTTCGATTGGATTCATATTGAAGAACGTGTTCATATTAATGCTTTTAAAAATCAGATTTTCTCAATCGAATTGACACTGCCAGGGCTTTTTAAGAGAGCATCCACCTAAACGACAAAAAACTCATCTCTGAGTCTTTTGTCTAATCTTCAATCAAATAGATTTTCGCTTAAACGATCGGAAAAATTTTGCTGTCGGCTAAAAATTCCATGATGATCTGTGTATTTGTGCCTCTGCTTTCAGGAGTCAGGACCAGCGTCGGATTTTGTGGCACAACGAATTGAAGATCGGCACCCGGAAGGTTTTCAATCAGACCTTGGTTGTATTTTTCGTACAATTCAGGCTTGTTTTGTTTACAGAATTCAAGATTGGCATTCATGTGAATCAGCTTAAAACGATCTTCACCAATAATTTGAATCACTTGCTTGCGAATGTTTTCGTCAGGAGAAATGAATGAACAAATGGTAATAATTCCCTGATCGTTAAGGATTTTGCTGATGTGGGCCACTCTGCGAAGGTTCTCGGCACGATCGGCAGGAGAGAAGTCTAATTCTGTCGAAAGTCCTGACCTGATGGAACTACCATCGAGTAAAACAACCGTTGCGCCGGCATCAAAAAGTTCTTTTTCGAGCGTAAAAGCCAGCTCATTTTTGCCTGAACCATGTAAACCGGTAATCCACAAAGTAGTTCCTTTTTGGTTGTACCGTTTCTGTAATTGCGCTTCCGAAATCAGGCTTTCTCCCTTGTGAATCCTGATTTTGTTGGCTTCCAGTGTTTTTTCGTCCACTATTTTCGATGGAAGGTCTTCGGCATTGAGCTTGTCGATGATCATCCCAACAGCAACCGTGTTGTTGGTCATTGGGTCAATGAGGATAAAGGAGCCGGTGCTTCGGTTCTTTTTATACGGGTCGAAGTAAATCGCTTTATTGGTCGTTAAAACAACGCGCCCGATTTCATTCAGTTCAAAATGATCGATCGACGATTTTTGAAGCGAGTTGACATCAATTTTATACTGAATTTTATCGAAGCGAACCCGGGTGGTATTGTTGGCATGTTTGATGAAAAACTGTTCATTCGGATCCATCGGTTTTTCGTCCATCCAAACCAGCATGGCTTCGAAATGGCGTTCAATTCTTGGCAGGTTATCCGGATAAACAATCATGTCGCCGCGCGAAATGTCAATTTCGTCTTCGAGTGTAATGGTAACCGATTGCGGTGGAAAAGCCTCGTCAAGATTTCCGTCGTAAGTTATAATCTCTTTTATTTTGGAAGTTTTGCGCGATGGCAATACCATAATTTCTTCACCTTTCCGGATAATTCCTGAAGCCACACGGGCTGAGAACCCGCGGAAATCGAGATCGGGACGTAGTACGTATTGAACTGGGAAACGCATGTCGTCGAAGTTTCGGTCGCTGCTGATATGCACCGATTCCAGAAATTCCAGCATACTTGGGCCGTGGTACCAAGGCATCAAAGTCGTAGGTTCCACCACATTTTCACCTTTCAGCGCCGAAAGCGGAATAAAATTTACATCAGGAACATCGAGTTGCGTTGTGAATGATTTGTATTCGGCAACAATTTCGTCGAACACTTTCTGGTCGTAGTTCACCAAATCCATTTTGTTTACAGCCAGCACCACATGTTTAATGCCCAACAGTGAAACCAAAAATGTATGACGACGGGTTTGTGTAATCACGCCTTTGGTAGCGTCAATCAGGACAATGGCCAGATTTGCGGTTGACGCACCGGTAACCATGTTGCGTGTGTATTGCGTGTGTCCGGGCGTATCGGCAATAATGAATTTTCGCTTGTTGGTCGAGAAATAGCGG
>JBBQMW010000033.1:0-28472 GCA_038329265.1 Bacteroidales bacterium | reverse complement strand
GATCAGGTAAAATTCGTAAATGCCTCGAAAGAATATGTTGCCGATGAAGTTGGCGTCTTGAAGCTTGGGATGTTTGAACGCACTGAATTAAAGGCAGGGAATGTGGGATACATTATTTGCGGAATTAAAACAGCCCGTGAGGTAAAAGTCGGCGATACCGTAACTCATTCGAAAGTGCCTTGTCAAAAGGCAATCGAAGGTTTCGAAGAAGTTAAGCCCATGGTTTTTGCCGGTGTTTATCCAATCGATTCAGAAGATTATGAAGACTTGCGTTCAGCAATGGAAAAACTTCAGTTGAATGATGCTTCTTTAACTTATGAACCAGAATCTTCAGCCGCATTGGGTTTTGGGTTTCGTTGCGGATTCCTCGGCTTGCTGCACATGGAAATCGTTCAGGAAAGACTCGATCGGGAATACGACATGAACGTAATTACGACTGTTCCAAACGTTTTGTATCATGTTCATACCACAAAAGGCGAAACAATTAACGTATACAATCCTTCAGGACTCCCGCCAACAACAACTATCGACGATATCGATGAACCTTTTATCCGTGCAAATATTATCACAGCATCCGATTATATTGGGCCAATTATGACTTTGTGCCTCGATAAACGCGGTAATCTTTTGAAAAAGGATTACCTGACTACCGACCGCGTTGAAATGGTATTTGATCTTCCGCTGGGCGAAATTGTATTCGATTTTTACGATAAGCTGAAGAGTATTTCGAAAGGATATGCTTCGTTCGATTACCACATGCTCGATTTCAGGCCAGCCAAACTGGTTCGTTTGGATATTTTGCTGAATGGCGAAATGGTAGATGCTTTGTCTACCCTGATTCACTTCAACAATGCCTATAACTTCGGAAAAAGGATGTGCGAAAAGTTGAAGGAATTGATTCCCCGCCAGCAGTTCGACATCGCGATACAGGCCGCGATTGGCGCAAAAATCATTTCGCGCGAAACCGTAAAAGCTGTACGAAAAGACGTTACCGCCAAATGTTACGGTGGTGACATTACCCGTAAACGCAAGCTGCTGGAAAAGCAGAAAAAAGGAAAGAAACGCATGAAACAAGTTGGCAATGTGGAAGTTCCGCAGAATGCCTTTTTAGCGGTTCTAAAACTTGATTAATCTTTACTGACGGAGTGACTCGAAGTCACCCCGTCAGTACTATCCTTATAAAATCAAGGGTTTTTCTGGTCAACCAGGGAAACCTTTTTTTATGTCCAGCCGAATCGAATCGTCCGCAATAAACAAAAAACTGCCCCTGGCTGGCGCGGGTCTGCGACCCGTGGCTTGTATAATGAAGTACCATTAGATGTTTATTTACCAATAGTTGGATAACCTGGAATTTCGGGTTGTATAATTTTAGTTCAGGAGGGGGCAACAGGTCACAGACCTGCGCCAGCAATGGGAACCAGCGATGGATAGAACGCGGAATTACCTCTGATTTCAATGTCTGAGACTCATTTAGGAAAATTTCTAAAAGTTACTCTTTCAAGACTACATTCCATTAAACATTTTCATTTAATTCAGGCCTGATTTCGATGGAATCATTAATTTAGCGCACTGATTCAAGATATGTTCAGTATGACCTCAACCAATAAACAGAATACTATGAAAACATTGACCACCCTTTTACTCCTGACAGCAATTACCTATTCATCTTTTGGTCAGATGGAATTTGAGAAAGGGTATCTGATCACTACCGCTTCACAACGAAAAGATTGCCTGATTAAAAATGAAGAATGGGTAAATAATCCTACCAAATTCGCCTATAAACTCAGCGAGACGGCATCGCCCGAAACCGGCGATCTGAAAACAGTCAGTGAATTTGGCATACCCAACACCTGCAAGTATGTAAATGCAAATGTGAAAATCGACCTTCAAACCAAACCTGAAGTTGGTGCCAAAAATGAAGTGATTTCGGTGTGGAGCCGTGAAAGAGTGTTTCTAAAAGTGCTTCAGGAAGGAAAAGCAAAACTCTACAGCTACAATGCCGGTAAAGTGAAACGTTACTTTTATTCGATGAACGACACTACGATCATTCAGTTGACCTACCTCGAAGCGTATGTAAACTCGAATCTGATTAAAAATACCAGTTATCAGCAGCAGTTATGGAGCAATGTGAAGGCTCCGATGGCTACCATGAATTCGATCAAAGCAATCGGATATAACGAGAAAGACCTGACTGCATATTTCAGAGAATACAACAGCAGTTTCGGAGGAAGTGCGACAGAATTGTCACAAACCAAACGTAAAAGCTACTTCAACCTGAAAGCTGCTCCGGGCTTGAATTCTTCGGCAGTTGAAATGAGTAAAGTGGTCAGTAATAATAGTGAACGGGATAATATCAGGTTTGACAGCCAATTAAATTTCAGGATGGGTCTCGAAGCTGAACTGATCCTACCTTTTAACAAGTACCACTGGGGCATTCTGTTCGAACCAACTTATCAATCTTATAGCGGTGAAGCAGCTGGGTTGTACGGTCCATCAACCATCAGCTACCAAACCATTGAATTTCCAATTGGGTTGCGGTATTACCTGCCAATCAGCGAAAATACCCGTGTTTTTCTAAACGGTTTCTTGATACCTGGATTTGTCATAGATATGAATTCTGGCATCAGCTATTACTTCAAAGATTCGAATGTCTACCAAAAACCTGCGGATATTGAATCGTCAAGCAATGCATCTCTGGGTGCCGGGTTAGAATATAAACGGTTTAGCCTTGAAGCCCGCTATTATACTACCCGAAATTTGTTGAACAATTCAGCCTCTGAATATGCCGATTACAGTCGGTTCTCATTTATACTGGGGTATAAATTTATGAAGATGAAATTCAAATAAACTCTTATCCATCATTGTATAGGCGAACTAAAATCCTTCACTATATGAATCTGAAACCTATTTTCGCAATCCTTTTATTGAGCACTTTTTTCACTGGGTCAAAGGCTCAAACAGGTTCATTCCGGATTATTGGTTATGTTCCAAATTGGATTGATGTGAATGCTTTTACCCAAAATTTCGATTTCAAACAGGTTACCCATATTAATTACGCGTTTCAGAATCCAGATGCTTCGGGCAATCTCTATGAAAGCAATGTTGGTTTGCCAGCTCTTGTGGCTAAGGCACACCTGAACAATGTTAAAGTACTTGTTTCGATCGGAGGAGGTTCGGCAGCAGATGGAACGGTGAAAACCAATTTTCAAAATCAGATTATTACTGCCGAAAAGCGAGCCGCTTTTATTCATAAAATTGCGATCTACCTGAAAACCTATAAACTCGATGGATTGGATGTGGACGAGGAAGGTCCGGCCATTAATTCGAATTACGGGGCGTTTATCAAACAATTGGCCGATTCGTTAAAACCAAAAGGGCTGTTATTGACCACTGCTGTTGGTTGGGGAAATGAAAATATTCCGAATTCTGCCTTTCAGTATTTCGATTGGGTAAATCTGATGGCATATGATTATACCGGAAACTGGGATCAGACCCGGCCCGGACAACATTCGCCGTATTGGTACGCTCAAAAAATGATTACCGATTTCAAAAAACGGGGCGTGAAAAAGGAACAGTTGTGCCTCGGTGTTCCATTTTACGGATATGGATTTTATAAAATTCCCGGAAGCTACAACTATTTTGATATTCTTAAACGCTATCCTGATGCGTGGCAAAAAGACCAGGTTGGTGATACCATTTATTACAATGGCATGACAACGATCTGGAAGAAAACCAGACTGGCATTGAGCGACGCTTCCGGAGTTATGATTTGGGAATTGTCGAATGATGTAAAAGGTGAACATTCATTGCTGAAAGTGATCTCAGGCACAGTCGATTCGTTGGAAACCTCTGCAATCAATCTGAATAAGCCCGGAAGCTTGAAGATTTACCCCAATCCTGCGGGTGATGAGTTATTCATTGAGAATTTTGCTTCTGCGCAAAGATCTTCGGTTGAGGTAATTAACTTGCTGGGAGAACGAATTAAAACATTAAAACCGGAATCCATGAATGGCCAATCTGCTCGTTTTGATATTTCAACTTTAAGCAAAGGAGCATATATTTGCCGTGTTACTTTTCATGAAGGCGTTTGTTCAAAGTTGTTTGTGAAGGACTAATTTGATCAGAAACCTGTGTAATTTTTTCGCTATCAAAACTATTAATATATGAGAAAATGGGTTTAAGTTTTCATTTTAGTGGTAGGATTGCCAACCCGGCAAGTTTACCCGAATTGATTGAAGAAATTCAGGATATTGCCAAAACGTATAACTGGAAATATTTCGTTTTCGACAGGGAGTTTCCAGAAAATTCGTTTGGAAAGCCCGATTACAACGAGAAGATTTATGGAATTTGTTTTACTCCGCCCAATTCCGAAACTGTTGATGTTTGTTTCCTCTCGAACGGGCGCATGAGTAGTGTATCACACCTCAAGTTTTGGGGTAAAACCGATGTACAGGCAGAAGATAAATATTTATACATGCTATCGGTTAAAACACAATATGCCGGTGTTGAAACACATCAGTTTATCATTCAACTTTTTCGCTACCTCGATAAAAAATACTTTGCTGATTTTACTCTGGTAGATGAAGGTCAGTATTGGGAAACCAATGATGAAGCTCTTTTAAAAACCACATTTAAAAGGTATACTGATTTAATCAATGGTTTTGCTTCAGCAATAGAAACAATACCAATTCGCGCTGATGAAAACATTGAGTCGTATTTTGAGCGGTTATTGAAGTTGCTCAACGACAAAAGATCAGGAAGGAAATAATTGCTACTTTTTTACTCACGGGGTGACTCAAAGTCACCCCGTGAGTAAATTAAAAATCATTCGGATTACATGATCAGTTTGTAGCCTTTGCCGTGCACGTTAATAATTTCCACTTTTGGGTCGTCTTTCAGGTGTTTCCGGAGTTTGGTGATGTAAACATCCATGCTTCGGGCATTGAAATAATTGTCGTCGATCCAAATGGTTTTAAGGGCAAAATTCCGTTCGAGCACCTTGTTGGCATTGTTGCAGAGCAGTCGCAGCAATTCGGCTTCTTTGGTGGTCAGTTTTACTTCTTCTTCGCCTCCCGATAGAATTTGTTTGCGCGAATCGAAGGTGTAAATTCCCAATTTGTAAATGGCATCTTCCAGCGAATTGGAATCCTGACTGATTCGTCGCATGATGGCTTCGATACGGAAGATCAGTTCTTCCATGCTAAATGGTTTGGTAATGTAATCGTCGGCGCCAATCTTGAAGCCTTCCAAAACATCTTCCTTCATGTTTTTTGCGGTCAGGAAAATAATCGGAATATCCATGTTGAGCAAGCGGATATCTTTAGCCAGGGTTATTCCATCTTTTTTCGGCATCATGATATCCAGAATGCAAAGATTGTACGAATTGTTTTTCGTGAATCCTTTGTAAGCTGCTTCTCCATCGGGATAAAGATCGGTTTCATATCCTTTGGCAATCAGGTATTCTTTGAGTAACATTCCGAGGTTTTCATCATCCTCGGCCAAGAGTAATTTTACTTTTTTTTCCATGTTCTTCTATGTTAATCGGAAAATAAATCATGAATTTAGTTCCTTTATTTAAAGCACTTTCTACCTTTATTTTTCCACGGTGAGCTTCAGTAATAATCTTCACATAACTAAGCCCCAATCCAAATCCTTTTACATCGTGTACATTGCCGGTTGGAACCCGATAAAACCTTTCAAAAATCTGGCTAACATATTCGCTCTGAATCCCAATTCCCTGATCTTTCACCGAAACAACCAGGTATTCGTCTTTGAGTTCGGTGGTGATTGTGATTTTCGGTTCATCTTTGCTGTATTTCACCGCATTATCGAGCAAGTTAAACAAAACATTTGTAATATGTACCTCATCACCCTTAATGATGCATGGATCGGCTTTCAATTCGGTTGTTAACTGACCATTTTTAGACCTCACACGAAGTTCGAAGTTTAAAACAACTGATTGAATTAAATGGTTAATATTCACTTCTTTAAACTTTAGCTTCAGCTTCCCTTCGTTGAAAACAGCCATTTGCAATACCTTTTCAACCTGTGTGGTCAATCGTTTACTTTCCTGATAGATTATTCCTGAAATGTGCTCAATGGTCTTTGGTGTATTCGAAACCGTATTGTCGCGTAACATCTGACTGGCCAGCGAAATGGTCGAAATCGGAGTCTTAAGTTCGTGCGTCATGTTGTTGATGAAGTCATTCTTGATGTTCGAGAGTTTCTTTTGCCTCAGGATGATCAGGATAGTAAATACAAAAATTCCGATCAGCATGGCGGTTAGCACAAAGGTTGGAATAACCAGAAACCCTGTTTCTTTCAGCAAAAAAGTGTTTTGTTTCGGAAAATATAGCAAAAGCCAATTTGGTTTCAGTTCATCGTCGTTCGGGAAAAGCAATGTTTTGTATTCGCTGAGCTGTTTAGAGTTGTAATTCTTATCGCCAAAAATCAGCCGTTCTTTTCCGGCAGGAAAAGATTTTACGGCATATCTGAAATCCAGGTTTATACCTTGCCTTTTTAGTTCTGCTTTAATCGATCGTCCCAAAGCGCTAACATCTCCAATACGGTCTTCGATAGGTAATTGCGAGAGGATAACAGCCTGAGTTTGTAATTCAAACATCCGGGCGCGCAGGTTTTGCCGCTCCTCGTATTGTTTGCTTGCAAAACCATCCGATTCGTGCAAAACATCAAAAGCGTTTGGGTACTCGCCCGGCCTTCCCCGCTCATTTTGCTCGTTGACGGGTTCTGCACCGACATAATTTACAGTCAGTTCTTCACTGCGCACAGTTCCTGAAGATCGTTGTGAATATTGAAAGGAAAGCTTTGTACTCTTCAGGTTTAAAGTTCCTGAAATGGACTGCCGTTTGTTGCCGGGGAAAATACCATTGTTTTGCTGTTTCGAAATATCCTTTGCGAATTCGACCAAAGGTGAGGCTTCTTCCATTTCAAGCTGAAAGGCAACCCTGCTCAAAGCACTCTGCACCACAGTATCAAATTGCTCTTCCTTAATTTCGAGTGCTTTGTATATAGAATTGATCTGAACCAGGATTAAACTGGTCATAACCAAAACCATTAAAAGAATCAATGTTATAATTACCCTTCTACTCATATTACAAATATAACCTTTAGAAAATTGGATAATAAATACTTAACAATATTTAACACAGGTTCTTATTCCTTAACAGGAGGATTTAACTAATCAGGGAAATGCGGATCACTTATAATGTTGTTGGGAGACCAAAAGGTATGGTGAGGATCCATATCATTGTTGAGGGGAAGAATTTATATATTACAAAACCCGCAGGTGATTATCTTTTCAGAAACTTCTTGTATTTTAAATCATCATTTTTGACCTGTTATTTCTCCTTCCCCACAAGAATGTCATTTGATCCTTTGTTTTGGGGCTACGCATTTCCTATGCTGAATGGTTAATTCAACAAAAAAGTCACAATAAATGTCAAAAGTGATTTCCCTGTTTGATTAATCGGCAGTCGATGAATCTTCTGAAATCGCTTTAATTTTGTCGATGGCTACCTTGGAGGCATTTTGCTGTGCTTCTTTCTTTGAAGTTCCGGAACCTTTGCCTAAAAGTTCGCTATCGACCTCGATGGTAGCGATAAACCAGGGTTGTTTGCCATCGTTTTTGCTTTCGTCAACGGTATCAAACGAAACCGCTTTTTTGTTTTTCTGCGACCATTCAATCAACTGGCTTTTGTAATTGGTATTGGTATTTTGTACTTCAACCAGGTTAACGTAGTTGTTAAGCAATTTGCGGGTAATAAATTTTTTAGCTTCAGGATATCCTTTGTCCAGATATATTGCACCGATCAGTGCTTCGAGTGTATCGCCGTATATGTGACTCGATTCGATCGTAGACGTGGTATTCGATTGGATGAAATGGTTCAGTCCGATCTGGTAAGTGAGTTGTGTCAGAAAACTGCGGTTGACCAGTTTCGATCTCATTTGGGTGAGATAGCCTTCGTCCTGGCTTGGAAACCGGTTGTATAAAAAATCGGCAATGGCGGCACCCAGAATGGCATCGCCTAAATATTCGAGTCGTTCATTATTTACAAAATTGCCCTGGGAGTCAATTTTTGAAGCCGATTTGTGAATAACTGCGATATCGTAAATTCGCAAATTGGTAGGATAAAATCCAAGTAATGCTCTCAAAAACAAATAAAACTCTTTTCTAGAAGAAGAAAAGAGTTTTATTCTTTGAACGATGGTTCGAATCACTTGTATTAAATTTTCTTGAAAATGACAGAAGCATTGTGTCCACCAAAACCAAAGGTATTGCTCAAAGCAAATTTGATTTTGCGTTCTTTAGCAACGTTGAAGGTAAAGTCCATTTTCTGGTCAACTTCAGGATCGTCGGTAAAGTGGTTAATTGTAGGTGGAATAATTCCATCCCGGATTGCAAGTATTGATGCGATTGCCTCAACAGCTCCTGCAGCACCCAAAAGGTGACCAGTCATTGATTTGGTTGAACTGATGCTTAGTTTATTTGCATGATCGCCAAAACATTTTCGGATTGCTTTAGGTTCTGCAATATCGCCAAGTGGAGTTGAAGTACCGTGAACATTGATATAATCAATGTCTTCAGGGTTCAAACCTGCATCTTCCATCGCCCATTTCATACACAGTGTTGCACCGCCTGATTCAGGATCTGGTGCAGTCATGTGATAAGCGTCGGCTGACATACCTCCACCAACCATTTCGGCATAAATTTTTGCACCGCGTTTTACTGCGTGCTCATATTCTTCCAGAATGAGGGCGCCGGAACCTTCTCCCATTACAAATCCATCGCGGTCCAAATCAAAAGGACGTGAAGCGGTTAAAGGATCTGAATTTCTGGTTGAAAGAGCCCGCATGGAATTAAATCCAGACAAACCTGCAGGATTTATAGCTGCCTCTGAGCCTCCTGAAATAAATACATCGACTTTTCCCAGTCTAATGTAATTCATTGCTTCAATAAGCGCGTGTGAAGCAGATGCACATGCTGTTACCGTCGTAAAATTGGGACCTCTGAATCCATAACGGATTGAAAGTAGACCTCCCGCGATATTGGCAATCATTTTTGGAATGAAGAAAGGTGAATAACGAGGCATCTCGTTTTTATAATTCAGTGTTTCTTCAAAGAAAGTTTGTAAACCTCCAATTCCGGCTCCCCACACAATACCAGCTCTATCCCTGTTCATCTTCTCCAAATCAAGGCCGGAATCTTCAATTGCCTGAGCAGCCGAAGCGTACGCATACAAGGTGAAGGGATCATGTTTCCTGATTTCTTTCTGCTCTACATAAACGGCAGGGTCGAAGTTCTTTAGCTCGCAGGCAAAAGTTGTTTTGTGTGTTGTAGCGTCAAAATGGGTAATGGGGCCTGCCCCACTTTTCCCATTTTTTAAGCCTTCCCAGAATTCCTGAATAGAATTACCAAGCGGGTTAACAGTTCCAAGACCGGTAACAACTACCCGTTTAAATTCCATAAATTTTGTTTTGGATTATTATTTCAAATTTTCTTCGATGTGCTTGATAGCTTCACCAACAGTTGAGATTTTTTCGGCCTGATCATCAGGAATAGCCAAATCAAATTCTTTTTCGAATTCCATAATCAATTCAACGGTGTCAAGTGAATCAGCACCAAGGTCATTGGTGAATGATGCTTCGAGGGTAACTTCGCTTTCATCAACACCTAATTTGTCAACAATAATTGCTTTTACTTTTGCTGCAACGTCAGACATAACTCTAAATTTTTGGTTAATATTAAAATTGTTTCAAAAAATTCGATGCAAAGTAATAAATTTACACCTGATAATTCAAGCAAAAAATGATTTAAATGGAAGAATAAAGTTTGAAGGGACCGATTGTTTGATCTATTTTTGAACTTTCTATTCTAAAATTCCATTTAGTATAAAACTTAAAATTAAACTTTAAATGAAACGAATTGCCATTTTTGCCTCCGGCTCAGGAACTAATGCACAAAGGATAATCGATTATTTTTCAACGAGTAAGGAAATATTTATCGATTCGCTTTGGTCGAATAACGAAAATGCTTACGCATTAATCCGTGCCGAGAAATTGGGGATCGAGACCTTCACATTCGACAGTGATGAGTTTTACCGGAGCAACGACATTTTAGATAAACTTTACGATCACCGCATTGATATGATCGTTTTGGCTGGATTTTTATGGCTGGTTCCACGAAATCTGACGGAATTATTTACAGTAATTAATATACATCCGGCACTTTTACCTAAATATGGCGGCAAAGGAATGTATGGAATGAATGTCCATAAAGCAGTTTTGGCATCGAAAGATAAAGAATCAGGTATTACCATTCATCAGGTCAATCAGGATTACGATAAAGGGAAAATCATTTTTCAGGCCACCTGCCCGATTATGCCTAAAGATACTCCTGAAACGCTTGCTGCCCGGATTCACGAACTGGAGTATGAACATTATCCAAAGGTAATTGAGGAAATTTTCACGCAAGAAGAGGAAGAGTAATCTTTTACACGATTGGTCAGGCCAAGATATTTATTTTGAAAAACGAGCTGAACATACAAATCCTATTAAATCGTATAAGTTTAAACGATGATGTGCTTGCATTTCAGCAATTGTTCGAAATGTATGGCAACGGATTATCGCGTTTTACATTCTCCATTCTAAAAAACAAAGAGTTGTCGGAAGAAGCAGTTTCAGATGTTTTTTTCAAGATTTGGTTGCATCGGGTAAGAATGAGCGAAATCGAAAACTTCAAAGCATACCTTTATACGATCTCGCGTAATATCTCGCTGAATTACCTGGATAAAGAGAGGCGCAAAAGAGCTGTTTCGCTTGATGATATTAGTGTTGTACTTCCTATCGATGAAATATGTCCTGAATCGGAACTGATCACCAAGGAACTGAAAGAAGCCATAGGAAGAGCCATTGAACATTTGCCCGAACGATGCAAACTAATTTACAGTCTGGCAAAAATTGAGCAGTTAAAGTATAAGGAAATTGCCCAGATTCTCGACATTTCGGTAAAGACAATCGATCACCAATTATCCATTGCTGTTCAGAAAATTGGGAATGAAATCCAACAATACGTCAACGAACAGAATTCATCTGAAAAATACATTGTTCTGCTGAATTTGTTTTTTCCGCAGAATAAGTCTGCGAATCCTTGAAAGTTTTCTAAATATTTTCAAACACGATTAGGGGATTTCCTATTTCCCCCTGTTTATGCAATTAAACTCACATAAAAATTGCATGGATAAGGAAACCATTTGGGAACATATTACCAGAAAGATATCAGGAGAAAATACTGAAGAAGATGTTCTTAAAGTAGATGAATGGCTGAATGAAAAACCAGAGAACAGGCAAGTATATCGTAGGTTAGACGAGTTTTGGAACTTCAATCAGACTCCTGAAAATAAACAATTATCACTTTTCGAATCAATAAAAAGGCGCATTTCGGTTTACGAGAACCAGATCAAACGTCCTTTTTACACAACTACACTTTTTAAGGCAGCTGCAATAGTGACCATTATTCTGGCTTCAAACTTCCTGGTTTACCAATTTAAAGTAGATTCCATTAAACCTGAAATAGTTAGCTGGCAGGAAATCGTAGTTCCTCGTGGAAACCGGATGAAAATGGTTTTACCCGACAGCACCTCGATTTGGCTCAACAACGAAACAAAATTGCGATATGCCAGTAATTTCAGCAGCAGTAATCGCGAAGTAGAACTTTCAGGAGAAGCCTATTTTGATGTTCATCACGATGCCAATCACCCTTTCATTGTGAAGATTGGTGCGCAGCGAATAAAAGTTCTTGGAACGAAGTTTTCGGTAAATGCCTATCCTGAAGATCAAACCATTGAAACTTCACTTATTTCGGGTTCAGTAGTTTTCATGAGCGGTCGTGAGATTAATGGAAATTCGGAATTCAGGCTCGATCCCGGTTATAGTTTATTATACGATAAGCAGAACAACAACATCTCCACTCAGAAAATACAATCTTCATACTACCAATACTGGGAGCAAGGCGTTTACGCGTTTAAGGATGAAAATTTTGAAAGCCTTGCGCTTAAAATTAAACGTATATTTAATGTTGAAGTCGTATTCGAAGATACGTTCCTAAAGACGAAAACCTATACCGGAACAATCAATATCAATGACAATATCTTTTTGTTTATGGAAGCTATTCGACGGACATCGGTTGAACCTATCGAGTATAAATTCAATAAAAATATCATCTATGTAAAACTAAAAACGATAAAAAAAGTATGATCTGAAAAAAAGGCAGAAAATGCGCCAACATTTCCTGCCTCGAATTGAAACATGCACCGTTTCGCCTAACAACGATTAATTAAAGAAATTAAGTCATTAAACTCAACAACTCAAATCTATGAAAAAAAAATCAGGATGGAGGGATTACATCAATAATCCGTCCATTTATAAACTAATTCTAATGAGTAAGATCACATTTCTGCTGTTCTTTGTGGGTCTGCTTCAGGTTTCGGCTGCCAGCTATGCACAAATGACTAAACTAAATCTGAAATTGACCAATGTGTCGATTGTTGAAGTCTTCGAGAAAATTGAAGCTCAAAGCGAGTTTCGGTTTTTCTACGACAACTCACAAATTGATTTGAAGCAAAAAGTAAGTGTCGACATCAGCAACGAAAAAGTTGAAGATGTTCTAAACAATGTGTTTAAGAATACGAGCATCACTTACGAAGTCATGGACCGTCATATTTTGGTCACATCAAAAAACAGCAACCCAGTTGCGGTTACGCAGGATGTGACAAGAATAACAGGTACTGTGACCGGTGCTTCGGATAAGGAACCAATTCCGGGCGTTACAGTCGTTGTTAAGGGAACAACCACCGGAACAATAACAGACATCAATGGAAAATACAGCCTCATAATTCCTGCAGGCGGCAAAACAATTTCCTTTTCATTTATTGGCATGACTACGATGGAAATTCAGATTGGCACCCAAACGGTTATCAATACTGTGTTGAAAGATTTTGTTGTCGGGGTGGATGAAGTAGTTGTGATTGGTTACGGTACCGTTAAAAAGTCGGATCTGACCGGTTCGGTTGCTGTGGTGTCTACCAAAGATTTAACCATGAGCCCATCTTCAAGTGCAGCACAAGCGCTTCAGGGAAGAGCTCCGGGGGTATTGGTCATCCAAAATAGCGAGCCGGGAAAAAACGCCACGATCCGTGTACGCGGTGTTGGTTCAATTAACAAAGGTTCCGATCCGATTTACATCATCGATGGCGTTCAGGCTGGAGACATCAATGGAATTCAACCTCAGGAAATTGAGAGTATGCAAGTTCTAAAGGATGCCTCGGCTACTGCAATTTATGGTGCAAACGGTTCGAACGGGGTTATCATAGTAACCACCAAACGTGGAAAATCGGGTAAACCACAGGTTAGTTTTAATACTTATGTTGGTGTGAATCTGGCTCCTCAGCAATATGATATTATGAATGCTGATCAATATGCGGCCTTTTATACCTCCCTAAACGGCGAAAAACCGGAATACAATCAACCCTTCCGTGAAAAATATTATGGACAAGGCTGGCAACAAGGTACAAACTGGCAGGATCAAATGTTTAAGACCGGTCTAAATCAAAACTACCACTTAGCCATTGCCGGAGGAGGCGAAAGCAGTAACTACAATATTTCAATGGGTTACGTAAACGAAGATGGAACAGTAATTAAAACCAAAGCCGAACGCTATTCCATCCGCGCCAATTCAGATTTTAAACTGGGAAAACATGTAAAAATAGGCGAAAGTATCAGCCTGAATTATAATACAGGAGAAACCCCTATGACCAATCAGGCCGGAATTTACGATTTAAATACATCACCGTTGATGAAGATCAACAATTCGTATTACAAAGGTGGATTCGAATCGCAACAAACAATTTACTGGGAAAATGCCGACGGAAATTTAATGCAGGGAGCCATCCCTGCCGGATATACAGGTCCGGTTTACAGCAATACCTTAGGAAACGACAAGCCAAACCTGCTTTGTGCTCCATCGCTCGGTGATAATAAAACATTTGGATTGGGAACCCGGGCCAACATATACATGCAAATTGATTTTACTGATTGGCTGATGTATAAAGTTACACCTGCCGCCGAAGTCGGTTACTACCGAAACAAAGCCTGGATGCCCAGATTTGAAGGTAACCGCGCACCGGGTAGTGCTTCCCTGTCAGAAGGATATAGTGAAAATGTAGCCCTCAATCTTGAAAACCAGATCCTTTTCAACAAAAAATTTAATGACATTCATAATGTCCAGGCTACCTTTGTTCATCAGTTACGTGCCAATACGAATAACAGTATTTCAGGAGCAGAAAACGGATTTGATTTTGAACAGCTCAATACACTTGCAAACGGAGGAACAGCCTCGACCAAATTAGCTGGTTATACTTCTGATTACCGGATGCTGTCTTATCTGGGACGTGTTATGTATGACTACAAAGGCAAGTATTTTGCAACGGGATCGATGCGTTCGGATGGAGTATCGGTTTTTGCACCATCGTACCGAAGAGGAAATTTCTGGTCGGCCTCACTGGCATGGAAAGTGAGCGAAGATTTCCTTCAGAATGTGAAACAAATTGATGCGTTGAAGCTTCGTGCTGGTTGGGGTCAAACCGGGAACTCTGATATCGGAGGTGGTTTCCAGTATCTGGATAAAATTTCCGAAAACACACAGTTCTCACCTGTATTTGGAACCGACCAGCATATTGCCCGGGCTCAGTATGTTTTTTATGGATTGGCTTCAAAAGAAATTCACTGGGAAGCTGCTGAAATGTTGAACATGGGTATTGACCTGAACATGTTCAACAACCGGCTTCAGACCAATGCCGAGTACTATATTAAAAACAATAAAGACCTGTTGGTTGCTATTCCAATTTCGGCTGCATTTGGTCGCCAGGATGGTAATCCATGGTTTAATACCGGAGACATTCAGAACCGTGGGATAGAACTTTCAGCAACCTGGAGAGATAAAGTTGGGGAATTCTCTTATGGAATTACAACCAACTTTACAACCATCAAAAACGAAGTAAAGTCTTTACCAGTTACTGATATCACCAACGACAACAACCGAACCATTGTTGGACATTCAATTGGTGCATTATACGGCTATGTTTCTGAAGGAATTATTCAACTGAATGAGACCAATTATACCAAAGGGGACGATGGAGATTTTCAGCAGGATAAGAATGGCCAATACACCGGTTATAATTTTGCATATCACTCCGGAAATATTCCACAACCGGGAGATCTAAAATACAGAGACCTTAATAAAGACGGTATGGTAACCGATCTTGACAAATCGATTATCGGCAAAACAATACCAAGCTACAACTACTCAATTGGCTTCGACTGTAACTATAAAAACTTCGATTTTAACATCTTTATATATGGAGTTGGCGATTTCGACATTTACAATGCTCAGCGAGCTGCCATGTCAAGTATGAATAGCCAGGACATGGAGCACAATAAATTTAACGATTTTGCCCAAAATCACTGGACTCCTGAAAATGCCTCCACGACTCAGGTCAGGGTCGATCCTTCAAACAGAAACGTGAACGACCGGTTTTCATCATTTTGGGTCGAAGACGGTTCTTTTATCCGGCTAAAAGATCTCCAGCTGGGATATAATATACCAAAGTATGATTGTGAAAAACTTGGTATTGCAAGCATTCGAGTTTATGCCAATGCATCAAATCTTCTTTGCATAACCGGCTACAAAGGCCGCGATCCGGAAGGATTTATGTCCAGTGATCCGTTGAATAGCGGAACTGACAACGGAAGCTATTCCATGCCCCGTTCATTTACTGGTGGTTTACAAATTGAGTTTTAACAAGTAACCCGAAAAGAAATTATACAATGAAAAAAATAATCTATATATTCATTCTGGCAATGGTATTTACTGCCTGCTCCGATAGTTTTCTGGAAACTGAGAACAAAAACAGCCTCGATGTAGGATCGTTTTTCAAGACTGAAAACGACTTACTTTTAGCTACCAATGCGGCCTATACACCTTTTGTGCATGGTGGGATGTTCGGCAATTTCTATTCCCTGCGTATGAATGCCCTCGATCCTTATATCTGGTTCGAAAATCCAAAATCAGGATTCGACCAAATGATTATCAATACTTCCGACTTTTCGGATCCCTGGAACGCATTATACATTGGTCTTTTCAGAACCTCTGATGTGCTTGCCAATGCCGACCGATTGAAGGGGATTGTTGAAGAAGCGAAGCTGAACGAATACAAGGCTCAGCTAAAGGCATTGCGCGGAATGTATTACTTCTATCTGGTTACCTGGTTCAATGCTCCAATTTATTACGACGAAACCAATGTGCCGATCAATCCACTGGTAGGCATACCGAATGGAACTCCTGAACAGTTTTGGAACAAGCTGGAAGAAGATTTAACTTTTGCATCAAACAATTTGCCCGATTCATGGCCTGCTATTGAAGCTGGAAGAGTAACCAAAGGCACTGCCAATGCAGCCTTAGGAAAAGCTTTGTTGTACAAGCACTATCAGTATTACCTGCGTTTTGGAAAAGGTGGAAGTGCAGAAGCTACTGACAACATAAAAAAGGCCAAGGCCGCTTTCAAACGGGTAATCGATAGTAATGTTTATCAATTAATTAAACCAATGGCCGAAACCAAAGAAGACTACCAGGCTGCATTGCTTTCAAACTACTCATTCCTTGATATTCCGGCAGGAACCAATTTGTACAAGGCAGAAAATAACAAGGAATCGGTTTGGGAAGTGCAGTATAACGACGACAACCGTGCCGCACCGGGGTGGCTTCCTGGCTGGCAGTGGGGAGGAGCATTAAATTATGCCTATTTGTCACCATTTGGGTACCGAAACCTTGAAATTGATCCAACGTTGTGGTACGAATATGAAACCGTGGGTGCACCTGCTGGCTACGACCGGGATCCCCGTGCTTATGCAACATGTTATCTGGACGGTGATTTGCTCGACTGGAGACCTGAATCTGGACGAATGATTCCTTTTCAAAGTTCGATTCATGCAAAAAATGTAGTATCTAATAATAAGCTTTATCAGGGTTCTGTTCCAAGTAAATCTATCGGACTAAAAAAATATTTTTATCCTCAGTATGTAGGCAAATCATCGCCAAACAGCGATCCGTTTAACATCCGGGTTATCCGTTATGCCGATGTGTTGCTGATGTATGCTGAAGCATGTTATCAGGTAGACAACGACGCTGACGGTTCAGGATTAGCTGCACTTAATCTAGTTCGTGACCGGGCAGGTATGCCAGCCAGAACAGTTTTGAATCCGGCCAATATCGTTCATGAGCGTGCAGTGGAATTGTCGACCGAAGGTCACCGTTACAACGACATTGTTCGCTGGATGTGGGATCCGAATTTTGGGATGGATTTGGCTAAACTGTTCAACAACAAATTTAGCAAAGACAAAAACTATTGTTTCCCTATTCCTCAGGCTGATATCGATGCCAATAAAGGAGTTCTCAAGCAAAATCCCGGTTGGTAATTTATCCTGAATTTAATTTTAAATCGACTATATTATGAAAATCATTTATAAATCCATACTGATACTGATCACCATGATCATTGTTTCGTCTTGTGTTAAAGAAGAAATGATCAATCCTGATCCAAGTTTTATACTCACATACCAACGCGCCGGACAAACCAATGCCCTGGCAGGAACCAAATTTTATGTTATTCCAACAGGCACCGGTGAATTTTTTACACTCTACGATGGCTTAAAAGGTCATATTTGGGGTGAAGCTGGTGCTAAAGGAATTGATTTTAACAAGGCTGATTCGTTGATGGTTTATTATTCGACTGCCGGAACCTACAAATTAACTTTAGTAACTTCAAGCAACGGTAACTTTGGGAATGATTACAAAGTGACAAGCAAAACAGAGGATGTCGTTGTTATTGATCAGAGAAATTCGTTTAAAACATTCAATATCAATGATACTGACGGAAATTTTGCACTAAATAATGAAATCCTATTCTCCTTTCCTGATGCCGTTACTGACTTCCATTTTGCGGCAAAATTTAGCATGGATTCACCCGATGCCAAAACTTATGTGAATGGAGTTGAACAGGTCTCCGGAGAAACAATAAACGATTTTTCGCAACCAGTGGTTTATACCGTAAAATCGGGTCAAGGCAATGACCAGTTGTATACGGTTAAAATCTCGACTTTCCCTTCTTCTGCAGAAAAAGTCCTCTCCAAATTTGAGCTTGGAGTCGGTGGAAATGGCGAAGTTGGTGTGATTGACGAGGAAAATAAAGTAATCAATCTGACCGCCAATTACTCAACCAACCTGGCTGCTGTGCGATTGATCCTGGCTTCATCCTATGCTAGTGCAATATTAATCAACAATTTTGCCTATTCTGAAAGGAAAAATTATGATATGGCCAAAGCGGTCAAGGCAATCAAGATTGTTGCTCAAAATGCTACGGAAGTTGAATATACCATTAAAACAACAATCGATAACCCGGTTTCCACCTTCACTTTTGCAGGATTGGTTCCTGAACCTGTTGGAGTTATTGACGCAGCTGCAAAAACAATTTCAATAGATGTTTTAAAGGGTACAGATGTCTCTAAACTAATCGCTAAATGGACAGGTTCAATTGGAAAAGTGACCATTGGCACAATGGTCCAATCCAATGGTGTGACTTCCAATAACTTCTCAAAACCACTTATCTTCACATTCTACAAGGGTAGTACTGCAGGCGATAAGTATACTGTTACAATAAATATCAAATAACTTCTATTAATAAATTAAAACTAACAAGCGTATGAAAACTATTTTTACTTTCTTATTTGTTGCGCTTTTAAGCGTGGCTAGTTTGTTTGCACAGGCTCCGGATGCTGGCGATGCTGCTTTTGTAGCAGGATGGGCCGCTCCAATTCCAAGTTGGTGGGCTCCTCTACCCGCCGATGTTCAATCTAAAAAGCAGGCTATCGCTTCTGCAACAGCTTCTTTTGATGCAGTGAACTGTAATTTCGATGCCGAATGGACTAAAATCGCAGGCGATGAAAATAAATTGGGCGATGTTGGCAGTCGTTTAGGTCTCCCGGCATCTGATAAAGGTGCTGCTGATTTCAGTGGTTCATTCAAAGTGACTTATGACGATGCAACCATTTATGTTTTGCTTCAATACACCGATGATGATGTAACAGGAAACGAAACAGTCGAACTTACCTGGGCACCCTATTTGAAAATTAATGCTCCTGATCTGGCCGCTTTACCTCAGGCATGGTATGCAAGATATCAACAGTTTGGAGCATACAAGACCACATTTAAAACAACAGGATTTGACGCTGCGATGTTGATTGACGGTTCAACAGGAGGTGTAAACTGGGGAGGTACAAACGACCTTCTTTCAAATAGCTTATTTATGGACAATCATACCGTTGTTGGCTCAAAAACAATGAAATACATTTATTCAATAAGTTTTTCAGCATTGACTGGCGAGGCAAGACCAGAGTTTAATACTTCAATCTGGCAAGCTCTGAATGATGGAAAAGGTATTTCATTCGATATGAAGGTGAATGATGTTGATGCTGATGATGCATTGAATGCCGATGCTACTCCGGTTCAGAAACCTGCCGAATACTGGTGGAATACAAAAAGTAACGATTGTTATGCATTGACCGCCTATGCCGGATTTTTAAGTTCAGGAACACCTGTTTCTGCTGATGCAAAATATGTTGCTGCCTGGACAGCTCCAATCCCAAGCTGGTGGGCTAAACTGCCGGCTGAAGAACCAACCCGTAAACAAGCTGTTTCGTCGCAGGTAGCTGGGTTCGATGCTCAGAATGCTGACTTTGATGTGGTTTGGTCGAAAATTCCAGGTGAAGGAAACAAATTGGGTGATGCTGGCAGCCGATTGGGACTGACCGCTTCTGATAAAGGCGATGCTGACTTTAGTGGAACGTTTAAAACCATTTGTGATGAATCAAATATCTATGTTCTTTTACAATACACTGATGAAGATGTAACAGGAGCTGAAACAGTTGAATTAGCATGGGCGCCTTACCTCAAAATTGATGCTCCTGATCTGGCTGATCTGCCACAGGCATGGTATGCTCGTTATCAACAGTTTGGTGCCTACAAAGCATCATTCAAAACAACTGGTTTTGATGCTGCAATGTTGATTGATGGTTCAACCGGAGGAGTAAATTGGGGAGGAACAAACGATATCCTTTCAAACAATCTGTTCATGGACGATCATACCGCAGTAGGTTCAAAAACATTTAAAGCAATCTATACCATTGGTTATGCAGCACTTACCGGTGATGCCAGACCTGATTTCAATGTTGAAATTTGGAAGGCTTTGTCCAGTGGAAAAGGAATCACATTCGACATGAAGGTGAATGATACAGATGCTGATGATGCATTAAATGCTGATGCGACTCCGAAAAAAGCACCTGCTGAATACTGGTGGAACACGAAAAGCAATGATTGCTATGCATTGACTACCTATGCCGGTTTTGTAGCACCGGGAGATCTGATTGTTGTTACCAGCCCTGATGCTGAATTTGTAAAAAGCTGGACTGCTCCAATTCCAAGCTGGTGGGCAAAACTTCCAGCTGAAGAACCTACACGCAAACAAGCTGTGGCTCCACAGTTAACTTCTTTTGATGCTCAGGCAGCTAATTTCGATCAGATGTGGGTCAATATTCCGGGCGAAGCAAATAAACTTGGCGATGCTGGCAGCCGCTTGGGTTTGCCTGCTTCTGATAAAGGTGATGCGGATTTTAGCGGTTCTTTTAAAACGATTACCGATGGTGCAAACATCTATATCTTATTACAATACACTGATGAAGACGTAACAGGAGCTGAAACAGTTGAGTTTGCCTGGGCCCCTTACCTCAAGATTGATGCTCCTGATCTGGCTGATCTGCCACAGGCATGGTATGCCCGTTATCAACAGTTTGGCGCATATAAAGCTACTTTCAAAACAACAGGATTCGATGCTGCTATGATGATTGATGGTTCAACCGCAGGTGTAAACTGGGGAGGCACCAATGATATTCTTTCAGCTAATCTGTACATGGATAATCACACTGCTGTTGGTTCGAAAACCTTTAAAGCAATCTATACCATTGGCTATGCTGCACTTACAGGAGAAGCACGTCCTGAATTCAATGTTGATATCTGGAAAGCATTGAATAATGGGAAAGGTATTACATTGGACATGAAAGTAAATGATGTGGATGATGATGATGCTTTAAATGCAGATGCGACTCCGAAAAAGGCACCAGCTGAATACTGGTGGAATACAAAAAACAATGATTGTTATGCACTGACCACTTATGCCGGGTTCTTAAAAGCAGGCGATCCGCTCGTATTTTTGCCAACTGCAACAAAATGGGCTGATAATTACGACGGAACAACAGTTTCTCCGTTATGGGTAGCGGAACATGCTGCTGATCCAATCCCGGTATTTACCTTAACACAGGGTGGCGGCGAACTTTTAGTAAACGTAGACAAAAATACTGGGATTGAATCTGGTATTCCTGTTTATGGATTCTCTGCCATAGTGCTTGACCTGAGCGCTACCACATACCTCGACCTGACTAAAAATCCATTGGTAAGTATTAAAGTTAAAGCAGATAAAGCAGTGACTTTGGATGTTGGGTTAGTTCAGTCTTCTGTTGGTGGGAACAGTGTCACAATGTCAAAATCGGTAAAAGGCGATAATACTTATGCAACCTATTTATTTGATTTTACGGGTAAGTTAGCCGGGAAATACGACCCTGCTAAAATTGACAAGGTATATCTGAACTTCACACCAGGTTGGGATGCCGCAGGAAAATATCAGGGAAATGTGACCTTCGATTTTTTCAAAATTGGCGACGATGCAACTGCAGTTTCTCAGTTGTATAACCCAACAGACTTGGCAGTGTACCCTAATCCGGCAAATAACACCATTGCATTAAAGAATGCTTCTTCCATGAATATTAAATCCATCGTCATCACCAATATCTCCGGACAAATGGTGAAACAGATAAAAACCTATGATGGTGGCCAGATTAATGTTCAGGATCTCCGTTCAGGTGTTTACTTCGTTCGTGTATTAAGTACTGAAAACACTGTGAACACCCTGAGGTTTATTAAGCAATAAACGGGTGTGTTGAACTACACAAAATAGATGTAGAGGTTTTGATTATTATTTATTGAGGGAAAGAGGTGAGTTTATCCATAATGAGCCTCTTTCCCCTTTTTAATACTTTAACTAACGCGACTTATACCATGTCAAAAAGAATTACATTTTGGGTTTTCATGTTTTTACTCTGTTTCTCCGGAGCAAAAGCACAGACAGGTTTTACCGATGATTTTAATGCCGCCACCATTTCTTCAGGATGGATTGCCGGGAGCACCCAATACTCACTGAAACAGTTGGATGGAGTGCTAAAAATTGGCGTAAATAAATACGAGGGTTGGAAAAGCTTTAGCTTAAACTTACCGTCGGCGACTAACTTATCAGCCAATCCATTTGTAAATATCAAGATAAAAACCGAACAGGACATCACTCTCGATGTGTATTTGGTTGATGAGGCCAATGTCAATAAAAATATTCGTAAGCGAATTTCCCGTACTGACGGATATAACCGGATTAGCTGGGATTTTAGCAGTATTTCAGGGATAGATTTATCTAAAATTACCAAGTTGTACTTTGCGGTAAATGGGACAGCCCTTAGCTATGTTGGAAATTTAGAGCTCGATGAGTTAAAAGTAGGATCTGTTGCACAGAATCTTTCCAATTTCTCTGGAATTCCTGATCAAAAGGTGTTCCTGAACTCGAAGAAAAATAAAATTACATTGCAAAATATCGAGAACACTCAAAAATTCAGGTTTGCTTCAACTCCTACCTTGATGAAAAATATTGAGTTCGGAATCATTTCTAACGGAATCATGACTATTGAATATGATGCGGCAGAAATCGCAGGAAAAGAAACTTTGATTCTTCAAAGCACGGCAACGAGCCCGTGGAAGAATAATTCATTTACATTTCAGCTTACGGTTGAAGACAACAAAGCTCCTGTTTTTAGTACCCCAACGGTATACCAGTGCAAATCAGGAGAAATACAGAACATTGCGATAACCGGCATTTCCGACGGAGATGCAACTGCCCGGCAGAATCTGATTTTCGAAGTCAGTTCGGATAACCACGAAGTAACCAGTGCCGAAATAAAAGTTCAATACATTCAGGACGCGCCAAATGCAATTTTGCAATTTACACCATTGAAGGCAGGCCTGGCAGCGATAACGGTTAAAGTAAGCGACAATCAGCCTGCAAATAATAGCACTACCCAAACATTTTCGGTTGAAGTTTTTAGCGAATGGAACCATTTGCCAACGATAAATCCAATAAAATCGGGTCTGGTTTATAACAATGCCGGTGAGCAAACAGTAGCACTTTCAGGAATATCAGATGGTGACGGTGCGACTCAAACGCTTTCCTTTGATGTTAGTAGTTCTGACGAATCAATTGTTCCAAAACCAGCGGTGGAATATATCTCAGGCAGTAATGGAACTTTAAAATATACGCCTCAACCCGGAAAAACCGGAAGTGCAACGATAACCGTTACGGTGAATGATTTGGGTGGAAATCCGGATAACAATGGCGATAAAAACTTCTCGGTTGCTTTCACTGTTGATGTTCAGGCGCCACCGGTTATGGGTTACGTCGTTCCGTTAACTGATTATTCGGGCGACCGTGCGAAGAAGCTTTGGCATGTTGAAGGTGATCAGGTTGCACAAACCATTGCCTATGAAAAAGATGGTGCGGATGATGTTATCAAGATTGCCTGTACTTCGAAAAGTACCTGGACTGGTTTGTGGTACGGATTTGATCAGCAAAAACTGGATTTGAGTGCAAAACCTCACATCAGCATGTGGGTGAAATCTGATCAGGCTATACAGTTTCATTTGTACCTGTGGGATTACAAACACAATAGAAACAACATGAGCCCGACGGAAGAAAAAATCATTCCGGCCAATACCTGGACCAAAGTGATCTATGACTTTACCGGAAAGATGAAAGACGATAAAGGAAATGCGATCGCTGCCGATAAAATCGATTCCGTTTTATTTAACTACCATCCAAACTGGAACTGGCCATTTACTGCCTGGGCCGGAAATGTATGGTTCAAAGACATTCGCATCGGGGATAAAGCTGATGGAGATTTCACTCAAATCAATCAGTGTACTATTGCTGATATTCCGAATGTATCGGTATTCGCCAATTCCGGAGAGGCGAGCATTAATTTGACAAACATTGGCAGTGGCAGTGAAGCTATTGCAACAATTACTGCAACAAGCAGCAATCCTGATGTGCTTGATAACCCGGTAATTTCAGCAATTATAGGAGGCAAGGCCACCTTAAATTATACATTGACCGGGAAAGTTGGAATTTCGACGATTACCGTTAAAGTCTCAGCCGAAGGTTCTGCCGATGTGGTGAAAACATTGACCATAAATGCGCAGAAAGTTGATGCCGCCAATGCCTCAGCCATTTCCATCGATTTGAATTCCCGTTTCCAAACCATTCGCGGAATGGGGACTTTTGTAGATGCAGGCATGAAGTCTTATCTGAAACAATACACCGAAGATTTGGGCGCCACCGCTGCACGTTTCGGCGTGATTGGCAATCAGATTGAACCAATCAACGATAACAACGACCCTTATGTTTTAGACCGGAGTGCCTTAAATTACGATGCATTCGACTGGGAATTTGTGAAACAGTTGAAAGCAAAAGGAGTTGAACAATTTTTGCTGACCATTTGGAGTGTTCCGGCATGGATGAAAGAGAATGCTTCGGAAGATTATTTCATGGCCAATGCGCTGACCTGGGAAGAAACCGACAACCGTGTTGATACCATCATGTACGAGGAATATGCCGAATATGTGGTTGCTATCGTTAAATCGTTCAAGGAAATGGCTAATGTCGATATCAACGGCATCGGACTACAGAACGAACCCGCATTTTGCGAACCTTATCCTTCGGCAATTCTAAGTCCTGAATTGTTTGTGAAACTGATCAACATCGTGGGTAAACGGTTTGAGCAGGAAGGTATCCAATGCCGCTTGTACATGGCCGAGCAGGTTTTGGGAATTCCATTGTATCCCTGGTCCGGATATCTGGCTGAAGTTCAGAATGATCATGAGGCATGGAAATACAGCGACATACAGGCCGTTCATGGCTATGCAGGAGATGGTATAACTGCTTTCACTGCCGACTGTGCGCAATGGAAAGGATATTTGAAAGCAGTTGAAAAGGCTCCACATCCCAAAGAATTATGGATGACTGAAACCGAAATTCCATCGGCAACATGGACGGATATAATGGGCAACATTGGCGCAATGAGTACTGCGTTTAGCTGCGGGAACATCAGTCTTTGGACACAATGGGGCTATACCAATCACTATACCATCCAGGGCGAGAGCAATCAACTGGCGTATGCCGAATCGCAATTTGCGAAATTTGTAAAACCGGGAGCCGTTCGGGTTTCGGCTACTTCTTCTAATGACGGCTTGCTGGTTACTTCGTTCGTAAACACCGACAAATACAATAAAAATCTGGCAACTGTTGTAATTAATAAAGGAACTTCGCCTGTCAGCATAAAACTTTCGGGTAACGATATTCCGGCAAGTTTCGAGGTGTACCAGACCTACCACTTGCAAAATTTCAAAAAGGCTGATGTTCCAGCCTCAAAAGATGCAGCATTCCTGCTGCCTCCGCAGAGCATCACTACGTTTGTGGCACAGTTACCCAATGCAGCTCCTACCATCAATCCGGTTGGCGATCGGGTGATTAAAAATAACATCGGTGAACAAATGATTACGCTAACAGGTATCACTGACGGAGGTGAAGGCGACCAAACGCTCCTTGTGACGCCATCAATTCTTACCGGTGGAAGCAGCATCAGCAATGTTCGTGTGGAATACAATTCTCCGGAAAATACAGCCAAATTGTATTTTACTCCGGTAAATAGTCAATCGGGCAATGCTTCCATTAAAGTGGAAGTTGCTGACGATGGAATTGTGAATAATAAATCATCAGTAAATTGCAATATTCAGGTATTAAGCACAACATCAGCAAAAGACTTGAACCAAAGCGGGTTAAAAATTTATCCAAATCCTGCCAGCGGCCATATCAATGTAATTGTACCTGATCGGTCATACCAAATTGCAGAAATTGTAAATATGATGGGACAAACTCTTTCTCAGCATAAACTTCAGTCAGACTTCCTTCGAATGGACATTAGTAGCCTGAAAAGCGGAATATATCTGATCGTTGTAAAAGGAGATAAAGAAACCCTGATCTCGCGATTTGTAGTGGACTAAAAAGACTTCTGTCAGTATAAACCTGCCGGAATTAATGTAATTTATAAACTATCAGGGTGGTAACCTAAACCATTGTATTGAAAGAAAGCGGTGGCAGATTAAATCTGTCATCGCTTTTCACTAAATTTAAAAACTAAACTAAATCCAATGAAAACGATTCATCTCCTCCTTATTTTCCTTTTTCTCTTTTCTTTTTCCTTTTCAGTAAAAGCCCAAACCACATTTGGAGAAGGTTCAGGAGTGTACGGAACCATTTTGAATGACCTAAAAAAGAGCCTCAGCGAAAAAGGAAGGATCAAAAAAGTAACCCTCGACGGAAAAGAACGGTTGATGTTTGTGGAATGGGTGCGCGACCACATTCACACCATGAAAGCCTACAAATACTGGGAGAAAGACATGAGCAGTTACCTCGATTTCTTTATGGGGCGACAAACTCCGAAAGGAATGTATTTCGATTATTGGGAATCGTACAAGGATAAAAATGTGGGACAGTTGTATTTTACCAATTGTTTCGACAAAGAATTTTATTTTGTGGATGTCGAAAATCAGGTTTTTTTCTTCAGGATGCCCATTGAGGCCGATCTGGAATATTTGCTGGTCGAAGGTGTTTACACCAATTGGCAAACTAACGGCGATCTGGCTTTCCTGAAACAATGGTTACCAACTTTGGTCAAGGGGATGAAATACGAGATGACCGATCCGCTGCGATGGTCATCGAAAAATCTACTGGTGAAACGGCCCTATTCCATCGATACCTGGGATTTTACATCGCAACCCGATTCGCTGAAAGGTGTTGACCGGCTGCTTTACCACATCGGAAACACTCCTGAAACACCTAAGGGAATCATGCACGGCGATAACAGTGGTATGTTTCAGGCGAGCAAACAATTGACCAAATTGTTTGAAGCAGTTGGCCAACCTGAATCTGCAAAAGAATGGAGTTTACAGGGTGACTTATTCCTTCAACGCCTGAATCCCATTTGCTGGAACGGTAAATTCTATTCGCATTTTGTTCCTGAAGAACCGGTTCCGTCTCAGATCAAAACCGACCCGATCAATTCCATCGGATTGTCGAACACCTATTCGATGAACCGGGGTTCAACAACTACGGAAATGGCTGCTTCCATCATTGAAACATATCAGGAAATCGGCGAAAAAACCAAAAGCGAATCGGTAGCTCCCTGGTTTGGGATTTACCCGTTCATCGCACCACATTTCGGAAATTATGCAGTGGGCGAATACATGAATGGTGCGGTTCTGCCTTTGGTTGGCGGCGAACTTTGTAAAGCCGCTTTTCAGAATGGCTTTGAAGCTTACGCAGTTGAACAACTGAAAATTGCTGAACTGATTTTAAGTAAAAACAAACGCCGGTTGCCCGGTTGTGTAAATGGCGATGGAACTGCACAGGCAGAGGCAATTCCTGACCAATGGGGTGAAGCGGCTTTTGTGAGTGCCCTCGTTGAAGGTTTGGCTGGAGTGGTCGATAAAAGCATTTTGTTTCAGGAAGTGGAGATTTCGCCTCGCTGGTATTTTGCCGGGGTCGAAAAAACAAGTGTGAATGTCGGCTATGGCAGCGACGGAAATCAAGTGAGTTATGAGTATAAATTCATTCCAAAAAATAATCAGGTCGAAATTAAAACAAGCGGCAAATTCGAACGGTTTACGCTGCGGATTCCATTTCCGGAGAAAACCAAAGGTGCAACTACCACAATTAACGGAAAAAGTGTTTCTGTTGTCACCGATCAGGTCAATCAATCGAAATACGCTGTTGTAGAAGGTTCAGAAAGTATCAATTCAATTGTGATGCGATTTAGGTGACGTCAAAA
Organism: Bacteroidales bacterium; assembly: GCA_038329265.1. Taxonomy (GTDB): domain Bacteria; phylum Bacteroidota; class Bacteroidia; order Bacteroidales; family Prolixibacteraceae; genus Aquipluma. The sequence goes on along the minus strand of JBBQMW010000033.1, from coordinate 254 downwards.
AAAAGAAATTCAAAAGCTCAACATGTTTGCATCTGTTTTAAAACGAAAAAAAGTTCGTACAACATATCCTCTGGTAGCTATGGAATAGAATAAATAGAACTAATATCGTGCTTTAAACCAACTAATAACCATTTTTTATGATTGCGAAAACATCAAATCAAATTAATTCGGGTACTGTGATTAAATGCAGCCTGAAAACCAGACTGGTATACTTTATTTTCCTGTTTTTTCTGATCACTTCTTTCCTATTGATT
>JBBQMW010000032.1:0-28780 GCA_038329265.1 Bacteroidales bacterium | reverse complement strand
AAATTAAGCACTTTATTACTAATTATCTTATTTGCTGTTGGATATAATTTTGCTCAGGAACCTGAGCGAGGTGGAGGTGAAAGGCCTTCAAAAGAGGCAGGAAAAGGTGGCCAGAGAGGTCCGGGAGGACGTCAGCAAATGAATCCAGAAGAAATGCTCAAACGTCAAAATCAGCGGTTGGTTGATGAGCTTAAATTAAACAAGGATCAGGAAGCAAAGGTCAGCGTAATCAATAAAAAGTACATGGATAAAAATACCGGATCGTGGGGCAAGATGCGTGATGCTTCTGATGAAGAGCGTAAAACATTTCGTGAACAGATGCGAAAAGTAAACGATGAGAAGAATAAGGAAATTAAGGCACTGCTTAGTGCCGATCAGATCAAACTTTTTGATGAAATGCAGAAAAAGAATGCAGAAGCAATGAAAAATCGTCAGGGTGGAAATTGGGGGTCCCAACCAAGTGGACAGGGACAATAATTACTTTAGATGTAATGAAAAGGGGGCTTTTAGCCCCCTTTTTTATTTCATCAGATCGTTCTTTAATGCAAGCATTTTGATAGCAGTTACCGCAGCTTCATCACCTTTGTTTCCAAGTCTACCTCCAGCACGGTCAAGAGCCTGTTGTTGGTTATCAGTGGTGAGCAATCCAAAAATGAAGGGCATGTTGTATTTCAGGTTAAGACTGGTAATACCTTGAGTTACTCCGTGACATATAAAGTCGAAATGTCGGGTTTCTCCCTGAATTACACACCCAAGTATGATTACAGCATCAACGCCACCGTATTCGGCCATATACTGCGCTCCCAAGGTCAGCTCAAAGCTTCCGGGTACATGTTTCAGAATTATGTTTTCGTCTTTTGCTCCATGAAGTTTTAAAGTATCAACTGCACCCTGAGCTAAAGCGCCAGTTATCTCGTAATTCCATTCGGCAACCACGATTCCGAACTTCATTTCGGCAGCCGATGCAACAGAGGTCAAATCGTATTCTGATAAATTTTTTGTAGCCATTGGTTGAATTTATTAATTGATCAAAAATAAAAAATCCCCTGCAATGAGGGGATTTAATTCAATATTTTTTAAGCTAATTTCTAGCTGTTCATTTTTGCTTTTGCACGAGCAATGTATTTTTCAATGCTTCGTCCTTCGTTGGTTTCAGGATATTTTTGCTTGATTGTTTCGTAAATTTTTACGGCCTCAGCCTGTTTGTTTGTACTTTCGAGCAATTCGCCTGCTTTTAACATGTAGATTGGAGCAGTAAGCTCATTATCATTCATTTTATAGGCTTCGGTATATAAATCGAGTGCCTTTTCTGTTTTTCCCAGTTCGAGTTGAGCATCACCCTGAGCTCCAACAGACACTGGACCAAGCAACAAATCTTCGGTATCAAATTTTCCAAGATACTCCAGCGCATTGTCGAACTGACCCATTTGCAAATAAGATACTCCTGCATAATAGTTGGCTAAATTTCCAGCCTCCGTTGAACCATAGTCGTCGATAATATCCAGAAAACCAGGATTATTGCCATCACCATTCAAAGCCAGATTAAATGAATCTTTTTCGAAATAGTTTTGAGCCATAAACATTTGCTCCTGAGCATTTATTGATCGTGGTTCAAGGTAAAACTTGTTAAGTCCCAGATAACCAACTGCTACAACTACGATTGCTCCGATTACAATACCAATCAGTTTTTGATTGGTTTCAAGAAATTGCTCAGTTTTGGTGAGTGCGCTTTCTACTTCGGTTAAGTTATCTACCAATGGTTTGTTTTTGTCTTTTGTCATCTTGTAAAGTATAATTCGAAAATCGAGAGGCAAAAATATATTATTTTCAAAAATAAACGGCACATTCCCGATATAAAAATGAATATTAATCAACACATTGATCGATTTATCCTGAACAACGAACTTTTTATGGCATTTCGGAGACAGAAATTTGTAGTTTTGCTTTTATTAAACGGTTTCGAACATGTACATACAGGATTTATCGCTTGTAAATTTTAAAAACTTTGAACATGCTGAATTTAAGTTTTCTGAAGGCTTAAATTGTTTCATCGGTAATAATGGTGCAGGTAAAACCAACCTGATGGACGCTATTTATTACCTTTCATTTTGCAAAAGCTTCCTGAACTCGATTGATGCTCAGAATATCCGTTTCGATCAGGAGTTTTTTATGGTTCAGGGTAAATATACCCGACTCGATTCGGATGAAACCATTTATTGCGGACTAAAGCGAAATCAGAAAAAAATATTCAAAAGAAACCAAAAAGAATACAAGAAGCTGTCGGAGCACATTGGGTTGATTCCATTAATTATTGTGACTCCTTCGGATACAAACCTGATTTCGGGGGGAAGCGAAGACCGGCGAAGATTTGTTGATTCGGTCATTTCGCAATACGATTCGGTTTATCTCGAAAATCTGATTCGTTATAATCGCGCACTTCAGCAACGTAACAACCTGCTGAAACAGTTTGCCGGACGCAATACATTTCAATCGGAGTCGCTCGAAGTTTGGGACGATCAACTGATTAAATACGGAAAGCAGATACATGCCAGCCGCACAAGTTTTGTGGAAAAGCTTCAACCAGTCTTTCAGAAATACTATGAACTGATTTCGGGAGGAAAGGAAACCGTGGGATTGAAACTTCAGTCGGAACTGACATTGAACGAATTTGACAACTTGTTAAAATTATCGGTAGGGAAGGACCGAATGCTGCAGTATACAACTTCGGGCATTCATAAAGATGATTTTGATTTTGATCTGGCTGGTTATCCTATCCGGAAATTTGGATCACAAGGTCAGAAAAAAACCTATTTGGTAGCACTCAAACTGGCCCAATTCGATTTTATGAAAAAAATTTCGGGACTGACTCCAATTTTACTGCTCGATGATATTTTTGATAAGTTGGATAAAAACCGGGTGGAACAGATCGTAAAATTGGTGGCCGACGATCATTTTGGACAAATTTTCATCACCGATACCAACCGCGAACATCTCGACCAGATGATTTCAAGTCTGGAAACCGAATCAAGTATTTTTACCATAAGTGATGGTGCTGTTATTTAAGGAAATAGGGAAAAGGAAATAGAAAAAAATGAGAAAAAGTAATACCCAGAGTTTGAGCGATGTGCTGAAAAATTACGTTCATGAAAATAAGTTGGATCGAAAGCTCAGCGAAATGGATCTGATCAAATCCTGGGAATCGGTCATGGGTAAAATGGTCACCAGGTATACCGCGAATTTGTATATCCAAAACAGCACCTTATTTGTAGAAACAACATCGCCCATCGTTCGCAACGAATTGCTGATGATGAAAGAAGAAATTCGTGTGCGACTGAACGAAGTTGCAGGTGAAGAGCTGATTAAAACGATAATATTCAGATAGAAAACAGTCAGTACCGCTCCATCTTCGAGAAGAAGAAATCTCCCTCAATAACAGCGTTTTCATCGCTGTCCGATCCATGGACAGCGTTGTGCGACATTGATTCAGCAAAAAGTTTCCGGATAGTACCTTCCGCGGCTTTTGCCGGGTCAGTTGCACCAATTAAATTGCGATAATCTTCAACCGCATTCTCTTTTTCCAGAATTGCCGCGACAATTGGTCCTGAACTCATAAAAGATGTTAAATCTTCAAAGAAAGATTTTTCGGCATGAACTCCATAAAATTCCATGGACTGTTGCTTGGTTAAGTGCGTGAATTTCATAGCTTTTATGGTAAATCCAGCCTCATTGATCATGTGTAGAATTGGTCCGATATTGTTTTTCTTCACTGCAATCGGTTTGATCATTGTAAATGTTTGGTTGCCTGACATATAGTTGTTTTATGAAATGATTCTCAGATGAACACAAGTTAGTTAAAAATCGTTTAACTGTTTACGACCATCGCTTTATTTTTATCTTTGTACTTTATATTAAAATTGAGTAATTGGAAAGAATTGATATAGAGATTATTAAAAAATTCGAGGATCTGGTAAAAAACAGTTCAAAGTCCATTGTTTTAGTGCCTCATACCAATCCCGATGGCGACGCGATGGGCTCAGTTCTTGGTTTATGGAGGGTCTTGCAGAATGCGGGGTGCAAAGTTAAGGTTGTTAGTCCGACTAAATATCCCGAATTTTACCATTGGATGGATGGTCATGACGAGGTGATTAATTTCAGTCATCATCCAAAACAATCGGCACGGGCACTCGAAGATTCTGACCTGTTAATATTGATGGATTTTAATCAGCTTTCGCGTCTAGGAGATATGAAACCACTGGTTGAAAGTTATGCAGGTAAAACAATGCTGGTCGATCATCATCCGTATCCCGGAAATTTCACAGATCTGACGATTTCGGATATTACCTTTAGTTCAACTGCCGAATTAATTTTCACGGTACTTCAATCAACCGGTTTTGCCAAATATGTCGATCGTAATGCGGCAACCTCTTTCTTTACAGGAATTATGACCGATACAGGCTCATTCGATTTTAGTGTGTCGAATCCGAATACCTTTGAAGTTGTTGCCCAGCTTACCCGCATGGGAATTGATCAGCAGGATATCCATTCAAAAGTATACGATAATTATTCCGCCGACCGAATGAAATTAATGGGATTTTGTCTGAGCAACCGTATGACCGTCTATCCTGAATATCATGCTGCATGTATGTATATTACACTGGATGACCAGAAAGCTTTCAACTTTAAAACCGGTGACAACGAAGGTTTTGTTAATTTGCCATTATCAATCAAAGGAGTTGTTTTTAGTGTTTTGTTTACTGAAAAGAGCAAATACATTAAAGCTTCATTCCGGTCGAAAGGCGAATTCGCTGTTAATGTGGTTTCTGAAAAATATTTTAATGGAGGAGGCCACCGCAACGCAGCCGGTGGGGAACTTTATGCGTCTTTATCCGAAGCGGTGGCACAATTCGAGAAATTGCTGCCCGAATTTGAAGATCGAATTAAACAATCTGTTAATAGTAAATCATGAAGAATTTGAATACCTTTTTTAAAATTGCAACGTTCAGCCTGTTTTTAGTTGTGTTTGTTTCCGGCTGTATGAAAGATGATAGTAGTAATAAAACGTATTATACTACGGAACAGGAAATTGCTCAAATCAGGGAATGGTTGGATGATATGGTCGCCAAAAATAAGAACATTGATACCACCTCTTCCGGAATCTTTTATATTCGTGATAAAGTTGGCAGTGGCCCAACGGTTAAGGCCGAAGATGTTGTGATTGTGAAATATACGGGAATGTTTTTGGATGGAACGATTTTCGACGCCTCGTCCTGGCACAATGAAACCGGAACAATGACTTATTTGCATAAAGCTCCCACCGATGCAAGTAAAACCTTGATTCAGGGTTGGGAAGAAGGTATAGAGGTATTGAGCAAAGGTGGAAGTGCTGTATTCCTGATTCCGTCATTCAAAGGTTATGGGACAAAAGGAAATTCAACAATTCCGCCAAATACACCGTTAATTTTTGTTATTGAAGTTGTTTCCATTAAGTAGTAGTTCATTATATTTAGTACTTTCGCAAAAAAAAATTTATGAAACAATATTTGCAAATTCTTGGGTTAGTTGTTGTAATCTCCGGAATTTTCACTACGTGTAAACCAGATTCCCTTACTGCTTTGCAAGAACAAGAGGTTGTGACCTTGAATAGTTACATCAAAAGTCGTAATTTATCTGAATACAAAGATATTTCAGGAATATATTACAAGGATAGTATTGTAGGAACAGGCGATTCTATTAAATCGGGATATTTGGTCAAAATGGATTATCGGATTACATTAATCGACGGTACAGTAGTTTTTACCAACGAGGATGAATATGGACATAAATACGAACAAAGCAATTTTTATGTGGATGTAAGCAATGATGCCGTGAATGAGAGTTACGTTCAACAAATTGCCGGATTGCATAAAGGCATGAAAAAGATGCGGATTGGCGGATCTGCCTTTATGGTTATTCCTTCAGAATACGCTTTTAAAGCGCTTGATTATAAATCTAAGATTGGAATACCTCGCTTTTCAACCTTATTGGTTAAAGTTTATGCAGCGAAAGCATATTCTCCTGAGGAGCAAAAGGAGCAGCAACAGCAATAAAGAGTATTCATTAAATATCATTTTCCTGCATAAATCAAAAGGTTTTCTGCGGGATTTTTATCCCGATTGAAGAAATATAGCAGTCCAATTTCGCTCACTCGATTGACCTTATCATTTCTATTCACCGGCATTATACCACAATAGCTTTGGACTGATTTGAAATTGCATTTGGTATTATTTATCCGTTGGCTTTGTTTCTTCGTAAATTTTCCTTTAACTTATTTCCTTTTTACTTTCGCTTTCAAATGAGCAAATCTGAAATCCTTAAAAAACTTTTGCCCGGTTTTATTCCCTTATTCGTATTTATTGCAATCGACGAAATTTGGGGAACTCGTGCCGGTTTGATCGCTGCCCTTGCCATCGGAGTTGCCGAAATGGTCTGGATATGGATGATGGAAAAGCGTTTTGACCGGTTTGTCCTTTTCGATACCGGTTTACTTTTAGTGCTCGGTTCGGTTTCGATTGTCCTCGATAATGATATTTTTTTTAAACTGAAACCCGGATTGGTTGAGCTTATACTATGCGCTGTACTGGCTGTTTCTGCGTTCTCGAAACTGAATATTATAGGACTGATGACTCAGCGGTACATGAAAGATGTAGAACTGAACCAGGAACAAATGACCCAGTTTCGAAATACAATGCAACTGATGTTTTTCGTTTTTATGATTCATACGATATTGGTTTTTTATTCGGCTTTTTATTTGTCGAACAAAGCCTGGGCATTTATTAGCGGCGGATTGTTTTATATTTTATTTGGCCTGGTTTTCGGATACGAATTCATCAAACAGAAACTAAAACTTCGAAAAAAAACTGCGATCCCTGATGATGAAGAATGGTTACCTTTGGTCGACGAGCAAGGCGGAATTATCGGAAAAGCTCCCCGTTCGGCTTGCCACCGGGGTGAGAAATTATTGCATCCGGTTGTCCATCTTCACGTATTAAACAATCAAAAACACATTTATTTGCAGAAGCGACCGTTGAATAAACTGGTTCAACCGGGGAAATGGGATACCGCAGTAGGCGGACATATTTCGGCTGGGGAGACGCTTGAAACTGCTTTGAAACGTGAAGCCTGGGAAGAAATTGGTCTCCAGAATTTCTCTGCCCGGCTTGTAAAAACCTACCGATGGGAAACCGAGATTGAAGCAGAGTTGGTTTATGCTTTTGTTAGTCACGATTTTAAATCGATTCACCTGCATTCTGATGAGGTTGAAGAAGGACGATTCTGGACTCCAAAGCAAATTGAATCCAACATCGGGCAAGGAATTTTTACCCCAAACTTCGAACATGAATATCAGTTGCTGAAAAAGGAAATCGTCTAAAAAAAAGATCCGATCTCTTTTGTGATCGAATCTTTTTGAAGGTTCATTTCTGAAATCGAATTAACTAAAGCGTTTTGTGAGTCCCATCGCAATAAGGCTGATTCTTGGTTTGTTTGCACTGACAAAGCCAGACTTCACGTTTTTCAGCTACCTTAAAGAGTACCGGAGTAAATTTTGTCCCCAAGTGCGATCCATCACAAAATGGCTGATTGGAACTTTTTCCACAGGCACACCAAGCGAATGGCCCTGGTTCAAGTGTAACCAACACTGGGAATTTTGCTGCAATTGTAGGTTTTTCCATACTTGTTTTATTTTAATGTGTACGCTTCAATACTGTTTCCTGAAAATGTTGGAACTAAAACCAGGTTTTTACCAGGTACAAAATCAATGTCCGCTGTATTTTGCTTATCAACCGTATCAAGCAATTTGACTGATACAGTTCCTTTGGTAATGAAAATACGACCCAGCCAGTTCGAATAAATGAAATTGCCGTCATTTAGTTTTTCCAGTCCGTCAATTCCTCCACAGTCTTCAACCATCGTTTTAATCGATTTTGTTTTGATATCAATCTGGAGAATCTTTGCATTCCCGGTGTAAAGTTGGCCTTTTTCAGCCCATAAACCGTTCACGTTTTCAAGTTGGCTATCGTCGAGCCAAAGGCTCAATTTTCCGTCAGCCAAAGCATAAATTTTATGGTCGTTCATATCCGAAACGTAAACAGTTCCGTCGTCGCTTGAAGTTACATCGTTCAGAAACTTGGCGTTCTCCACCTTGTAACGATTGGTGATTTTAGCTTCTTTGATGCTGATTACAACCAACTCATCAATATCAGCGACATATAAATTTCCGTTCGAAATGGCCTGTCCTTTGGGGGCATTTAGTCCGGTAACCCATCGCAGATTTTTCATTTTCCCATCGTTATTCAGAACCGAAACAAATCCGTTTCCATCTTTTTCTGAATGATTGCCATCAATGTTTGTCACGTAAATGCTTTTCGTAGCATCGTCATAGAGTGCCGATTCCGGAGTTTTTAATCCATCTGTTGTGGTCCATACTTTGGTTAAAGATTGAGAATAGGACACTGTACTCATTGCTAAAAGGATACTCAAATAAAAGATTCTTCGTTTCATGACAATTAATTTATAATTTTGATTTCCATATTCTTTAACAAGCAAAATTGAAAATAGTTAGATCATAAGCTAAAAATATATAAATGATGAAATTGTCAATGTTATTTCTTTTGTGCCTGTTGTTAGGCGCTCAGAGTGCTGAAGCTAAGAAGCGTATTATCTATGTTGGTACTTACACCGAAGGAGTTGCCAATGGTATTTTTGTATACTCGTTCAACGATCGGACAGGAAAACTGAAAGACTTGAAGATGCCTGTACTTGCGAATAATCCATCCTTTCTGACCATTTCACCCGACAAGAAATACTTGTATGCGGTTAGCGAAGTTGACATTCCGGAGAAAAATCATAGCGGCGGAGTTTCATCCTTTGGAATTGATATCAGCGGCAAATTGACTTTATTGAATCATGTATTAACCAATGGCCCAAATACTTGCCATGTTGCAGTATCGCCCGATGGCAAAAAGCTTGTTGCCTCAAATTATTCCGGAGGAAACTTGTCATTCTTCAATGTTTTGCCTGACGGAAGTCTTTCAGAAATGGTACAGCGGATTCAACATTCAGGTAGTGGACCATTCCCGGAACGGCAAACTGAGCCACACGCACATTCAGCAAAATTCGATCCGATTGGGAAATTTTTGTATGCTGCCGATCTTGGAACCGATGAATTTATGATTTACAATGCTGTTGTTGGAGATGTTCCATTTTCGCCGGGATCGCAGCCATTCGTAAAACTTCCTCCCGGTTCGGGTCCCCGTCATTTCGACTTTTCTCCTGATGGAAGTTATATCTATTTAATCAACGAGTTAAACTCGACCATCACCGTTTTAATGCGGTATGGAAATGTTTGGAAAACTGTACAAACGATTAAAACATTGCCAAAAGAATTTAAAGGAGAAAGTTGGTGTGCCGATGTTCATGTCTCGGCCGACGGACGTTTTGTTTACGGATCGAATCGCGGACACAACAGCATTGCGGTTTTCAAACGCGATCAGGTGAGCGGGAAACTGGAAATGATTCAGACCGTTTCGGTAGAGGGAAACTGGCCACGCAATTTTTCGCTCGATCCAAGTGGACAGTTTTTGTTGGTAGCCAATCAGAAGAGCAACGATATTACTGTTTTCAGGATTGACGAATTTGCAGGAACACTCAAGTTTACCGGTGTAAAAGTGCCCAACGAATCACCGGTATGTTTGCAATTTTTGTAGCATGTAATTTTTCGGATTCTGCACCTAATGAGTTTTGCAAAGTGGGGCTTGATAAATTTTTGAATTGAAAAATTAATTTCATTGAAAAAACTAATTTGTTATAGCACGACTCCCCAACGTTTGAGTGATAGCGGCCTCGAGGGAAGTTCCTGTTGATTGAGCACAAAAAAAAGAGGAGTTTATCGCTCCTCTTTTCAATTTCTAGTTCTTTTTCATCACCTGCGTTACTACCCTACCAGAACTGGAAATCTTTAGAAAGTATACGCCTGTCTTTAAGAACGACAGGTCAAGTTTTAATTTTTGTTCTCCTTTGGATATCGGACTGGATTCCCATTTTTTTACTTCAGTTCCCAAAATATTAATCAAACTTGCCTGAACTGTACTCGCGTCAGGTGAGTAAAACTCAATAATAACAAAATCCTTCACTGGATTGGGATACATCCGGGTAATGGAGAATGATTGATTTTCAGGAGTGACTCCAACAAATGAAGATCCGCTTTTTTGTTCGAAAGAAGGGACTGACTGAGCAAAACTGCCCAACGCTACCATCCAAATTAAAATAAAAGTAAAGTATGTTTTCATGATTTCATGTCTTACTATTACCCGATTGACAAAAACCAGACCATAAAGTTGCAGGATGAGCTAAAAAAAGAAGCTGACCTTTATAGATCAGCTTCTTTATAGCTTTATGTCGACCGGAAATTACTCAGCAACCGAAATTGCATCAACCGGACAAACTTCGGCACACGAACCGCAATCGGTACATAAATCAGCATCAATCTTATAGATATCCCCATCAGAAATCGCTTCTACAGGACATTCATCGATACATGTACCACAAGCAATACATTCTTCTGAAATTTTGTAAGCCATAACGTCAATTTTAATTTAGTTTTAATTGCCGCAAATGTACAAAGTTTGTCAAAAAATCAAAAAAATTAACAAAACTAATTTTCATCAAGAGATAAACAATTAATATTGAAGTCAATCAGGGTTGAATAAAACTAATTAACAATCATTCAGTTTTCGCACCATAGAAACTGCACACATCAGTCAAACCGCACTTTACGCATTTGGGCGACCGGGCCACACAAGTATACCGTCCATGTAGAATTAACCAGTGATGAGCCAAAGGAAGCAGTTCTTCAGGAAAATATTCGACCAGTTGGCGCTCGGTTTCCAGTGGAGTTTTCGAATTCGTACTCAAACCAATTCGTGCTGCCACCCTGAAAACATGTGTATCAACCGCCATGGCCGGTTTATTGAAGACTACTGAAGCAATAACATTGGCTGTCTTCCGCCCCACACCGGGCAATTTCTGCATTTCTTCGATATCGTCCGGAACCTGTCCACCAAAATCATTGACCAGCATCCGGGCCATTCCAACCAAATGTTTGGCTTTGTTATTGGGGTATGAGCACGAACGGATATAATCAAAAACTTCGTCTGACTCAACTTCAGCCATCTTCTCAGGAGTTGGAAACCGTTTCAATAAATCAGGAGTAATCAGATTGACACGCTTATCGGTACACTGAGCCGACAAAATCACCGCAACAAGCAATTCGTAAGGGTTTTTATATTCAAGCTCGGTTTCGGCAATGGGCATTTCCTTCTGAAAATAGGCAATTACCCGCTCAAACAATTCTTTCTTTTCCATTTTAATCCTGATTTACAAGGTTCCAAACTTAGCCATTTTCTTAGCCTGAAAATGTTATTTTTGCAGAAAAAATTTATGACTCCGTTTTTACAGGCTGAAAATTTATCGAAGCGTTTTGGGGATCAGTTGCTCTTCGAAAATATTTCATTCACCATATTCGAACATCAAAAAGTTGCCCTCATTGCCCGAAATGGCGTTGGAAAAACCACGCTGATGGAGATTCTGTCCGGAAATGATACGCCTGAGTTTGGACAAATAACTAAAACCGGAGATATTAAGATTGGCTATCTGAAACAAATCCCCGATCTGGACGACAATCAAACTGTTTTTGAAGCGGTTTTTCAATCGGGCGACGAAATGGTTGAAACGATCCGGAATTTTGAAGATGCCATTCTCCACAACCGAAAGGAAGACATTACCAAATATACCGAACTGATGGAAAGCCATCATGCCTGGGATTACGAGGTGAAAGTCAAACAAATTCTGACTCAGTTAAAAATCTACAATTACGACCAACGAATTTCGGAGCTTTCAGGAGGACAGAAAAAGCGGGTTGCCATGGCCAATGTGCTGATAAACGAACCCGATTTGCTCATGCTCGACGAGCCAACCAACCACCTCGATCTGGAAATGATTGAATGGTTGGAAAATTACCTCGAAAAAACAAAGATTACGCTGTTTATGGTGACCCACGACCGCTATTTTCTGGATCGGGTGTGCAACGAAATTCTGGAAATGGAGGGCAATACTATTTACCGCCATCGCGGAAACTATACATACTTTCTCGAAAAACGTCAGGAACGGATGGAATCGACGGCAACGAGCGTTGAGAAAGCCAAAAACCTGCTTCGAACCGAGTTGGAATGGTCGCGCAGAATGCCGCAAGCACGCGGACACAAATCGAAATACCGCATGGAACGCGTGGACGACCTGATTGTAAAGGCAGGACAGAACCTCAACGAAAACAACATTGAACTGAGCATGAATTCGTCGCGGATTGGAAATAAAATTCTCGATCTGGAACACATCAGCAAAAGCTACGACGATCTGTGCCTCATCAAAGATTTTAGTTACAAATTTCAGCGTTTCGAAAAGGTTGGAATCGTAGGCAAAAACGGTACCGGGAAATCCACTTTCCTGAATATCGTAACCGGAAATATTCCAGCAGATTCAGGAACGGTTGAAATCGGGCAAACTATTCGTTTCGGCTATTATCAGCAAACCGGTATCGAATTTAATCCGGGCGATAAAGTGATTGATGCGGTAAATAAAATTGCCGAAGTCATAAATTTCGAAGACGGTCGAAAACTCACTGCTTCGCAAATGCTGACCACCTTTCTATTCCCTCCGGATACTCAATACTCTTTTATCGAAAGGCTTTCAGGAGGCGAAAAACGACGGCTTTATCTGTGTACCATCCTGATGACAAACCCGAATTTCCTGATTCTGGATGAGCCAACGAACGACCTCGACATCATGACGCTGGCCGTTCTGGAAGAATATCTGCGGGTTTTTCAGGGTTGTGTCATCATTGTTTCGCACGACCGGTATTTCATGGACAAAATTGTCGATCACCTGTTTGTTTTCGATGGTGCCGGAAGCATAAAGGATTTCCCCGGAAGCTATACCATCTGGCGAAACAAACAATTGGAGGATGAAGAAATAAGGAAAAAGGAAATTAAGCCGGAAATAAAGGCAACAACAAAACCGGTAAAGGAAAAGGAACGGAAGCTGACTTTCAACGAGAAAAAGGAATTGGAACAACTGGAAAAAGTCATCGAATCATTGGAAAATGAAAAAGGACAGATCAATGATGAACTGAATTCTGGAATGCTAGACAGCAACCAGTTGCAGGAAAAATCGCACCGATATGGAGCAATTACCGATTTATTGGAAGAAAAAGAAATGCGCTGGCTGGAGCTGAGCGAACTCGCATAGAAAGTTAGCAGTGGTCAGTCGCAGTTGGCAGGAAAAGCGTTGCGAGCTGTAGGTTGCGAGTTTGCAGATTTTCCGAAAACCGTATCCCGTAACCCGAAACACAATTTGGAATTTGAAATTTGAAACAATAAAAAAAATGAAAACATTCGGATTAATCGGACACCGCCTGGGATATTCGTTTTCCCGGAATTTCTTTACTGAAAAGTTTGCCGACGAAAACCTTTCGGAACATGAATATACCAATTTTGAATTGGATAGTATCAACGAATTTCCCGGCATTTTTGAACAGGGAAAGGAAATCTGCGGATTGAATTGCACCATTCCATACAAGCAGCAGATCATGCAGTTTCTGGATGAAATTGATCCGGAAGCCGCACAGATTGGTGCTGTAAATACAGTGAAAATAACCTTCTCCAATGGGAAAAGGCATTTAAAAGGCTTCAATACCGACATCTATGGTTTTGAAAATTCGCTTCGTCCGATGCTGAATGAAAAGCACAAAAAGGCCTTGATTCTGGGAACTGGAGGCGCATCAAAAGCGATTAAACACATCCTGAATAAATTACAGATTGAATTCGTTTCGGCATCAATCGAGGACCAGCTTTTCGAAAATGAAATCAGGTACAATCAAATCGATGAAGAACTTTTAATGGAATATTTGATAATCATTCAGGCTACACCACTTGGCACTTTCCCTAATGTGGATGCATGTCCAAACATTCCATACCAATTTATTTCTGCCGATCACGTTTGTTTCGATCTGGTGTACAATCCTGAGGAAACATTATTCCTGAAAAAGGCAAAAGCACAAGGTGCAAAAACTAAAAATGGACTGGAAATGCTGCATTTACAAGCCATTCGGGCCTGGGAGATTTGGAATTCCTAAAAAAGCAAGGAAAAAGTCATTAGTCAATAGTCATTGGGGGCCAGAAAAAAGGAAAGATAAGAGAGGAATTGCATTAGCAGTTATTTTTCCTTTTTCCTCTTTCCTCTTTCCCCTTTTCTAATGACTATTGACTTTTTTCTATCTGCTTCTTCGATCCTGAATAAAGTTCATATTTCCGGAAACTGCATTCCAGTGATCCATTCAGTATGGTAATTTTCTTCGAAGGTCTCAATCCAATAGATTTCAGACATTGTGCGGTGCTGATGATCCAAACCGTGGCATTCAAATAATGATGTTTCAAGCGCTCACCTATCATCGAATAAAAGTTGGTATGATCGGGAGTTAATCGTTCACCATAAGGCGGATTGAATAACAGAAAAGGTTTTTCAGAAGTCGATTCGAGTGCCCTGAAATCAGATATTTTGAAGTCAATTAACGGGAGCACTCCGGCAGCTTCAGCATTCTTGTAGGCAATATCGATGTTCCGGCGCAAAATGTCAGAGGCAAAAATCTTCACCAAAGAAATATCTTGCGGTTGTACTTCTTCTTCCATCCGTTTAAATACACCCGGATTAAAACTCCGCCAGTTGCGGAAAGCAAAATTTTTACGCACACTTCCGGGATAAATTCTATTGGCCAGCATCGCAGCCTCAATGGCAATTGTTCCTGAACCGCACATCGGATCGGTCAGCTCACTCTTCTGGTCCCAATCGGACAAGCGCAGCAAACCGGCAGCCAAAACTTCGCTCATCGGTGCTTCATTCTGATCGAGCCGGTATCCGCGTTTGTGGAGCGATTCGCCACTGCTGTCGAGCGAAATGGTGCAATATTCATTACTGATGTGCAGGTTGATGAGAATATCCGGATTTTTGGAATCGACATTCGGACGTTCGCCAAATTTGTACCGAAACCGATCCACAATGGCATCTTTCAGTTTTAACGATGCAAACATCGAATTATTAAACAGATCTGAAAAAACAATACTCTGAATGGCAAAAGTCTGTTCGATACCAAACAGTTCTTCCCATTTGAAATTTTTTCCACGCTGATACAAGTCGTCAGCCGAAAATATCTTGTACGAATCGATCGGAACCAAAATCCGAAGGGCAGTGCGTAAACAATAATTGGCCTTGTAGAGCATATTTTGGTCGCCACTGAAATAAACCGATCGTCGCGAAATCTGTACCTCATCAGCACCAATTTCAATTAATTCCTGAGCCAGAATTTCTTCCAGTCCGGCCATTGTCGTAGCGGTATACTTTTGATTTGTCATTTATTTGAATTAGTAAATAGTCAATAGTTATTTGGAAAAGGAAAAAAGGAAAGAGGAAAGAGGAATTATATTCATTTATTCATTTTCTTATTCCTTATTTCTTTTCAAGTTCAGATACCGGCACCTTCGCTAAAATCGGCCTCTTTGGCTTTAAACTGAACCAGTTTTGTATTTGGTGGCAAACTGTTTGTTACCCATACGTTTCCGCCGATTACCGAATTGGCGCCAATTCGAATCCGTCCAAGTATGGTTGCCTGTGCATAAATAATTACATTATCCTCAACAATCGGATGGCGTGGAATACCTTTAATCGGATTCCCTTCATTATCGAGTGGAAAACTTTTGGCTCCCAGAGTCACACCCTGATAGAGCTTCACATTGTTTCCGATGATACAGGTTGAGCCGATGACCACACCTGTTCCATGGTCGATGGTAAATGATTCACCAATTTGGGCCCCCGGATGGATATCAATACCGGTTTCGGAATGCCCCATTTCAGAAATAATTCGGGGAATGAGCGGAACTCCCAAACTAAGCAACTGATGACCAACCCGATGATTGATAATTGCGCGGATGGTTGGATAGCAATAGATGACTTCACTTTGGCTGTTCGCTGCCGGGTCGCCCAAATAGGCAGCTTCAACATCGGTTACCAGCAACCGCCTGATTTCAGGAAGAAAAGATACAAAATCAGAAGCCAAACTCTGCGCAAATTTCGAACGTTCCTGCATATCAACCATCTCAGGATTCTGACAGGTAAAACACAAACCAGCCAGAATTTGCTCTGATAAAATCTCAAATAATTCGTCGATGTACACACCAATGTAATGTTTAGTCGTGTTGGTTCGCAGACTTGTACTTCCAAAATAACCGGGAAACAAAATTTCGCGAATAATGCCAACCATCTTTCCCAATTTTTCGATCGAAGGCAAAGGTTCGCCAATCCGGTGCTCGTGGCAAACAAGGCTCAACGACTTCTGATCGGACAATTGCTCAACGGCACTGCGCATTTTGTGTTCAATATTTTTTTCTGATTGCATTTTGTCAGGAATAATGAAGTATTACATTAAAATTTTGGAATCATGGATGGCTTGAATGGCTTGATTTAACCGTTCGTCGCCTGTCCCACTAATTTCAACAAAGTTAAAATTATAATGTTTCAGTTCCAATTGGTATTGTTCGTACAATTTTATCCGGTTTTCGCCTCCGTTTTCGCGAACTACATCGGCTTCCCAGGGTAAATCGGGGCAGCATAACAGAAACAAATCGATCGGACAATTTAGGATGCGGTCGTCAATCAAATCAGGGACTTTCCCAAAAACCCAACTGAACCAAACTTTGGTAATAATCAGCCAGGTATCGAAAATAAAGAATTTTTCAGAACTTTCATTCGTTTCAAGATATTGTTCCACCTGCTTTTTTGCGATAAATACCACATCTTCATACGTATAGTGCTCCGACAAATTTTCGACATATTCACGGGCAAATTCAGGAATATACTTTCCGTTGAATCGTTCAGCCAATTGTTTGGCCAAGGTGGTTTTTCCGGTCGATTCGGGACCAGTCACTGCAATTCGTATTTTCTTCGGGCTTAATTTCATGATCTGAATTCCAAAGTGACAAAAGTAAGAAATACTAATTCGTTAGCCGACACAAAAGTTTGCTATTTTTGCAGCCTGAAAATTCGACATTTATGAAACTTGAAATACATCCGAAAGCGAAAGCATTGATTTTTGATTTAGACGGAACTTTATCCGATTCGTTGCCGGTGCATATTGCAAGCTGGCACACGGTATGCGAAAAACTGAATTGTACGTTTGACGAGAAAATCATCATTGAAATGACCGGAATGCCGACAATCAGCTTTGCCGAACGAATCAAAAAAGAACAGAACCTCGAAATTAGGGCTGATGAGATTGTAACTATGAAACAGCAGGAATTTTGGCGAAATATCAACCGGATAAAGCCTCACGATGCCGTGATTGATTTGATGAAAGATGCGCATGGGAAAATTCCGATGGCAGTTGGAACTGGAGCAAGTCGCGCCAGCGCCATGCTACAGATGAAAGAACTCGAAATTGACCATCTTTTCGATTTTGTTGTCACTGCCGACGATGTTGTCCGCCACAAACCCGAACCCGAAACCTTCCTGAAATGCGCCGAAATGATGAATGTTGAGCCCCGGTTTTGCCAGGTTTTCGAAGATGGCGAACTCGGAATGCAGGCCGCCCAAACCGCTGGAATGCTGCTCACCGATGTCCGCCCGTTTGTAACAGATCCGTTTAAATAAAAATAGGATTGAGAAATGAGAAATGAGGAAAAAGGAAATATTCGCGGAACAAAAACTTCTGTTTCCTTTTTCCCTTTTCCTGATGACTATTGACTATTGACTTTCCCCACCAACTATTTCCTATTGACAAATGACCATTTTCTATGAATTCGATCTTCTCAGCCTTTCAATCCATCGGTCCGCTATTTCTGGTCATTTTTACCGGAATGATCGTCAGCCGCAATAAATCGGTTGACAATCGGTGGCTCGAAATCCTGAATAATTATGCGCTGTGGATTGGGTTTCCGGCATTTATCCTGGTTGCCTTGTCGCGTTTAGAATGGAATATGAATATCTACGGAAACCTGATCGCTTGGAATTCGGCGCGAATAGTATTCTCAATGTTGATGATTTTCCCGATTTCCGTTCTTTTAAAACTGAAAAACAAAACCCGTCGCACCTTATTCCTGGCTGTTTCGTATGGAAATGTGGCCTATCTGGGAATTCCGGTTCTGCGAAGCGCATTTGGCGATCAGATTCTTCCTGAAGCGACCATGATTTCGTCGGTTTACATTTTCTGGATGTTTACGCTGGGCATCTTTCTGGTCGAATATTTTGGCGATCACAAAGTACATGTGCGTGAATTGTTGATACGTTTGACAACCAATCCGCTCCTAATCGCAGTTTTTATCGGGCTTTTTTTTGCAACCAATGATCTGCAGCTTCCCGGAATTGTGACATCTGGACTTGATATTTTTGCCAATTCGGTTACTGCGGTAGTTCTTTTCTCACTCGGACTGTTCATGGGAAAACAGCCCATTGGAAAACTTCGCGATTGGTTGCCTGTACTGGCTTTCAGCACAATAATCCTATTTGTGTTGCCATTTTTGTTTATGATTATTTTAAAGCCATTTACCGACCTTGAGTTGAGTAAAGCATGGATTATGGAAGCGGCTATGCCGATGGGACTTACTGCTTATGCACTTTGTTTAAAGTATGAATTGAATACAGAATTTGCATCGAGGGCAGTTGTTGCCAGTACTTTGCTGGCTTTGATCAGTTTGCCTGTCTGGCTAGTTTTCCTGAAGTAAAAACTGCCCGATTTCCAATTCAATTTCGAATTTGCTGATTTTTTTGCCGATAAAGACCAATACATTCTCGATCGGATCAAATGGATTGATCACCGAACCTTCAATAATTGAAGCTGTTCCGCCAACAGCCTGAACGATTCCCAGAAATGGACTGGCTTCGAAATTTACAAATCCTTTTATCCGGTAAATATTGCTTCGGTGAATGGAAGTGAAATATTTAAACCAGTCGCAAAATCGGTTTTCGTTGATGCATCCTCCAAAACGAATGGTGAAACTGTGAAAATCTGACACATCAGGCTCGCTATAAAAGGGCTTCCTGATTTTCCGTAAAAAATCATCCTGTATATTTGATTGCATAATTTGTAATTGCGAACCATCAATTTTTCCATGATTAGCAGTTACAACCGAAGCAGTTTTATTGAACTCAGCCAACTTCCTCCGGATTAACTTATGACAGGTATGGTCAGAGTCGTCAATTTTATTCAAAACAATCAGATCACTCAGGATAATTTGCTTTTGCTGTTCGAAGTCAAGCTTCTGGTCAGGAAAATTCAAGGCATCAACCAAACAAATGGTTCCTTTCAATTCGAACAAACGAATCAGATCAGCATCCTGATAAAATGGTTCTATGATTGGCTCCGGATCCGCGATTCCGGTAGTTTCAATTATTAGTTGTTCCAAATGATCGTGCTTTTTTACTAATTCCTGAAGAGTCAAGGAAAATTCGTTGAAAATGGTGCAGCAAATACAGCCGTTATTCAGTTCTACAATGCTTTCCGGCCTGTTTTCGCTCAACAGTTTAGAATCAATCGATACCTCTCCAAACTCGTTTTCGATCAGACCAATTTTCACATATTTATTAGTTTTCAACAAGTGATTGATGAAACTCGTTTTACCTGATCCGAGGTATCCGGTAACAATCAAAACTGGTATTTTTGGTTTTATTGGCAAAATATTTTTGTTTAATTTAAAACTAAATCAATCCGTTTTTGGTTTACTCATTAAAGTTAAGTCATTTCAGACAAAAAATCATTTCAGATTCTATTTTTTTTTCTTTTCGGATGTTTTATTAAACAGTAAATTAAAGTCAAATCTGATCAAAACAGATGGTGTAAAATTCAATTGAAATAATTAACTTACAAGTCATTGTTATTACTTATAAATCATGAGCTTTCAAAACAATAATTTAATTTTTAAAATTTATACTATGAACAGGTTAATGATTGTTTTTGTTTTGTTTTTAGGCTTCGCTGCATGTCAGCCGCCTGTAAAGAAAGTTCCACCCATTGCGATGGAAGATTTTTTTAAAGATCCTGAAAAAATAGGATTTCGTATTTCTCCAAATGGTGAGATGATTATTTATCGTGCGCCGCATATGGGGCGTATGAATGTCTTTATTCAAAAATTAAGTGACACGACCAAACTTGCGCTTACTCACGAAACTGAACGCAGTATTTACGATGCTTTCTGGGAGTCCGACGATCGGATTCTGTTTACCAAAGACCAGGGAGGAGATGAAAACACACATATTCTTTCGGTTAAACCAGATGGTACCGGACTTGTCGATCACACGCCGTTCAAAAAAGTAAGAGCCTCGGTAGTCGATATTCTGGAAGACCGACCCGAAGAATTGCTGATTCAGTATAACCAGCGCAATCCTCAGATATTTGATGTTTATCTTCTCAATACCTCGACCGGTGTGATGAAAATGGTTGCAGAAAATCCGGGAAATATAGCCGGATGGATTACCGATCACGATGGCAAAATCCGTGCAGCTACTACCACTGATGGAGTGAATACCAGTCTTTTATATCGGGAAACTGAAAATGACAAGTTTAAAACCGTAATTACCACCAATTTTAAAGAGACCTTGAGTCCGCTTTTGTTTACATTCGACAACAAAAATTTGTATTGTGTTTCAAATCTGGGTCGTGATAAAACTGCACTTGTTGAGTTTGATCCAAATACTGCCAAAGAAGTGAAGGTAATTTATGAAAATCCTGATGCGGATATTGATGGACTTGATTATTCGAAACTCAGGAAAGTATTGACCACTGTCTCCTACGAAACCGACAAGCAACAGAAGTATTATCTGGATGAAGAAACTAAAAAAATCGAAGGAAAGATTCAATCTCAGTTGCCAAGATACACGGTGAATGTAACGCGTAAAAGTAAAGATGAAACTAAATTGCTTGTTTATGTTACAAGTGACAGGTACTCCGGAGGCTATTACCTGTATGATGTGAAATTGGACGAATTAAAAAAACTGGCTGATTTTGCGCCTTGGATAAAAGAAGAAACTATGGCCGAAATGAAGCCTATCTCCTATCAATCGCGCGATGGACTTGCCATACATGGATATTTAACTTTGCCTTTGGGAGTAAAAGCCGAAAATCTCCCGGTAATTATTAATCCGCACGGTGGCCCATGGGCACGCGACAGTTGGGGTTTTAATCCTGAAGTTCAGTTTCTGGCAAACAATGGATACGCGGTATTGCAAATGAATTTCAGAGGATCGACTGGTTATGGAAAGAAATTTATGGAAGCCTCTTTCAAACAATGGGGCCGTAACATGCAGAATGATATTTCGGATGGTGTGAATTGGTTGGTAATTCAGGGCATTGCCGACCCCAAAAGGATTGCGATTTATGGCGCCAGTTATGGTGGATATGCTACTTTGGCCGGATTAACACTCACTCCTGAATTGTATGCCGCCGGTGTGGATTATGTTGGTGTTTCGAATATGTTTACGTTTATGAATACCATCCCACCCTACTGGAAACCTCAAATTGAGATGATGTATGAAATGGTTGGCAACCCGAAAACTGATAGTATCATGATGACTGAAGTTTCACCGGTTTTCATGGTCGATCGGATTAAAGCTCCGCTGTTTGTTGCGCAGGGCGCCAACGACCCAAGGGTAAATAAAGCCGAAAGCGACCAAATGGTTGATGCGCTAAAAAAACGCGGAATACAAGTTGAATACATGGTGAAAGACAATGAAGGCCATGGTTTTTACAATCAGGAAAACCAGTTTGACTTTTACCGTTCGATGTTGGCATTTCTGGATAAGAATTTAAAACCTCAGGAAAAATAATCCGGATGATTTCTAATAAATAGCTATGAAATGAAAAATAGACTAATTGTTTTTACCTCAGTATTTTTAATAATTTCGATCGGAAATTATTTTCGGGTTGTGTCTGACGGTAGCATGCGAACCGTAGAATTCGTGTCAGTTTTTGCAATTGGGGCATTATCAGGTTTATTACTTGCTCAACTTATTAAAATCATAAACGATAAGAAATAAAAGAACCAACATTGCTTAGTTTTCAATGGTTGTTCGAAAGTCAGGGTTTCACTCGAAGTGAAGCCCTGACTTGTTTTGGAAAGTAATTTCATTTTACTTCGTTTCCGAATTTAATGATACCGGTTGAAGAAATTACCTTTCAAACAGGTGTATAATTTTCGTCCGGGTGGCATTGTCTAATTCTCCGGTTTCGTTCATGATCGGCAGTTTCAACGGCAGCGATGTATATACTCCGGAAGATATGCCTGACATTGATTACCTGATTATTACGCACAACCACTGGGATCATCTCGATTACAAAACGGTAATGAAACTGAAGCCGCAAGTTGGAAAAGTAATTACCGGTTTGGGGACAGCTGCTGATCTGGAATACTGGGGTTTCGACCCTAAAAAAATCACCGAACTGGATTGGTTTGAGCAGACGGTTCCGGACACAGGATTTGTGGTGACAGCCACACCTGGACGGCATTTCAACGGAAAAAATACCAAACGCAACCAGACACTTTGGTGCTCGTTTGTTTTGCAAACACCTTCGAAGAAGATTTTCATTGGCGGTGACTCAGGTTACGATACTCATTTTGCCAAAATCGGTGCTGATTATGGTCTGTTTGATCTGGCGTTGCTCGAATGCGGACAATACAACAAATCGTGGAAATACATTCACATGATGCCCGAACAAACCGCACAGGCGGCTATCGATTTAAAAGCCAAAAACCTGATGCCGGTTCATTGGGGCAAGTTTGCACTCTCGTTGCATGCTTGGGACGAACCGATTGAACGGGTCACCAAAGAAGCGAACCGTCTGTCGATTCCGCTCGTTCATCCCATGATTGGTGAAACAGTAGATTTGGATGAATTCGGACCAACTACCGAGTGGTGGAAAGGAATAAATTGATAAATTTTTCCTGGCCGCTAAATAAAAAACTGAGTAATTTGCCCTTTAGATATCTATACTTTTATTTTCGTACATTTGTTTTATCCAAATAGATGAATCAACATTTGAAGACATGGAAACAGTACTTATACAAATAAATAGTAATAAGGCGTACAAACTTCTTGAAGATTTGGAAGATTTGCACATGATTAAGGTGCTAAAGAAAAGCATCCAACCCCAGCAAAAGCTTTCTGAAAAATATGCAGGTAAATTACCTTCAGATATCGCAAACGAAATTCAAAATTTTGTAAATGAAAGCCGTAATGAATGGAACAGACGCAGTATTTAATTGACACGAATGTTCTGAACAACATTATCAACTACTTACCAATTTTATGAATGACGCTACAGTATTGGATTTGACAAGTTCTGTAGTTGATGAATGTATCGAGATTCGTAAGAAATATAAAACAAAACTTCCCGATGCAATTATTGCGGCAACTATCAAATATAATTATCCGACCAATTAAATCCTCTGACAATGCCGAACTGGCAAGAATCGTCAGAAATACCTTGGCCGAATTTGGTGCTGCCAATCCCGGAACAGTCTTTTTCGATCCAACAACTGATGCATTGTTTGAGTTGTTTCAAACTCCAAAGGCAGCTTATTTTGTGGCAGAAGTTGAAGGAAAAATATTGGGTGGAGGTGGAATTTATCCAACCGAAGGTTTACCAGAGAACACTTGCGAACTGGTAAAAATGTACCTTTTACCCGAAGCTCGTGGCATTGGTTTGGGTCGGGCCTTGATTGAGCAATGTTTGGAAACAGCCAAAGAAAATAAATTTCAGCAGGTTTACCTCGAAACACTGGACGAGTTGCATTTAGCCTTGAAAATCTACGCCAAATTCGGATTCGAATACTTAAAATCTCCGATGGGCAACACCAAACACTTTGGCTGTGGTTTGTGGATGCTGAAGAAGCTATAATTTCAGAACCACACAGGCACAACTTGTCCCGAAACCAATTTTCAAGCTTGGCCGGGAGCTTTTCTATGTTGTATTCGCGCTGCATGTTGCGGGTAAATTTGGAGTAAAGGGTTTGCAGGTTGGTGGATAATTAGGTGCGTTCAAGCAACGTTTGGATGAAACGTTGTATCCAAATGATATTGGTATGGAAAGGTGGCGCAAGCTGAGTCACTATATCGTCCGTGTTGGGAATAATATAAGGAAGACTGTCCGTTTCCTGTAATACGTTTGACTGCATAATGTTCATAATTATCGATACGTCAATGCGCTGTTTGCTGAACAAACGGAAAGCTCCAGACCAATCAGTAAACTGGTTGCTGCTGGTCGACAACATACCCGTAACTGTATGATTATAAGAATAATCATCACTCTGGTCTTTAGCCAAACTGCGTTGGCTAAAGACAACGGGTTTTAGGTAATCTATCCGTCAGCCTCGGATTAAGCTCAGTCGAACGCTGAAGCTGACGGCAAAGATAACTTAGGTACAAAAGAATATTCATTTTATATTTTTCTTTTCCCCTGTTTCTGTCTCCCGTCTTCAGTTCATTACTGGTAAATCACTTTCGCCTTTTCAACTGGTTTATCGCCAGCCCTTAATGGAGAAATGCGGAAAGAATAGTTGTAGACCTTTTCTTTCAAGCGGTATTCATCATGCGTCAATGCACCCCAGCTATCGTCACCTCCAACTCCTTGTTGTTTGTAGTCGATATTGATTGAAGTCAGGTCACGGGGTTGAACATCGTTAATGTGGCGACGAAGCATTTTTAATCCGGCTTTGGCACCTCCGTCGGTACGGTCGGGTGATTCAAAGTCTTCCATAATCTGGTGATGAGCACTAACCGAAAGTAACGGCAACCCAATAAACTGAAGTCCCAGTCCATCCTTGTTGGCAATGCTCATCCAGCGAACGTCCGTTTTATTCCCGTTTTCCTGTGGGCGGATGTAGGCGAAATACTGATCGGCAACGGCACCCGAATATAAACCAACCAATGCGCTAGTGTAGCGATCCTGATAAGATTCGTGAGGTCCGCGACCCAGCCAGCTCATCTGATCGAATTCACGTGGCATCACTAAATTAACCCCAAAACGGATAATTTCAGGAAGGGAATCCTTCATCATTTTGAAGCTGTTATTTACAACTACTTCGCCTGTTCCAAGAATGGTGTAGCTCGAATTGTAATTGGCAATCACCTGTTTTTTATCGTTAATGAGGTCGAAGTTGAAATTGACGACCACTTCGTTACCCACTTGTTTGACCGTGGCCGATTTTACGGTTTTTTGTTCACCGGCTTTTCTCCAAACTCGGCTACGTTTGTCCAGACCATTTCCGAAGTCGTTGTCGATTGGTGCACGCCAGAAATTTGGTACTGGACCTGATTGAAGCATTTCTTTTCCATCTACCTGATAAGATTTCAGGGTAGCTTCGTCTTTACTGAAATTCATTTTGAACCCGGGTCCTTCAACAATAATCAGATTTCCTTCTTCTTTGGAAGTCACAGAAGCAAGGTCTTTTTTTGAAGCAGCCACCGCTTTTTTGCTGAAAGGTAACTGGAATTGTTCGTAAGCCAGCTTAGTGCCAGCGGTTAAAATACCTTTGGCATTTTTCAGTTTAGCCGAAATATTCAGGAAATATTCCGTAGCTGGTTGTGCATCAACAGCTACATCTAATTTTACTTTTTTGCTGGTGTTTGGGGCTAAATCCAAATCTGCAATTTCTCCTGATTTCAATACCTGACCATCAGCAACCACTTCCCAGATAAAGGTAAATTCAGAAAGGTTCGTAAACGAATATTTGTTGCGGATTTCAATTTCGCCATTGTTCAGATTGACAGCTTTGAACCCGATGTGCTGATAAACTTTACCTACTTCAATTAAAGTTGGTTTGATGGTGCGGTCGGGATTGATAATTCCATTACAGCAGAAGTTTCCATCGGTGGGAATTGTGTCGCTTCCCAGATCGCCACCATAAGCCCAGAATTTGTTGCCTTGAGCATCTTTGGTCAGGATTCCCTGGTCAACCCAGTCCCAAATGAAACCGCCCTGAAGAACCGGATATTTTTCGATCAAATCCCAGTAATCCTGAAGGTTTCCAACGCTGTTGCCCATTGCGTGTGCATATTCACACTGAATATATGGCTTGGTTGGTTTTCCTTTGGCGTACTCTTCCATGTTTTTCATACGGGCATACATGGGGCACATAATATCGGTGTTTGCGCCATTTCCAGCCTGCTCAAATTGAACCGGACGTGTTGAATCAACTGATTTTAGGTAAGCGTAGGTAGCTTCGAAGTTCACGCCGTTTCCAGCCTCGTTACCCAATGACCAGATGATGACCGAAGGCTGGTTTTTATCGCGTTCGAACATGTTACGGGTGCGGAAAAGGTGTGCATCTTTCCATATCGGGTCTTTGGCCAGCGATTTTTCTCCGTAGCTCATTCCGTGAGATTCAACGTTTGCTTCGTCAACCAGGAATATGCCATATTGGTTGCAGAGTTCGTACCAGCGTTCAGGTTGTGGATAATGTGAAGTACGTACAGCATTGATGTTGTGAGATTTCATCAGGAGAATATCTTTTAACATGGTTGCCTCATCCTGATAATGACCGGTGGTATCGTTATGTTCATGGATGTTTACACCTTTTACATAGATGGCAACTCCATTGACCAAAAGCTGAGCATTTTTGATTTCAACGGTGCGGAATCCAACGTCCTGACGAAGAACTTCAATAATCTTACCTGATTCGTCTTTCAGCGTAATCAGTAATTGGTATAAATTTGGATTTTCTGCAGTCCAGGGTTTTGCTGCCGGAACCATAATGCTATTTGATACAGAAACTGGTTGAGTTCCGGTTTGTATCTTCTGGTTTATTTCTGCAACTTTGGTTTCGCCATCCATCAAAACAGCCTCCAATGTTACCGATGGGGTAGTTTGCGCAGAGTTGACTACTTCAACAGCCAGTTTAAATTCGCCATCCTGATAATTATTTACCAAGGGCGACGAAACGCGGTAATCGCGGATATGTTGCGGGTTGCGGGCCATCAGGAATACGTCGCGGGTGATTCCACTCATACGCCAGAAATCCTGATCTTCCAGATAACTTCCATCGCTCCAGCGGTAAACTTCAACCGCCAGTGAATTGTTTCTTTTTTTTAGGTATTTGGTAATATTGAATTCAGCAGGAGTTTTGCTGTCTTCGCTATAACCAACCATCTGCTCGTTAACCCAAACATACATCGCTGAACTAACTGCGCCAAGATGCAGGATAATGTCTTGTCCTTTCCAGTTTTCGGGAATGGTAAAACTGCGCTTGTATGAACCAACCGGATTGTAATGTTTTTGAATGGTTGGTGGGGTAGCTTCGTGCGGATATCTAATATTGGTATAGATTGGCACATCATATCCCTGCATTTCCCAGTTCCCGGGAACTTTTATGGTCTTCCAGTCTTTGGTGTCATAATCATCCTTGAAAAAGTAGAACGGACGCACGTAAGGAGTATGCGACAGGTTAAATTGCCAGGTACCGTTTAACGACTGGATGAAAGGCGATTGCCAGATGTCGGTTTGAAGAGCCTGCCCGGCTGTGGCATAAGGAATAAAATAAGCACGCGGAGCTTCACGGTTAATTTCAGAAACAGCCGGATTTTCCCAGTCGTGTGGAATTTTATCCTCGAACGATTCATTTTTGTACTTGCTTTTGCACGAACTGGTTGCAACAATTGTAGCAAATAACAATAAGATTAGATACTTCATAAGAATTGATTTAAGTTAGCAATTGGCAATATTTCTATGCCCACCGGTAGGAACTGGTAGGTGTGCAAAATTGAGAAATTTTCTTTGGATCGGCAAATGAAAATGAGTCAATTTTTAGCAGGATTAAATACCTTGAACAATTCACGAATTTCAATTCCAATATTATACGGTTGGTCGACATTAATTCCGCTAACTGTTGAGTACTTGAAAAATAAACTTCAATTCCAGTATGATACGATTTGTAGTTAATCTTTTTGAACTTTCGAAACAGTTTTGTTCAAACAGACCAGCAACCAATTGTGTTTTCAACTCTTCGAGTAATTCTGGTGGCATTTCATACATCATCTGGTCAATGGCATCGGGATGGGACAAACGAAGCTTAAAATGCCGATAATAGTTTTTAGCGAAAATGATATCACCACGCTTGTTGTTGAAAGAATTACGTGAAGTCTGCTTGAATATCAACATCAACAAGGCATCTGAAATAAGCTCTTCCATAGAGTACTCCTTACGGTTACGGCTGTCTTTCAGTAATTTAAACCCAGGCAGAAGATCAGGAAAACGCGTTGAAATAACAATTTTGATCCTATAAAGGATGATTTTGCCATTTTCGGCTGCGGTAGTCTTATTTCTTCGTTCTCTCAATATAAAAAGATAACACCCTGTGGCAAAAAATAAAAATAAAAATTGAGAGAACACTATTCTGTAATACAGTAAATTGGGGTTCGGCTCCCGTATCTCTTGTCGCATACAATATTAGCCGGAAAAATATTTTTCACATCACACTCAAATTGATTTTTTGAGCTGAATCGCTTTATTTTTAACTTTCTGAAACTTTTATTTTTCGTAGGATAGCCTGGGCTTTTAGCTGGTAGTATCCTTCTTTTTTAGCTATTTTCTTAAATTGGGTGAAAGCTTTTTTGTTTTCGTTGGTCTGCAGGTAACACAATCCGATGTACCAGTTAG
>JBBQMW010000031.1:0-28988 GCA_038329265.1 Bacteroidales bacterium | reverse complement strand
CTCTGAGTGTCCTAAGATGTTCTCCGAAAGTTGTAAATTTTTTCACGACTGTCATTTGGTAAAAATGTGTTCAAAAATAGGCAATATTTTCTTTTGGTCAAAAGTAGTCCACAAGATTTTATTAACATTGTCGGGTGCGGTGGGGAAATTTTATCTCTTTTGGTTGCGAAGCGGTCGCCTTTGTGATGGGGCAACCAAATGTGCTAAAATGTGCGGTTGGCTGTCTTTTTACAATGAGGCATAACTGTCAACTATCGGAGGTTTTGACGGTTATTTTCTTCAACAACATGGATAAAAACATCGTTCATACTTGGAATAATTTCCTTGAATGATACGATTTCGAATTGATTCATGAGTATTTTCAAAATCTCATTATTGGTATGATTGTTCAAAAACTGAACTTTCATTTGCTTCATCAGCGGACTTTCTTCCAGATCGAGCAGTTTGAACTGCGATCCAAGCTGTTGCTGTAAATCCGGCGTTTCGCCGCGGAATTCAATCTCGAAAGTATTGGTTTTGAATTTCTCCCGAACCTGATCAATCTGACCATCCAGAATTTTTTTCGATTGGTTGATCAATGCAATGTGGTCACAGATTTCTTCTACCGAGCCCATGTCGTGTGTTGAGAAAATAATAGTGGTGCCTTTCTTTTTCAGATCGAGTATTTCATTTTTAAGAAGGTTAGTATTGATTGGGTCGAATCCGCTGAAAGGTTCATCGAAAATCAAAAGTTTTGGTTGATGAATTACAGTGGTTATAAATTGCACTTTCTGCGCCATTCCTTTGGAGAGCTCCTGAACTTTTTTGCCCCACCAGGCCTGTATCTCAAATTTCTCGAACCAGTATTTTAGATTTTTGAGGGCATCGTTTTTCGACATCCCTTTCAGTTGTGCCAGGTAAAGT
The DNA here is from genome assembly GCA_038329265.1 of Bacteroidales bacterium. Taxonomy (GTDB): domain Bacteria; phylum Bacteroidota; class Bacteroidia; order Bacteroidales; family Prolixibacteraceae; genus Aquipluma. Next base: position 28,085 of record JBBQMW010000031.1, on the reverse strand, counting down.
GCTTGCTCACCAACTTTCATTTTCTTGTATAATCCGCGTTCTTCGGGCAGATATCCAATTCTTGAAATGTCATCCGATTTCATCGGTCGGCCTTCAAAGAACAGTTCGCCGCTATCAGGAGCTGTAATTTGGTTGATAATTCGGATAAGTGTTGTTTTTCCGGCACCGTTTGGACCCAACAGCCCAAATATCGATGCCTCTTTTACCGAGATGCTGACTGAGCTTAAAGCCACATGTCCGGCATATTCTTTCACAATGCTGTTTGCCTGAAATATTTCCATGATTAATATTTTAAGAACCTAAGTATTTCTCTTGAATCAGCTCAGCCTTCGTTGGGTTCGGCAGTAAACAAACTGAAATGCACACTTCCATACCGACGCAATTCTTTGAAATTCGGATGTTTCGAATAATCATATTTTGCGGAATGCTCCAGAATAAAAAGACCGTCAGGTTTTAGCAGTTTGTTGTTGAATATCAGGTCGGCGACTTCTGCAAATTTAGGATGGTCGTAGGGTGGATCAGCAAAAATGAGGTCAAATTGCTCATCGATCCGTTTGGTAAACACGAATACATTCGATTTCACCACCCGAATGCCTTTTTCTCCAAGTTTTTCAACCACTTCCTTAATAAAATGGATGTGCATTGCATTAATTTCAACGGCAGTTACATCCGGAACACCTCGCGATGCCAGTTCATAACTAATACTTCCTGTTCCGGAGAATAAATCCAGTGCCCGAATGTTCTCAAAATCGATAGAATTCTGTAGAATATTGAACAGACTTTCTTTAGCCATATCGGTTGTTGGCCGTGCTTTAAAATGTTTACCCGGTTCAAAAATCCGGCCTCTGTGTGTTCCGCCAACTATGCGCATGTGTATGAGTTTAATAAGCTGATAAACTGGTGTTTTTGTGTTTTTTCAAAAAGGTTTCCGTAGCTAAATTTTGTTGAAGGTTTCAGAAACTTGACATCACTGTGGTATTTTTTTAACTGCCTGATATAGCCCGAATCGTCGGCTACATAACCACTAATCAGGATTTCATCCAATTCAGGATCTATTTGCAAACTCTGGCAAACATTAAGGGTGTAGTAAAGAAAATCCAGTTCGTTTTTAAAATAAAAACTATTGTATAAGGAAATCTGCATTCCGTTGATCACGATTATCCGGATATATTTCTTTTCGAAATTGATTAGAACTGTGTTTTTCTTTTCATCGCGTTGGTTGAGTGCCGATGCCAAAAAAGGTATGGATTTATGCCGGAACTTAAAATCAGTGTACTTTCGGTTCAATACGGTTAATAAATCTTTGGGGTAGCTGTAAACCAACTGGTAATTGAACCCCGGAACAGGATCAGCCTGTATTTCGTCGTTTCGGTTGATTTCGTTGGTTAATGCTGCAATAGCATGGAAATAATCAGCATTTTGATATTCTCTGGGAATAAGAGTTGCCTGATTTGTAGCGTAATTCACCGTCACTGACTGGTAATTTGCATTCAGATTTTCTTCCTGATCGAAGATGGTTTCAATTTTAGCGGAGAGAAATTGCGGTTTCCCAACAATTAGCGGGATATGCCTAAATGCGATATATTTGTTCCGGAGTATATCCAGTACACAAAAAGAAAATCCATCCAAGCCAACCTGGATAGACAAATGGTATTCGGAAGCAAGTTTTAAATCAAATGATTCGTCAACAAAATTCAGTTCATGCATAATGAAGAAACCAGTTATGGTTACTTGCAAATTTAGGTAAAAAATGTGTAGAATCTTTTGTTTTGTTTATTTTAGCTGTCCATGATAAAAAATCATATCCGATCTGAGATACTAAATAATATAGGAAAATCCCCAACTCAGGGACAGGAAGAGCTGTCTGATAAACTGTCTGATTTTATTACAGACTTTGATCCCGATGCCATTTTTGTATTAAAAGGATACGCGGGAACCGGGAAAACAACCATGTTGGGTTCACTGGTTAAAACGTTTTTGAAATTCAAATTCAAATCGGTTTTAATGGCTCCAACCGGACGCGCAGCAAAGGTTCTGACCGGATATTCGGGTCACACCGCATACACCATTCATAAAACCATATACCGGCAACAATCGTCGAGCGATGGAATGGGCCGGTTTGCGCTGAATAAAAACTTGCTGAAAGATGCTTTTTTTATTGTTGATGAAGCATCGATGGTTTCAAACTCGAATGCTGATTCGTCCATTTTTGGTTCCGGTCGTTTGCTCGAAGATTTGATTGAGTATGTTTATTCAGGATCGAACTGCAAGCTGATACTTGTTGGTGATACCGCTCAGCTTCCTCCCGTGGGGCTTGATGTTAGTCCGGCTTTATCGAAAAAGGAGCTTGATTTTTATGACCGGAAAATTTTCGAGTACGAACTGACTGAAGTGGTTCGTCAGGATCAGGATTCCGGCATTTTATTTAATGCGACTTATATCCGAAACCTGATCACAAGTGGGTTTTATTCGCCCGGATATTTCCATATCCAGTATAAAACCTTCGATGATATCCGGCGGCTTCGCGGTGCTGATCTGATCGAGGAAATTTCGACCTGCTACAACCGTTTTGGCTTGTTCGAGACGATTGTGGTTACCCGGTCGAATAAACGGGCCAATAAATTTAATGAAGGCATCCGAAGTACCATTCTCTATAAAGAGGCCGATATTTCGGTTGGTGATTTGCTGCTGATTGTAAAAAATAATTATTTCTGGCTCGAAGCCAACGAAACCATCGATTTTATTGCGAACGGCGATATTGCAGAGATTGCCTCAATCAATAAATACGAGGAATTGTATGGATTCCGATTTGCCAATGTGAGTCTGCGATTGCTCGATTATCCTGATATTGAATTCGATTGCAAGATTATTTTGGATACTTTATCCATTGAGGCTGCCTCATTGACTTCGGAACAGAATAGAAAATTGTTTGATGCCGTTGCCGAGGATTATGCCGATATCCGCAGTAAAAAACTGCGTTGGGAGAAGATTAAGGCGAATCCATACTTTAATGCGTTGCAGGTGAAATTCTCGTATGCGGTTACTTGTCACAAGGCGCAAGGTGGTCAGTGGAAGGCTGTTTTTGTCGATCAGGGTTACGTGACCGAAGAAATGCTGAACATTGAATTTTTACGCTGGTTATATACTGCCCTTACCCGTCCAACCGAGCGATTGTATCTGGTGAATTTTAATAAAGAATTCTTCGAGGACTAGTTTTATTTATACTCACGGGGTGACTTCGAATCACCCCCATGAGTATAAATAAAAGATTCTGTCCTATTATAAAGTTTGTAATCCCTTTTTGGTACTTGAAAGTCAATCCCTTTTTTTCCATTTATCGGGGTTCTCGTGGGTGCAGAAAATTGCTTTAATACTTATGGTTTTTTGATCGGACAATACCAGGTAGTGAATCATGTATGGAAACTTTTCTACGTTCATACAGCGTATATTATCATAACGAATCGCAAATAGGTTGTAGTTTGATCTTAGAAATTTAAGTTGCTTATCAATGGTTTGATAAAATCGTTTTCCAAAGCCTGCTTGGCAGGAGTTGTAATAATCAATCGCATTTTGAATGTCCTTGAAGACATCCGGTTCAATTTCGATGGAATATTTAAAGTTCATTTTAGATAATGAGCTTGTGTTTAACTTCATCCCAATTAATAAGACGGGAAGGATCTTCTTCGCTGGACTTCATACGTTGCCTAACTATATTTTTATGTTCCTCGGGAATTGGTTGTTTTTCAATGTCATCTGTTTCCTTTAAAACTTCTTTGAGCATTGATCTTTCGGTAGGAGAAAGTTGCCGAACAATATCAACCACTTGATTAAAGCTAAGTGGAACGTTTAATTGAATTGATTGCGAGTCCATATCTGTATATTTTAAAACAAATATACATGAAAATTGAATTTGTTGGCAGAATTATATCATTGAATAATATTAGCGATTATTAAGTGCAAATTTGGAATGTAGAGGTTTATTGCCAAGTGTATAAAATCTATTACAATCAATGAGGCGAAGCGAATGACAATCAATGCATGAAATAGAAGACTATCAACACTATTTTTCCACCGAAATAACATCACCTTCAGAAATGGCTTTTGTCTCCGGAAAAATCTCAAATGCCTCCTTTAAAATAACAGAATGGTCTTTGTATCGGGCCGAAAAATGGCCAATAATTAACCTTCCAACTTGTGCTTTTTGAGCAACTGTTGCTGCATCTTTTCCGGTGGAATGGTAGGTGCTTTTAGCCAGTTCGCTATTGTCATCAGCAAATGTGGCTTCATGGTAAAGTAGATCCACATTCCGAACCGATTCAATATATGATTCATCGAACCGGGTATCGCTGCAAAAGGCAAATGTACGAGACTGATGATTGAATTTTGTAAGTTCTGAATTCGGTATTACTTGTCCATCGTTGCAAATAAAATCACCACCTTCTTTAATACACTGCCGGTCGCGAATTGGAATCTGGTATTCTTGAATCTTTTCAGGAAGTAAATTGGGTAATGCTGGTTTTTCTTCGAACCGGAATCCGCAAGTTGGTATTCGGTGTACCAGCGGGAATGAAAAAACTGTGACTTTTGAATCTTCAAAAATCTTTTGTTCTTTTTTGAAATTCAGCGGATGATAGATGATTTTGAAGGTAATTTCTTCAGTATAAAGAAATTGAATTTGGGCTGACAAATATTTCTGAAGCTCGGAATGGGCATAAATGTGTAAATCATTAATTCGACCCAAAAGGGTCATGGTCGAAATCAAACCGATCAATCCAAAAATATGGTCGCCGTGAAGATGAGTAATAAAAATGTGATTGATTTTAGAAAACCCAATCTTGTATTTGCGCATTTGGGTTTGCGTTCCCTCGCCGCAATCGATCAAAAAAAACCGCCCAAGTACATGAAGTACCTGAGCGGTTGGATATCTGTTTGACGTGGGTAATGCGGAACTTGTTCCCAGAATGGTTAATTCAAAAGGCATCGCCTGGCCTGACATAGTCAGTTTAAAGGTTTTCCTTTTGTTTCAGGATTTCTTCAGCTTCGTCGATTGTTTTGGTGATAATCAAAACAGTATGAAGCATTGTAATCCGGATAATTTGCTCAACATCAGGTTGAAGACCAGTCAATATAAATGTGCCAATGGCATCTTCGCAAAGTCGGTTTGCTACCAAAATAGCACTCAATCCTGAAGAATCACAATAACAACACTGACTGACATCTAAAATGATGTTTCGCTCGCCATTCGCATTTACACGTACAAGCTCTGTTTTAAGATCGGGTGCGTTGTTCGTATCCAATCTGTCGTTCAGAACATGAAAGAGTGTATAGTCTTCTATTTTTATTATTTCGAAATCCATGTATGCAATTTAAACAATTCAAATGGATTAATAGTACTAAATAAAAGACTAATTTTCTTTTTGTTCGTCAGCTTCCATTTGAGTTCTCAGTGCAGCCAATTCCGAAATATCTCCAAGTGTGGTTTTTTCCATTGGTGTTTGGGTTTCCTTCACTTGCTTAACCGCTTTTGGGGCTGTTTTTGTCTGAGATTTTCTTTTGGCTGTTTCTTCTGATTTTTTCTCATCTTCAAATACTCTTGAATGAGAAAGGATGATCCGTTTGGCAGCTTTTGAGAATTCGATGACTTTGAATTCCATTTTTTCTTCCAACTGAGCTTGGCTTCCGTCTTCTTTAACTAAGTGACGTGGAGTGGCAAAGCCTTCAACACCGTAAGGAAGTGCGATGGTAGCACCTTTGTCGAATAATTCAACAACAGTTCCTTCGTGTACTGAATCGACTGAGAAAATGGTTTCAAACACATCCCATGGATTTTCTTCCAATTGTTTGTGTCCTAAGCTTAAACGACGGTTTTCCTTGTCAATGTCAAGAACAATTACATCGATTTCAGAGCCAATAGCTGTAAATTCTGAAGGATGTTTGATTTTCTTGGTCCAGCTTAAGTCTGAAATGTGAATCAAACCATCAACGCCTTCCTGAATTTCAACAAATACACCAAAGTTGGTGAAGTTGCGAACGGTAGCTTTGTGTTTGGTTCCAACTCCGAATACAGAGTCAATTTCCTGCCATGGATCAGATTTCAATTGTTTGATACCCAATGACATTTTACGTTCGTCGCGGTCTAAAGTCAAAATTTGAGCTTCAACTTCATCGCCAACTTTCAGGAAGTCCTGAGCGCTGCGAAGATGTTGCGACCATGACATTTCAGAAACGTGAATCAAACCTTCAACACCAGCTGCAATTTCAACAAATGCACCGTAGTCGGCCATAACCACTACTTTACCTTTTACTGAATCACCAACTTTCAGGTCTCCACCAAGGCTGTCCCATGGGTGAGGAGTTAATTGTTTCAGGCCTAAAGCGATACGTTTTTTGTCATCATCGAAGTCGAGAATTACAACATTCAGTTTCTGATCCAATTCAACGATTTCGTTTGGATGAGAAATACGGCCCCATGATAAGTCAGTGATGTGGATCAAACCATCTACGCCGCCAAGGTCGATGAATACACCGTAAGAGGTGATATTTTTAACGGTACCTTCAAGTACTTGTCCTTTTTCGAGTTTAGAGATAATTTCTTTTTTCTGCAATTCGAGTTCAGCTTCGATCAATGCTTTGTGAGAAACTACCACGTTACGGAATTCGTGATTGATTTTAACCACTTTGAATTCCATAGTTTTGTTCACATACATGTCGTAATCGCGGATTGGTTTCACATCGATTTGTGAACCGGGAAGGAATGCTTCAATTCCGAATACATCAACGATCATACCGCCTTTCGTGCGGCATTTGATGAATCCTTTGATTACTTCATCTTTGTCGAGAGCTTCGTTTACACGATCCCATGAACGCATTGCACGCGCTTTTTTGTGAGAGAGGATCATCTGGCCTTTTAAATCTTCAAGGCTTTCGATGTAAACTTCAACTAAATCTTTTGGTTTTAATTCAGGATTGTAACGGAATTCGTTTAAGCTGACAATACCATCTGATTTGTAGCCAATGTCAATAACGACTTCGCGTTTGTTCATCGAAATTACTTTTCCTTCAACTACTTCTTTCTCCTGAACTGTAGTCAAAGTTTTTTCATAAAGTGATTCCAAGTCGTTTTTTGTTCTTCCACTGAAACCTTTGTCTTCTTCTTCCAATGCATCCCAGTCAAACGCTGCAGCCTCAACTACAACTGCTTTAGGTGCTTTGGCTTTCTTTGCAACCGGAATAACAATCGGTTCAACGAAATCTTCTTCAGGAGCGATAACTTCTTCAACAACTGCAACTGGTTCTTCAACCGGCACAATTATTTCTTCTTCAACAACTGCAACTTCTTCAGCTGGTGCAACAACTTCTTCTTCAACAACTGCAACTGGTTCTTCAACCGGCACAATTGCTTCTTCTTCAACAACTTCTGCAACTTCTTCAACTGGAGCAACAACTTCTTCAATAACTTCAGCAGTTTCTTCAACTACTGCATCTTGTACCTCAACAGTATCCTGTTGTTCGAGTTCTACCTTTGAATCAAGGTCCTCTTTTTTGTTTTCTACCATTTAATAATCAATTAATTAATGAGTTAGACTATATATTAAAATTACGAGCCGCAAAATTAAGACTATTACGCTATAAAACAAAGGTTTTTGTTGAATTTTCCTTCCGCATATTGAATGAGTTATGAATTTATTCATATTTTTGATTGAAATAGAAAGTAAGATTATTTACCTTTCTTTGTCCTGTGATTTAGCGATAAACAAATAAAACAAAATTTGGATGAAAGGAATTATTCTCGCCGGAGGATCTGGTACTCGTTTGTATCCGATCACAAAAAGTATCTCGAAACAAATTATCCCAATCTACGACAAACCGATGATTTATTATCCTTTGTCGGTATTGATGCTCGCTGGAATACGTGAAATTTTAATTATTTCAACGCCAAAGGATATCCATCTTTATCAGGATTTACTGGAAGATGGTAGTCAGTTGGGTATTCAACTCGAATACGCCATTCAACCTTCTCCTGATGGATTGGCTCAGGCTTTTACCATTGGTGAAGAGTTTATTGGTGACGATTCGGTTTGTATGGTTTTGGGCGATAATATTTTTTACGGCTACAATTTCTCTTCAATTCTTGAAGAAGCTGCGGCTATAAAAGATGGAGCAATTGTTTTTGGATACTATGTGAATGACCCGGAACGCTATGGCGTTGCTGAGTTCGATGACAAAGGTAAAGTTTTATCCATTGAAGAAAAACCAGAAAATCCGAAATCGAATTACGCGGTTACCGGGTTGTATTTTTACAGCAACGATGTCATTCAAAAAGCTTTGGCCTTGAAACCTTCAAAACGTGGTGAGCTCGAAATCACTGATTTAAACCGCGTATATCTGGACGAAGGTCGTTTACATATGAAATTGCTTGGCCGTGGATTTGCCTGGTTGGATACCGGTACGCACGAAAGCCTGATGCAGGCCTCAAATTTTATACATACCATCGAAGAACGACAGGGTTTAAAAGTTTCGTGTATCGAAGAGATTGCCTATTACAAAGGTTATATCAATAAAGAACAGTTGCTCAAATTGGCAGAGCCGCTTAAAAAGAATCAATATGGTGAGTATTTGATAAACCTTGCCAACCGGAAAGTTTTATCATTTTAATTGAAAGAACAACTATGAATATTATTGAAACTCCAATCCCGGGTCTCTTAATTATAGAACCCCGGGTTTTTGATGATGAACGAGGATACTTTTTTGAAAGTTACAGCGAACTCAATTTTGCAAAAGCAGGATTGTCTACCGGTTTTGTTCAGGATAATGAATCGAAATCGAACCGGGGAGTTATTCGCGGCTTACATTATCAATTGGCGCCCTATGCGCAAACCAAATTAATTCGTGTTGTACACGGAACTGTATATGATGTGGCAGTTGACTTGCGCGAAGGTTCACCCACTTTTGGACAGTGGTTTGGTCTGGAAGTAAGCGACTCAAAAAAAAATCAATTATATATCCCCAAGGGCTTTGCACACGGTTTCTCAGTGTTAAGCGAATATGCAGTCTTTTCATATAAATGCGATTCTTTTTATAATCCGGTAGCCGATCGGGGAATTCGACTTGATGATCCTGCTCTGGGCATCGATTGGAAAATACCGTTTAGTGAGGCTGTAATTTCCGGTAAAGATCTTCTGCATCCATGTTTTGCCGATGCTGAAATGAATTTTAAATTCGAATCGAATGGTTAAAATACTTGTCACCGGAGCCAACGGGCAGTTGGGTTCTGAAATCAATAAAATTTCAGGCACATTCGCCGAAATGGAGTTTTTGTTTACAGATGTAGCCGAGCTTAATATTACCAATTCAGGAAAAGTCGCTGAATGTATAGCGAATTTTCAGCCTGATTATCTGGTAAATTGTGCTGCATATACCAATGTTGACAAGGCTGAAACTGATCTTGAATTCGCAACTTTACTCAATGCCACAGCTGTTGGAATTCTGGCAGAACAATCAGCAAAAGCGGCTTGTAAAATGATCCATATTTCGACAGATTATGTTTTCGATGGAAATGGTCCCAGACCATACTTTGAAGATCATGCTGTTGATCCGCATTCGGCTTATGGAAAAACCAAACTGGAAGGTGAGATTTTGTGTCAGAAATATAATCCGGAGAGTTTGATTATCCGCACTTCATGGTTGTATTCGGCTTTCGGGAATAATTTTGTAAAAACCATGGTTCGTCTTGGAAATGAGCGTCCAGAGTTAGGTATTATTTCCGATCAGATTGGCACTCCAACCAATGCTGCCGATCTCGCACTTGCAATTTTAACGATTATTTCATCTGTCAGCCGGGGTGAAAAATCGTTTGTTCAGGGCATCTATCACTATTCGAACGAAGGAGTTGCCAGTTGGTACGATTTTACAAAAGCAATTTTTGATATTGCCAATATTAATTGTCGGGTAAAGCCGATTGCAACCGAAGATTATCCTTCGCCAGTTGCGCGCCCCGCCTACAGCGTCATGAATAAATCAAAAATTAAAATTAATTTTGGCTTACAAATTCCGTATTGGCGAGATAGTTTGGTCGACTATTTTCATAAATAGAATTACTAAAGTTGTAAATCGCAAATAGTTAAATCGTAAATTTTAAGATATGGCAACAAATCAGGATGTTTTAGATCAGGTTAAATCGAAAGCTGCCGAATGGCTGACTGATGTATATGATGAAGCCACTAAAGCTGAAGTTCGACGAATGCTCAACAATGTGGATTCAACCGAATTAGTTGATTCGTTTTATCGCGACCTTGAATTTGGTACAGGTGGATTACGTGGCATCATGGGTGCTGGAACCAACCGCATGAATATTTATACTGTTGGCGCTGCAACTCAGGGTTTGAGCAATTATCTGAAAAAAGAATTTGCAAATCTTCCTGAAATTAAAGTTGCTATTGCTTATGACTGTCGCAACAACAGTCGATTATTCTCGGAAACCAGTGCCGAAATTTTTGCAGCCAACGGGATAAAAGTCTATCTGTTCGAAGATTTGCGCCCAACACCCGAATTGTCGTTTGCCGTTCGCGAATTAGGTTGCCAGAGTGGAATTATCCTTACTGCATCGCACAACCCAAAGGAATACAATGGATACAAGGCATACTGGGACGATGGTTCCCAAATTGTTTCGCCGCACGACGAAAACATTATCGACGAAGTTTCGAAAGTAAAAGCTTCTGACATCAAATTTAATGGTGACAAAAGTTTAATTACCATTTTGGGTGCCGAAATGGACAAACTCTTTCTTGAAAAAGTGAAAACGGTTTCTATTTCTCCGGAAGTGGTTGAGCGTCAAAAAGATTTGAAAATTGTGTATACCCCCATTCACGGAACCGGTGTTCGAATGATTCCTGCTGCTTTGCGTGCATTTGGGTTCACCAATATTTTTAATGTTCCTGAACAGGATGTGGTCAGTGGTAATTTCCCAACAGTAGTTTCGCCAAATCCGGAAGAAACGGCAGCACTTTCAATGGCAATTGCAAAAGCTGTTGAGGTTGATGCTGATGTGGTGCTTGCTTCCGATCCTGATGCCGACCGAATTGGTGTTGCCGTAAAAAATGACAAAGGCAAATTCGTTATCCTGAACGGAAATCAGACTGCTCTAGTATTCATTTATTACATCATCAGCCAACGTAAGAAAAGCGGAAAGCTAACCGGTAATGAGTTTGTAGTAAAAACGATTGTGACTACCGAATTGGTTGCAAAAATTGCTGAACGTAATCACGTCGATTTTTACGATGTGTTTACAGGTTTTAAATACATTGCTGAGGTGATCCGCGATCTGGAAGGCAAAAAAGTATACATTGGTGGTGGTGAAGAAAGCTTTGGATTTATGCCTGCCGATTTTGTGCGTGATAAAGATGCCGTTTCGTCGTGTGCATTAATGGCCGAGATTGTGGCATGGGCAAAAGATCAGGGCAAATCACTCTACGAAATGTTGCTCGATATTTATATGGAATACGGTTTCTCGCGCGAGAAAATGAAATATGTGGTTCGTAAAGGAAAGTCTGGCGCTGAAGAAATTGAGCAGATGATGGTGAATTTCCGCTCGAATCCCCCTAAAGTATTGGGTGGCTCGAAGCTGAAAATCGTAAAAGATTACGATGTGAATATTGAAAAGAATCTTATCACCGGAACCGAAACTCCGATTAATCAGAAAATTACCTCGAATGTGTTACAATTTTTTACTGAAGACGGAACCAAAATTTCGGTTCGCCCTTCAGGAACAGAACCTAAAATTAAATTCTATTTCGAGGTTGCAGGTAATTTGACTAATCGTGCCGATTTTGATTCTGTTGAAGCTTTGGCCGATGAAAAAATTGAAGCAATGATGAAAGAGCTTGACCTCTAGGAAAATAGGTCATTAGCTTTGTGTCATTAATGGTCACTGGCTTCACGTCATTAATTGTAAAAGTGACTTGAATATTGATTACCAATGACAATTGAATGACCGCAAAATGACAATTGAATGACAATAAATTAACTTAAAACCAATTAAAATGAAACATTTACTTTCTACTGCAGCGGCTGTTTTGGCATGTACTGCAGTTTTTGCTCAGGGCCGGACAGATTTTCCGATGAAACCTGAAATGACTGAAATCTGGGATCCACAAATTTCAGTGGTGACTCCCGGCGAAACTCCAAAAGATGCACCGTCGGATGCAATAGTTCTTTTCGATGGTAAAAATTTAAGTCAGGAATGGATCAACGAGGCAGGTGCAGAACCGGGCTGGAAAGTTACCGATGGTTTTGTTACCGTTGAAAAAGGAACCGGAACAATTAAAACAAAACGGCAATTTAACGACTTTCAGCTTCATATTGAATGGAGATCTCCTGCTGAGGTCGTAGGCGAAAGTCAGGGCCGTGGAAACAGTGGTATTTTCCTTCAGGGAATTTATGAAGTTCAGGTGTTGGATAACTTCAACAACCGGACCTATCGCAATGGTCAGGCCGGAAGTTTATACAAACAGCATCCACCGCTGGTTAATGTTTGCAAAGGTCCAGGAGTATGGCAGGTCTACGAAATTATTTATACAGCTCCAAGGTTCAATGCTAATGGAACTTATTTTACACCACCAACCGTAACCATAATTCATAACGGAGTTTTAGTTCAGAATCATGTGGCTTTGCGCGGTCCAACCGAATACATTGGTATTCCGGAGTATACCGTTAAACCTCATGGAGCCGGACCAATTGTTCTTCAGGATCATGGTAATCCGGTAAGTTTCCGGAACATTTGGATTCGCGAATTGTAATCCAATCCAGTCAAAGCTTTCTGCAAAACAGGAAGCTTTGTTTTTTTTAGAAACTCTGAATACTGAGACTGAACACTGATCACTTTTCATCCTACTTTACCTTTTCTTTACTTCTATAACTCCGGAAACTGCTCTCGTTTCGTAGGATTGTTTTTTGTCTATCTTTGCGCCAACTCAAAAAAACAAGTCCTATGCAGGAAAAAATCCTTATCCTCGATTTTGGTTCGCAATACACACAGTTGATTGGCCGCCGTGTGCGGGAGTTAAATGTTTATTGCGAAATCTATCCATACAACCATTATCCCGCCATTGACGAATCCGTTAAAGGGGTCATTTTATCCGGAAGTCCTTTTTCCGTTCGCGATGCCGATGCTCCAAAACCTGATTTGTCGATGATTAAGGGTAAACTGCCACTGCTTGGAGTTTGCTATGGAGCTCAATATCTGGCTCATTTTTTTGACGGAGAAGTAATGGCATCCAATTCACGGGAGTACGGACGTGCAAATCTGGGCTATGTTGATGCTTCGAATTCATTATTTAAAAACATTACACAACATACTCAGGTTTGGATGTCGCATGGTGATACCATCGCGCGAATTCCTGAAAATTATCAGGTGATTGCCAGTACTGCCGATGTTGAATATGCTGCTTTCCAAATTGAAGCAGAACAAACTTTTGGCATCCAATTTCATCCTGAAGTTTATCATACTACCGAAGGAACTCAGTTGCTTCAGAATTTTGTTGTCGATATCTGCGGCTGTAAACAAGACTGGACTCCCGATTCGTTTATTGAAACTACCGTTAATGAGTTAAAATCAAAACTGGGAAATGATCGGGTTGTTTTGGGACTTTCCGGAGGTGTGGATTCTACTGTGGCCGGAGTGCTTTTGCATCGGGCGATTGGCAAAAATCTTACTTGTATATTTGTTGACAATGGACTTTTGCGCAAAGACGAATTTCAGCAGGTGCTCGATTCTTACCAACACATGGGGCTGAATGTAATTGGCGTAGATGCACGGCAGAAATTTTGGGACGATCTGGCCGGCATTACTGATCCGGAGAAAAAACGAAAAGCAATTGGCCGCGACTTCATTGAAGTTTTCGATGTGGAAGCACACAAAATACAAGATGTAAAATGGCTGGCTCAGGGTACGATTTATCCTGATGTAATAGAATCGGTTTCAGTCAACGGCCCTTCAGCTACTATAAAATCGCACCACAATGTGGGCGGACTTCCTGATAAGATGAATCTGAAAGTGGTTGAACCGTTGAAACTATTGTTCAAAGACGAGGTTCGTAGGGTAGGGAAGGTTTTGGGAATTAATCCGGAGTTGCTGGGTCGTCACCCATTTCCAGGACCAGGTTTGGGAATACGCATTTTGAGTGATGTGACTCCTGAAAAAGTCCGGGTTCTTCAGGAAGCGGATGCCATTTTTATCAACGGACTAAAAGAATGGGGATTGTACGATAAAGTCTGGCAGGCAGGTGTAATGCTTTTGCCCGTTCAATCGGTTGGAGTAATGGGCGACGAGCGCACCTACGAAAATGTTGTAGCATTGCGTGCCGTGGCGTCTACCGACGGAATGACAGCTGATTGGGTTCACCTTCCGTATGAATTTCTGGCTAAAATGTCGAACGAAATCATCAATAAAGTTCGTGGTATCAATCGCGTGGTTTACGACATCAGCTCAAAACCGCCGGCAACCATCGAGTGGGAATAAAAATCAGGAAAAGTTCATTTGGAATAGGAAATAGGAAAGAGGAAAATGTGGTGCATCAGTGCATTCCGTTTTCCTCTTTCTTTTTCCTGATTATTTTCTGGTATTGGCAATCATAGTCGTAAATAGCGCCATTTGTTCTTTCATAGCATCGATTTTGTCAACCGGTTCAGTCCGGGCTTCCAGTAAGATCCAGCCGTCGTATTTGATTCCGGCAAATAAGCTCATGAGTTGCTGATACGGATATTCGCCTACATTGAGTTCGCGAACATGAACCGTATCGCCAAACCATTTTTTTACTGAATTAAAATTGGCTTCCAATCCGGGAGGCAGCAAATCCTGATCGTTACAATTCCAGCACATCTTCACGCTTTTTTCAGTCACCTGCTCAAAAATAGCTTTCATATTCGGTATTTCCTGAGTGAGATTTCCATGAACTTCAACCCGAACCAATTGTCCGCAATCGCTGGCAAACTTTCCAACTTCATTCAACGACGAAGCAATCTGCGCAATGGTTTTTTCTTTCGGAACACCTACAGGCAAATCATTGGGTTTTACTTTAATGCCGCTGGCACCAATGTCTTTGCATAATTGGATGTATTCTTTGGTTTGATCAATGTTCTTTCGAAGAATAGCGGCATCGGGACTGTGGTATTCGAAATTGGCACCGTAGCCCAGGCAATCAACCGGGCTATCAGCAAACCGCTTTTTGACTTCGGAACGCTGCGTGGCCGAGAGTTTCGTTTCAACACCATGAGCATGTTCGGTGCGCAATTCAACGCCCAAAAATCCGGTTTTTTCACAATTAGCAATTAGGGTTGGCAGATCCCAGTCTTTGGCCCATTGGTAGGTAACCAAACCGAGTTTCATTCCCGATTTTTTTTCAGAAGCAAATCCAGTAAAAGGATCAAGTAATGAAAAACCAAGTCCAGCTGTCAGCGATGTTTGTATGAAATTTCTTCGGGATAGATTTGAATTCATGATTGTCGAATTAATTTGCCTAAATATAAGAAATGTTCATGATCTTATTCAGCAAGCAATGCAGCCTTTATGACTTTCAATTCTTCGATTTTCTCCGAACTCACTTTCGGATATTCAAAATCCAACTGATCCAGAGTATGAATGATTGCCGAAGCAATCGCAATTCGTGCATATAATTTATTGTCGGCCGGAATGACATACCAGGGCGAATCTTCGGTGGAGGTATTCCGGATCATGTCTTCGTAGGCATTCATGTAATCGTCCCAATACGCTCGTTCGTTGACATCCGTAGCGCTGAATTTCCAGTTCTTATCCGGATTGTCAATGCGTTCGATAAATCGTTTCTTTTGTTCTTCTTTCGAGAGGTTCAGGAAAAACTTGATCACAATGGTTCCGTTCCGGTGCAGGTATTTTTCGAAGTTCCGGATATCTTTAAAACGCTCGTCCCAGATATCTTTGGTGATCAGCTTTTTGTCTAGTTTTTGTGATTCGAGAATTTTTTCATGAACACGAACCACCAAAACTTCTTCGTAATAGGAGCGGTTAAAAATTCCGATTCTTCCGCGTTCAGGCAAATGCTTCTGACAGCGCCATAGATAATCATGATCCAGATCTTCATTACTTGGGGCTTTGAAAGATGATACCTGGCATCCTTGCGGATTAATTCCCGACATAACATGCTTTATTGCGCCATCTTTCCCCGCAGCATCCATGGCCTGAAAGATCACCAACAACGACCATTTATCCTGTGCATACATAATATCCTGAAGTGCAGAAAGTGCCTGAACGCCTAATTGTAAGGCATCTTTTACTAAAGGTTTATCTTCAGGCTCCAAGTCAAAACTGGCATGCGTATCGTAAGTTTTAAGCCTGAATTTCTCACCATCTCCAATGAAGTATTGTTTCGAGAATTTACGAGCTTGTTCAATTAGTTTTTCCCGGCTAAGCTTGCTCAGAGCACCAAATTCAGTTTCTCCTTTTTTCTTTGTATTCGCCGATTTTAATGCCGAAATAAAGGTTTCATTTTCAGTGGTAGAGCCGACTGTTGATTTTTCTTTCCTTGAATCGGATCCTTCGGAAAATTCATTATTAGTCTTAAAGGTTTCATTTTTAGCCATGATCTGTCAGTTTTGGTATATATAGCAAAATACTACTTTAAACGATTGACGGGCAGAAACTGTTTACTACCTATACATTTATTTTCTGGCTGATTTTATCAGTTTGTCAATTTCGAACAACAGTGACTTCGTATAGGTTTGGCTGGACTTTTCAATCGCTTCAGGATTTACGTACATTATTTCACCCGTTTTAAACTGAATAATTTTAGGATAAAACGTGGTAATGGCTTGTCTGTTGGGCGTTTATTCAGGTTGATGTATATTCCAAATTTCTTTAGAATTGGTACTTTATGGGTTTCCACAAATTCGATTAATGTACCTTCCGGAGCTTGGATGTAGGAGAAACTGCCTGCTGCTTCTCCCATGTCGAACGTGTCGCCATTGTGGGCGCTATCCACTGTAAATGGGAAGCCTTTTTCTTTTACCTCAGTTCGTAAATCATCCATGCCATGCATATCGAAACAAAGATGAATAAATCCCAGATCACCCCACATCCGGCCTTTAAATATATCTACCGGTTCGCGGTTAAGCACTTGAATAAGTTCAATTTCGGAAGGACCAAAAAGCGGACTAAACGGGCTTGTCCGGACTTCGCTGTGACGAAGTAAAACCCTGCGGAATTTGTCTCCTGAACCGGGAAGGCCTTGCCAATCGGCGAAAACGTCGGTTTTATCATAAACCACCACATCATAATTCAGGATGTCGGTATAGACTTTTAAACTGCTTTCCATGTCGATGACACCGATTACGGTTCCGAAGATTCCTCCGTTTTTTGCTTTGGTTGGTTCGAATAAATAAGGATTCTGTACAAATTCCCAAATGTTTTCAAACGGATCCTGAAGAAAGAAATGTGGATTTCCGGATGGATCGGTAGTCACTTCTGTCAACAAATTCAGCCCTTTTTCTTTAAAACTATGGTAGGCCAACCTGGCATCTACAGTTTTCATTTTTCCGACGGAAATCCCCAAGTCGCCCAAAAGTATGGCAAAATGCGGTCCGATTGGTGTTTTGCCGGTGTGTTGCCAAACTTCAAACCCACCGCCACCCTGCATATTCAGGACAAGTATGGCATGTCGCTCGCGAGTTTCGCCCTCGGTATGGTGAAGCATGAGTTCAGCAACCGCTTTTTCGTCGAACACCAGAATGTCCATCCCGAAATTCTCGCGAAACCATTTAAAAGCCTCTCCCAAATTCTCAACACCTATTCCCAGTTGCTGGATTCCGTTAATTTGTTTTGTCATTGTGGTTTGAATTCGACAACTCTACATCGGGTTGATGCGGGTTGCCATGTAATAATACAGTCGTGGTAAGAATCGGCGGATATGCAACATCAGCATTTCACTTCCACCCACCCAAATTTCTTTCTTTTCGTGTTTTAATCCTGAAAGAATAATCTTTGCAGCCTTTTCAGCTGTAATTCCGTTTGCTTGTCCGGCATCCAGTTTTCCATGTTCCTTCCCTTCCTTGTCGATGGCAAATCTGGAAATATTGGTTTGAACCCGTCCGGGAATCAGGATGCTCACTTTGATGTTGTTTTTTGAATTTTCGGCCAGAAGGCTTTCGAAAAAACCATGAATGGCATGTTTTGACGCTGAATACGCAGAACGGTATGGAAAACCAAACTTTCCAACCAGGCTAGATGTTGCAGCCAGTTGTCCTCCTCCATTTTCGATCATGTGCGGCAACACTGCTTTTGTTAATGCAACCACACCAAAAAAATTGACTTCCATGATTTTTCGGTCGTTTTCGAGAGGAGTTTCAGTAACCAGTGAGCGTTGGCTGATTCCGGCAAACTGATACAAGCCGGCAATTTTTTCTCCGTCGGCAATAATCTTTTTTGCAGTTTCGAAGATCGAATCGGTATTTAGCATATCGAGTGGCTCAATTCGCGCGGTACTTCCTTTTGCAATAATCCCGGCGGCAGTTTGTTCTAAGCCAGATTTATCCCGGTCTGAAATTATGAGGTGAATTTTTAATGAGGCAAGTTCTAAAGCTAAGGAACGCCCCATTCCTGAAGCAGCTCCTGTAATCCAAAATGTTTTTCCGGCAAAATTCATCGACTTCAATAAAAATTTCAGACAAAATTAAAAAAACTATTGATTGAACAAGGTTCTGCTTGAAAATCAAAAAAATAAGAACGCAGGTAATCCGGGTTTTCCCTCAATTACCTGCGTTTATTTTGCTATTCTTTTATTAGATGAGCTTCCAGCCCGAACGATATTCGTAATGGAGCATTTTAGTTGCAGCGCCGTCGGCATCATCAATAAATGTTTCGGTTGCAGGATCCCATTTTATCGTACGTTTCAGTTCACAGGCGATGTTACCAAGCGTACAAACCGTGCAGCTGCTGTGTCCGATTTCAACCGGAACAACCGGATCTTTGCGTTGAAGTACGGATTCGATGAAATTGAGCTGATGAGGTATCTTGGTTTCGTATGGACCTGTATTATCTCCGGTTTGTGCAGGTGGTAGGAATTTATCATCTGAAGCTTTATAATGTCCGCGCGAAACTTCGAGCCAGCCATCTTTGCCAATGAATTTTACTCCCTTGGTTTTTCCTTCGTCGAATGGTTCTGAAGTCATAATTACGCCATTGGCATATTTGAACTGCATAAATTCAGTACCGTCGCCAATTGGTGAAGCTTCAACCGGACCGTTACGGTCCATTCCCAAACCCCATTGGGCAATGTCGAACATGTGAGCACCCCAGTCGGTTGTGAAACCACCACCCATTTCTTTATACCAGCGCCATCCGCCCCAGAATTGTTCGTTCTGCTCGGGTTCGATGGTGATTGGCGGATTCAGTTGAGCGTTATAGTGAATTGGTGTAGACAGACTTCCCAGCCAAAGATCCCAATTCAAATCAGCCGGTAAGGTTTCTTCCGGAAGATCGTATGGTTTTGGAGGAGCACCCACATAAGCATATACTTTTTCGATTGGTCCGAGAGCTCCGTCCTGAACCAATTTAACGGCATGCTGGAAGTTTGGATCAGAACGTTGCTGGCTGCCAACTGCTAAAATCCGGTTAGTTTCGCGAACGGTTTTGCGCAATTCCTGACCTTCCTTAATGGTAAAAGTCATCGGTTTTTCAAGATATACATCCTTCCCTGCTTTACAGGCAGCAATTGCAATCATGGCATGTGAATGATCGGGAACAGCAATTACAACAGCATTGATGTCGGCACGTGCCAGTAAATCCTGGTATTTTTCGTAAGTCTGTATTTCTAGCTCAAGTCCGGCTTTTTCATAGAAAGCTTTCACTTTTTTCTCGAAACGCTGACGTTTTACACCGTACACATCGCATCCGGCAACTACTTTTACGCCGGGAATCTGAAGGAATCCGTCCAGTAAAAACATTGCCTGTTGACCCATGCCAATGATTCCGATTTTTAAGTCGGTGTCCACCACTTTTTGTTTACAGGCAGATAGTGAAGAGAACATAGTAACTCCAGCAACTCCAATTGCTGCTGTTCCAAGAAAATGACGTCTCGAAACTCCTTTTTTAATCTGATTTTCCATGAATAAAATTTATGAGTGTTAGTTGGTAATCTTTGTTGTTAACGCGTGTAAAAATACCTTTTTGAAAGTTTTGCACCAAATTAAAAATTGCAATACGATTAATATTTGATGATTTTATTGAATTATTGATCAAATCCGAACATTTTTTTTGATTTTTGTCTGGCATCGAAACGCGTTCAGCTATGGAAAAACAGATCAACCTTTTAAAATCATTGATTGCAACTCCTTCATTGAGTAGTGAGGAACAGAATGCCGCCCAAATAATCAGGCAGTTTTTTGTCGATTCTGATATTTCTTATCGTACAAAAATGAACAACACCTGGGTTCGGAATCTGCATTGGAAAAATGGGTTGCCGGTTGTTTTGCTGAATTCGCACATTGATACCGTTAAACCTGCCAGTGGTTATACCCGCGATCCGTTTTCGCCGGATATTGTAGACGGAATTTTGTATGGGCTGGGAAGTAATGATGCAGGTGGTCCACTGGTAACACTGCTGGCCACTTTCATGCATTTTTACCCGATAAAAAATCTTACATACAACTTGATTTATGCTGCAACAGCAGAGGAAGAGATTTCAGGACAAAACGGAATAGTTTGCATTCTGGATGAACTTGGAGTTATTGATCTTGCCATTGTGGGTGAACCAACCCGGATGCAAATGGCGGTTGCCGAAAAAGGTTTGATGGTTCTCGACTGCATTGCTCATGGCAAATCGGGACATGCTGCCCGGGAAGAAGGTGAAAATGCCATTTATAAGGCCATTGCCGATATTGAGAAAATCAGGAATTACCGTTTTGAGAAAACTTCGGATATACTGGGGCCGGTAAAAATGTCGGTTACAGTAATCAATGCCGGATCTCAGCACAATGTAGTTCCCGATACCTGTTCGTTTGTGGTTGATGTGCGCACCAACGAGCATTATTCGAATCAGAAAGCCTATGAAATGATCAGCGAATTGATTGATTCGGATGTAAAATCTCGTTCATTCCGATTAAATTCTTCGGGTATTCCGGTTGATCATCCAATTGTAAAGCGAGGAATCAGTCTTGGACTGAATTATTACGGTTCGCCAACTACCTCCGATCAGGCTGTTATTCCATATCCTTCCATTAAAATTGGCCCTGGTGACAGTGCCCGCTCGCACACTGCTGATGAATACATCCTGATTTCGGAACTGGAGGAAGGTTTCAGAATATACGTTGATTTATTGTCTGATCTCGAATTGAGATAAAAAAGAGAGAGACCCGTCCCCCAACAGGTCTCTCAAGGAGAGCTTCAGTATAAAAAACTGAAGCAAAATAAACGTATTTGTAATCGAACTAACTAATCACTTTCGGCATATGCCATTTCATTGTGTTGCGAAATGTCCAAACCTGCAATTTCTTCTTTCTGGTTAGCACGTATTCCAACAGTTTTGTCTACAATTTTGAAAATTACATAGGTCATTACTCCTGAAAATATGATGGTTGTTACTGTTGCAATAAGCTGTATCCAAAGCTGTTTCGGGTTTCCGTAGAATAAACCGCTGTACGAAGACTGAATGGCTGGTGTAGCCAGAAATCCGGTTAAAAGTGCACCAATAATACCACCAATTCCATGTACTCCGAATGCATCAAGCGAATCGTCGTAACCAAATTTGTGTTTAACTACTGATACCATAAAGTAACATATTACGGCAACCAAAACTCCAATTACCACTGCACCAAATACTCCGACAAATCCGGCAGCTGGAGTGATCGCCACAAGACCGGCAACAGCACCTGTACAAATACCAATTACAGTAGGCTTCTTGTTAATAGTCCAGTCGAGCAATGCCCATGAAAAAGCAGCTGTTGCTGTTGCAACGTGGGTTGAAAGGAATGCACTGATGGCTAATCCGTCGGCAGCTAAACCACTTCCGGCGTTAAACCCAAACCAGCCAAACCATAATAAAGCAGTTCCTATAACTACCAATGGAATGTTGTGAGGTGCTGTCGGATGATTGTTGTAATTTCTTCTTGATCCGATCATCAGTGTCATGACCAAAGCGGCAATACCGGCATTGATGTGAACAACTGTTCCACCTGCAAAATCGAGCGCTCCCATTTTAAATAACCAACCATCGGCTGACCAAACCCAATGGGCTACAGGGTTATAAACAAAGATCGCCCAGAGTACTGAGAAAATAAGGAATCCTTTAAATTTAATACGTTCGGCATAAGCTCCAATGATTAAAGCTGGAGTAATTACCGCAAACATACATTGAAACAATACAAATGAAAGGTGAGGAATACGTGCAGTTGCCTGAGAAATGTAGTAAGGACTCACATCGTTGATGCCAATTCCATTGAGGAAAGCCCAGTCGAAGCCGCCAATAAATGGTGCAAGTGCACCGGTTGAAGATCCAAATGACATGCTGTATCCAAAAAACACCCATTCTAAAGTGATCACGGCAGTTAAAACAAAACACTGCATCAGGATATTTAAAACGTTTTTCTGGCGAACCAAACCGCCATAAAACAAAGCTAAGCCAGGAATTGTCATCAGCATGACTAAAGCTGTAGCTACGATCATCCATGCGGTATTTCCAAAATCGATGTATGGTGCTGGTTCCGGAGCAGCTAATGTCGCCGCTTCCTGAGCTAAAAGTAATGTGGGGGCAATTAAACCTAGTAATGCCAACCCGGTATATTTAATTTTTGATTTCATAGAATTTTCTTTGTTATGATTTTCTACTAAGGGAATTACTTGTTGTACAGGGATTCGTCTCCCCTGTCTTTGGTGCGTATGCGGATGGACTCGCCAATTTCTGTAACGAAAATACGTCCATCACCACTTTCTCCGGTGTAAGCTGATTCGAGGATTGCGTTAATCGATTTCTCAACATTTTGATCGCGAACAACAAATGTAATGTAGATGCGAGCTACCGAATTTACGTCGTATGCAATACCTCTAAAAATCAAACCTTGACGAGCAGTGCCCTGTCCTTTTACTTCCCACCACGAGAGAAAGTCGATATCAGCATCATGTAGAGCAGCACGAACTTCTTCAAATTTTGTTTTTCTAACAATGGCTTCAATTTTCTTCATAATATTTTTTTTTGAGGGTTTTGAAATGAACTGACTATAAACTGAATCCTACAACCATATAGAACTTATTCTTTTCAGGATTGTAGACAACCTGTCCGGTTACCGGAATTGAAAAACTGTCAGTGATCTTAATTACTTTGCCTGTGCCAAGAGCAACATGACAAACATTGAATTTTCCATTTGAGGTATGCCAACCATCACCAGCACCAACGCTGATATTAAAATTTGAAAAGGCATAACCTGCTTGAAAATATTTGTCTTCGCCTGCTGAGGCGGCAACCGATGCTTCATTAATAATGTAGTTTGCACTTAAGCTTAAACCACCAATGGTATAACCAGCATTAATTTCGAGGGCATTTGTTGAATCAGCAGTAAATGAACCTCCGGCTCTTGGATAATAGTAGTCGGTTAAGCCAATGCTAAAACCTTTGATTGCATAAGAAATGTATGGATCCGCTTCGGCATAGCCAGATGCATCGAATGAACCCCAGACTCCAATAGTTAAGCCACCTTTATTGAACTTTACTGACGGTTGAAAGGCAGGCCCTGTGCCTAAAGCAGATCCTCTCCATACGTAGTTGCTGTAAAAATCAGCGCCAACAGAGAATGGAGATTTCTTTTCTTCTTGAACTTCTTGAGCTCTTACATTGAGGGAACAAATTGTAAGAACTGCAAAAACGATGAGGGTAATTTTCTTTTTCATGATGCTAATTTTTAGGGTTAAACTTTGAATTTATCTATTTTCCTTATTTCTCTTTTATCTAGATGGGGTCTCTAATATTAAATCGATGTATTTTTTAGATCAACTCCCATATGTTTGATATGATTGGTCAAAAGTATGTATTTTTCGAAACGATGATATATTTTAAATAGGGGGTATGTGCGAATTAAAGATAAATTAACAAATAGAAACGTCATAAAAAAGGTGGTATTTGTGTAAAAAGTATATAAAAAATGAATATAGTGATAAAATAAATGGGGGTATATTCAAATATTATAAAAATGATGTTTGGAATAATGGTTGTAAATGTGTATAAATCAAATATTCGCATAAAAAATGATATAAATATTAAAAAGACTAAATAAATCGTATAAAAAAGAAAATAGATATTAAAAAGCAATAATTAATATCAAAAAGTAAAATTTAATTTTTATAGTTGTTTTTTTTTAATTTTATGAAAACAGTGCTCGGAATTTTTAATTTTAAAATCTATCACAGAATTTGCGATTTTGTATCATTCGTTTACATCATTAATTTAGCACGCCTTTTTTCAGGATTCGATTTAATTGGTTCAATCGCCTGAATTAGAAAGTTCCAAAGTCGCATTTTTATATATTTGCAAACTTTCTGTAACAATAATGTTGTCAACATGAGTTGGATGCTGAATCAAATCATTCGTCTGTTTAAATATTTCATCTTCTGGATGATTTTTTTCTGGCTTGCCAAAGTCCTTTTTCTGGTATTTAACTGGAATCAAACCAGTCAATTATTGACTGTCGAAATTCTTGGAATTTTCGGATATGGATTGAAAATGGATGTTTCAACGACCTGTTATTTATTGCTGATACCCGGTTTACTGATCGCTTTTCGATTGTTTTTGCCTGTACGATTTGTTAATCGCTTTTTATGGTTTTACACATTGTTCTTTTTAATCATAGCTTCCATGTTAAGCGTTCTCGATTTGGGTTTGTATCCGCACTGGGGCACACGGGTAAATATTACCGCATTTAACTACATCGACGATCCGGTGGCAATGAGCGCTTCCGTTTCTCCTGGCGATGTTTTGCTTGGATTGCTTATCACAGGAAGTCTACTTGTGAGTTTTGGTTTGCTCTACCGAAGATTTTTTCCTGAAGGTGTTGCTATTGGCGGCAAAATCGAGTGGTATGCTTCCATTTTACAGCTTTTTCTAGTCGCAACTTTAATAATTCCGATACGCGGAGGTCTCGACACTTCGCCGCTCAACCTAAGTTCGGTCGCCTTCAGTTCTAAATTGTATGTCAATCAGGCGGCGAGTAATTACCTCTGGAATTTTGCCAAGTCGGTCGAAAAGCGGAAGCGGTTTTCGAATCCCTGCGTATACTATACGAAGGAAGAGAGTGAGTTGCTTTTTAATGAATTCATGAAAATTGACACCTTAATTTCGCGACCGCAACTCATTCATGTCAAAGAAACAAAACAACCCAATGTGATATTGATTATTCTGGAGGGTTTTTCAAATAAAGTGATTGGTCAGCTGGGCGGAATGCATGGAATTGCGCCCAATCTTGATTCGTTGTGTGCAAAAAGTACGGTTTTTACCAATTTTTATGCCTCAGGAAACAGATCCGACCGGGGAATTTCAGCGGTTTTGGGCGGTTATCCTTCTTTGCTAAGTACTTCAATCATGGTTTATCCTGAAAAATCGCGTCGATTAACTTTACTTCCGGAGTATTTTAACCGGAAGAACTACCATACTTCTTTTTATTATGGTGGAGACATTAATTTTTATAACCTGAAAACCTTTGTGCTTCAGAGTAATTGTGACAAAATAACCGCCAAATCTGATTTTCCTACAGAACTGGGACGCATGTCGAAATGGGGAGTGCCCGATGGTTATGTGTTTGAACGGGCATTGGAAGATCTGAAATCAGAAAAGGAGCCTTTCATGAAGACTATTTATACAGTCAGTAGTCATCCGCCGTATGATGTTCCGTTTTCGAAGATCAAAGGAAACTCGCTTCAGGAAAAATACCTGAATTCGGTTGCATACTCTGATAGTTGTCTGGGTATTTTTATCAATGAGTTCCGGAAATCGCCACTTTGGGGGAATACCTTATTTATAGTAACAGCCGATCACGGACACATAGAACCGGGGCCAACCGATATTACCGACCCGGCTACTTATCGTATTCCACTCATTTGGTCGGGTGGGGTAGTCGATTCCTTGCAACGGATCGAAACCATCACCCAACAGGTTGATTTTGGCACTTCGCTCGTTCATCAGTTGGGTTGGGAAGCAGATCCTTCAAATTTTGCCAAAGATTTCTTTACTTCGCAACCGTTTGCTTTTTACATGCTCGATTCGGGTTGGGGCTATATCGTTCCTGAAGGAAAATTTTACTTTGACCAGAATACCTCTGATTTTGTTTCAAAACCTGAAGAAAAGTCAATTGATCTGAATTTCCCTAAAGCCTATCTGCAAGTATTGCACGATGATTTTATAAGCCATTAAAAGGATGTTCTCATTAAAATGTAAAAAATATGAAACCAGAAGATGACTGAGAAAGAACAGAAAAAGATTTTTTTGGTGATTAACCGACATGCTGGTCACAAGGAAGGGGCAAAAGCCATTGATCTGGTTGTGCCCTATTTATTAAAGAAAGACTATTTGGTAGAGTATTCGTACACTGACCATCGGAAACATGCCACCGAACTGGCTGCAAAAGCTGCCGCTGATGGTTATGATATTGTTGTTGCTGTTGGCGGAGATGGTACGGTAAACGAAGTCGCGCAGGGCTTGTATGGCGCAGGTATTAAGATGGGTATCGTTCCGATGGGTTCAGGCAACGGCTTGGCACGTGAGCTTGGAATATCAATGGATATGAAAAAAAGTGCTAAGGCAATTGTCAAGGGAAAAAATTTGAAAGTTGATGTTTGTAAATTAAATGATCAACGTTTTTTGTGTACCAGTGGAATTGGTTTTGACGCGATGATCGCCGATAAAATGAGCAAAGCATCAACACGTGGATTCATGAAATATGTGCAATTGGTGATTCGGGAAAGTCTTTCTTTTAAGCCAATTGAGGTGCGAATGAAAATTGACGGGGTATTGATCGAAGAATCGGTATTTCTGATCACTTTTGCAAATGCTTCCCAATTTGGGAACAATGCCTACATCGCTCCGGATGCCAGTATGACCGATGGTATCATTGATGTGGTTGTAGTAAAAAAATTTCCAAAAATCTGGATGCCTGTGTTTGCGTTGGCACTTTTCTCAAAAATGATCACAAAGTTGCCATTTGTTGATTGTTACAAAGCACAAGTAATCGAACTCGAAAAGGCAGATACACCCTATTTTCATTTCGATGGTGAACCAGGGAAACTTAATATTCCATCAAAAATTGGCCTCGAATCTGAAAAAATCTGGATAAGATGTGGGATGTGAAATAGGTATGCTGCCTGCAGAGTCTTCTTAAACTTTACGGGTGTTTGGGTATTTCACGATCAGGCAAATATCATATTTTCGGTAAATGCGATTTTCTCAATGGCCGTGAGCAGGAATCCGTTATAAGGTGTGAACTCTTTTTTTTGTTTCCGGATATACGAAAAATGAAAAGGCGACCACGATTCGAAATCAGATACATAGTCCTGAGTATAGGCATCCGGAGTCTGGGCAATTGCCTCTGCAATAAATAAATCCATACTTCTTCGCATCAGCGTTTTGAATAAATCGAGGTGTTGTCCGTCAAAATAATCCAGACTTTTCATGACTTCCTCACCAAACCAATACGTTTTGTTTAGTTTTTCATCCAAAGGCGATTGAAAAGCTGATCCGGAGAAAACGGTCATCAATCCATCCCGGTAATCTTCATCAATATCCTGAATGTCATCCAATAGTTGCAAATAGGCGCCGTAGCCAAATAAAAAATTACGCTGCGTTTCGGTTAGTTTTCCGGCAACCAAATAGCCATCGGCCAAAACAGATGCACCGCCTTTGGTTAGGCAAATTTTCAATGTGTCAATTTCTGAAAGCAGATTGTTATTTCTGATCAGTTTCATGCTATTTGTTTGAGCCTCATGAATACCGAGTAAACTATCGTACACTTCATGAAAATATAATCTGGGATATTCTGTTTCAATCATCTCAACCAACCTGAAAATGGCCGATTCGGTTTTATCTTTT
>JBBQMW010000030.1:0-29366 GCA_038329265.1 Bacteroidales bacterium | reverse complement strand
ATACTCCCGATCAGGAAAATTGCAAATATGATTTTGTTATATATCAGCAAGATGATTCCGAAAGTCACAAAAGTAAGCGAAGAAAAAATCAGGTTCAGCGAGTTGTTCATAATGAAGCTGCGGATACGTTCATGATCCTGTGCACGTTGCAGAATGTCGCCGATCATTTTATTCTCGAAGAAAGTAACCGGCAATTGCATCAGTTTGATCAGATAATCAGAAATCAGGGCGATATTCACCCTTGATGTAATATGTAGCAGTAACCAGTCGCGAATAGCACCGGAAATAGTCACACTAATGATGATCACAATATTGGCAATTAGAACCAGGTTAATAAAATTAAGGTCGTGCGTTTGTATTCCGACATCAATTACAGCTTTCGAGATAAAGGGCAAAAGTCCCTGCAAAGCCGTGGCAATAAACATGATCACAATAATCGTTGTGAAATTCTTTCGGTAAGGTAAAAAATATCCCAATACATTCTGAAAAGTTTTTGCCCGTTCAGTGCGCTCTTCCAGATCACGTTGAAGAAAATCGGACATGGGTTCGATCGCCAATATTGCTCCTGTTTCCTCTCCTTTTTTATACCAGCCCTGCCTGAATTCTTCGTGACTGTGACTTAGCAGGTCTTTAGCCGGGTCGGAAACAAATATTTTTTGTTTGGTGGTTTTATAGACAACAATAAAATGGCTGCTTTTCCAGTGAACAATGCAGGGTAGTGGTACTTTTTCGTGTAGGGTTTGTATATCAGCTTTTACAGCAAGTGTATGTAAACCAATTTTTTCTGCTCCGTAACTTAAATCTAAAAATGAAACCCCTTCACGAGTTATACCACACAAATCGCGTAAATACGGAAGCGAATAGTACTTACCGAAATATTTGCAAATCATTTTCAAACAAGCCGGACCACAATCCATGGCATCCAATTGGTACTCGAAAGGGAATTTTTTGAAGCGCATTATGAAACATCAGTGGTATAAAAATCGGTAGAAAACTGACGCCAAATTAAACATTAATCCTATTGAATATTTCAAAATGCAAATGAGTTTGTAAACGGGCAATTCTATCTCGTGAACGTTATGTTTTGATTTGCCAATGCATTATTAAGTGCTCTTATTCTTCTGAATGAGACATATATTTCTGTTGAATCAGTGAGAACAATTATTCGCTGACTACGCTTTATGGATTGAACATGGTTTAAATTTACCAAAGATGACCTGCTGATCTGGAGAAAAAAATCAGGTAAGCATTTAACTATCCTACACAATGGCTTTGTACATACAAATTTCTGACCATTAAGCAAATATAATGTTGAAATATAGTCTTCTGTACAAATATAAAGTATGCACTGAATATTGATTCTTCTCTTTTCTTGTTCATTACAGACAAGCATGAAATCGGAAATCATAAAGGTACAGTTTGGAGTGGAACTATTCAATTCGACAAATGACACTTATCTAATATTATATTAATCCACAAAAGAATCAAAAAGTACCCCCCCGAAATATTAATTAATGTTAAATTATTTTGGTGTAAAAAATTTTTCATGTTTTGTTACTCCTGTCAAAGTATTAGATTTGAAATTCAGTAATCTCTATTCTTTTATTGGAGTAAATACCAAATAATCCCAGGACATAGTCGCCAGATCAGGACACTCTATTTTCAGTTTATGTTCGCCTGAGGTAGTCCACTTAACTTCACCAAAATCAGCAATCACATGGTTTATAGTTAAATCAGTGATGTGTTTATTGTCAATGTATACGAGCACACCGGGGAAGGCATCACCAACTGTAAACCACATTTTTGAACTAATTTTGTAATGTCCTGCCGGGATTACCGGGGTTGTAATTTCTATCCATTTAAAATTTGTGAGGAACAAATAGTCGCCGTTTAAATAGTTCTCCGATGGCTTGCTGATTCCAAAATATTCAAATTTGGCACTTAGAAATTTAATTTTCGAGAAAGAATTTTCCCCATCAAACCATTGCATTTGATCTTTTCGGTAAAAAGCTCCCTGTTTAATCTCCAGATAATCGGTTGTTTCAAAAATAAACTCTTGCAATTCAGGAAGAGGTAACAGATTGTTAACGGCATGGATCACCCCATTTTTGGCCGGTATATTTGACTCCGAAATATGAAACCCTGTATATTTATTTGTCACGCTATCGGGATTGATTTTATAGTCGTTTGTTACCGACATGGATATGCTGTTGACCTGTGATATAGCGTAATAATTAGATTTATCCATGAAATAATTAAGGTAAAAAGTTCCGGCAAGGCAGTGATATTCCATGTACTTATAAAATGGATTTTCTTGCGAAGTCAAGGCCTCCGTCGATTCGCCACACCAGTTAATCAGGTCGTTCACCGAAAAGATGCCCAAACGATTAAACGTGGTATCGGGCACTGCAAGCAATGTGAATCGGGTTCGTACATTTTTGGTTTTATACGGATAAGTAATTAATTGAAGGGTGTCTTTAATACCTGTAAGTTCAAGGCTTTCTGTAAAAATCGTATAAGCAGGATCTTCTGACAGAACGGTATAGATGTCTTTGGTTACAGGTTCCAGAACTTTGTTAATCACCTGGATACAGTTATCAGCAGTCAAAATATTCCGGGTAATAATTTTTGAGTTTCTGTTCAGTATGATATCAGATCCACTAAATTCAGTTTTCAGGTAATCTCCAAGTGCATTGGTATCCTGAAGTGCACCCAGGTAAATATCCTTTGTTTTTTGGATACTGGGAATGATGTGATTTCGAAGCAGGGTTTGACGAAAGTCACCACTAAAATCTGACAGTGAATTCACCTTCTTTTCTTTATAGTATTCACGCATTGCAGTGTTGTTTGGGACCAGAAAAGTTAAGCTTTTGAGGCCCTTTAACAAATTCACACTATTTGTAAGTTCTATCAGCTTTGCAAACTCGGAGTATTGATCCGGATTACTCAGCAGGTATTCATATATTCCAGGTTCATCTTCTTTCAATCGTGTACCAATGGCAGGTTCTTTGGTACAAAAACTAAAGAGTATTCCCACGAACAAGGATCCCAAAACAACCGGTTTATAGCGGTTGAGGAGTTTGAAAATTGTTGGTGTTTTCATGTTTCTCTGATTTATTTTATTGTAAAATTTGTACTATTGTGTTGTTGTTAAAGATACTAAACAAACGAGATTAAAATTTGGTTTACTGACAATCAATGACAATTGAATGACTATTTTTGAGAACGAATTATTAATTCCTGATTTTTGAACAATCTACTCGACATCCAGCAACTTCAGCAGTTCGATAACCTCGAATTCATTTCGAAAGAGGTGGTCGAAGGTTTTATTACCGGATTGCACCGAAGCCCTTTTCATGGTTTTTCGGTCGAGTTTGCAGAGCACAGGCTTTACAACACAGGCGAATCGACCAAGCACCTCGACTGGAAACTGTTTGCCCGCACCGATCGTTTGTTCGTGAAACAATATGAAGAAGAAACCAATCTTCGCTGCCAGTTGGTGATCGATACTTCGTCATCGATGCTTTTTCCGTTCGAAAAAGGGAAACCTTCAAAAATTAATAAACTGGCGTTTTCGGTGTATTCGGCGGCTGCCATTATTTATCTGCTTCGCCGTCAACGCGATGCGGTTGGCTTATCACTTTTCTCGGAGGAGGTTGACTTCCACTCACAAGCCCGATTGTCGTCGGTTCATATCGACTTGCTATATAGTCAGTTGTCAAACTTGCTTAATCAGGAACAAGCTCTGGTGCAAAAAAAGACCAATACCGTTGAGGCTTTGCACATGATTGCCGAGAATATTCATAAACGTTCGTTGGTCATCCTTTTTAGCGATTTGGTTGAACAGGAAAGTACTGACGAATTGTTTGAAGCCCTTCAGCATCTGAGATACAACAAGCACGAAGTCCTGCTTTTTAATGTAACCGATCACCGTCAGGAGCGCGATTTTGATTTCAGGAACCAACCCTACAGGTTTGTTGATCTGGAGACTGGCGAACATCTCAAATTTTCGCCGCACGATTTGAAAAACAATTACAAAAAAGCCGTTTCAGAATATTTTGAGGAAATGCGCGTTCGTTGCGGACAATACCACATCGATCTGGCCGAAGCCGATATCAACGAAGACTTCAGACATGTGTTATATACTTACTTGCTTAAGCGGAAAAGATTATATTGATCGCTAAAAACTGCGACTGCCTACTTTATCTCCGCCGGAAACAAATCACAACTAATTGGATAATGATCTGAATGATTCAGTGCCGAAACTTCAAAGTTGTAGCTTGAAAATTTCGGACTATAAAGGATGTAGTCGATTCGGAATGAAGGCAGTTTGCCGTTGTAAGTATTTGCTGTTCCTTTGCCTGACTGGGTAAACGAATCTTCCAGGTTCCCTTTTACGGTCCGGTAAGTAAAAGATACTGGGGTGTCGTTAAAATCACCGCAAACAATTGCCGGATAGGTACATTGGTCCAAATGTTCACGAAGGGTTGCTGCCTGTTCGGCTCTTTTAATGAGTGCATCTCTGAATTTTGCACCCAGCAACATGAATTTTTCCTTGGCTTCCTCATTGTTCTCAAAATCCATAGAATCGATGCTGTTTATTTCTTTTTTCTGAAGTCGGTATGATTGTAGATGGCAGTTATACACCCGAACTGTATCTGAATTGATCAACATATCGGTAAAAATGATCATGTTACCGCTGTTTTTAAATCTGATTTCGCCCATGTTCAGAATCGGATAGCGAGTCATGGTTAGTTGCCCCCCGGCATGACTGCTGTGAGCCAGTTGCATGTGGTTGATATCGGTAATTTTTGTATTGTTGATGTCAAAAATCTGTCGTTTGTTTAGCCTTACTTCCTGAAGACAAATAATATCGGCTTTGTTCTGCCGAAGGAAATTCAGAATATGGTCGGCATTTTCTTTATTTGGAAAATCAGTATTTCCCATAAAGTATTTCACATTATAACTTGTAATTCGTATTCCTTTTTCAGTTGTTCGTTTGCCTTTAAATTGCAGGAAATTACCAATATGTGAGTAACCTGCCAGTATAATAACAATTGAAAAAAGGGTGAACCAAGGCTTGATGATAGCCCATAAAACAATGAAGATCAGGTTGACTACTAAAAGGTATGGATAGGCGATTCCAAACAGGGCGGCCATCCAGATTTTTTCGGGACTGAGAAACACCGAAATTGAAGCAATGCCCAGCGCCAATACAGCAACAAGATTGAATAGCAAGAGTGTATATATCAGTATTTGTTTCAAAAGAAGATTTGTTTTTCGGCTATTTTTTGGTGTATGGTGCCTACTACAAATATATAAATTATCTGGTTAGAAATCTGATGGAATTGTTTCCGAGCTGTTGGCAACTGATCGAATCATCCGGTCTTTGCCATGAATATCCTTTTTTAGGGTAACTTCCGAATATCCTTTTTCCTGAAGCATTTCCGAGCATTCTATCCCCAATGCCTCATTAATTTCGAAATAAAGGAAGCCGCCTTTTCTAAGATGTTTTTTTGCAAATTCTGCTATTCGTTCATAAAAAACCAAGGGGTCGTCATCGGAAACAAACAGTGCTAATTCAGGTTCAAAGTCCAGTACATTATTCTCCATTTGCAACTTTTCAGTTTCACGAATATAAGGTGGGTTGCTAACAATTACATCGAATTCCGGAAAACTTTTTTCAGGAGTTCCAGTTAAAATATCGTAAGCAAAAACTGAAATCTCAGCCGAATTTAATGCGATGTTTCGACGTGTCGTTTCAAGGCAGACTGCTGAAATATCGCATGCAAAAACAATGGATTGCTGAATGTTTTTCCGGAGTGAAATGGCAATGCAGCCTGTTCCAGTTCCGATGTCAAGAATAGTAGGTTTGGCAAGTTCGTTCTCCTGAATAATCCATTGCACCAACTCTTCGGTTTCGGGGCGGGGAATCAAAACTCCCGGGACAGCATAAAATGGCAATCCATAAAATTCGGTCTCGCCCAGAATGTATTGGATGGGTTCGTGTTTCTTTAAGCGGAGAACAATCTGGTTCATTGCTGACATCTCTTCCGTACTCAAAGTTTCTTCTTTGGTCAATAAAAATTGGGTACGCGAATACCCTTTCAGCTTTTCAAAAATCAGGAAAATCAGGCTTTCTATTTCTTCAATAGAATATATTCCTGCCAATTCTTTTCGGATGGATGCAATGCCTGACTTCATTATTGTTATTTTTGGCAAAGTTAATTTTTTTGCTGATGAGTATTCCGCAAATCTTTATGCAACGCTGCCTCGAACTGGCACTTCTCGGAATTGGCGATGTGGCTCCCAATCCGATGGTGGGTTGTGTCATTGTGCACGAAGGAATCATCATTGGCGAAGGGTTTCACCAAAAATATGGAGGTCCACACGCTGAAGTGAATGCCATTCGTTCGGTTTCGAATGCTGAATTACTGGCACAATCTACCTTGTACGTTTCACTCGAACCATGCGCACATTTCGGCAAAACACCGCCTTGTTCCGATCTGATTATCGAAAACCGGATTCCAAATGTTGTTATTGGCACTATTGATCCGTTTGCCAAAGTTGCCGGAAAGGGAATTGAAAGGATGCAAAACTCCGGAATTACAGTTGAGGTGGGAGTTCTGGAAAAAGAATGCCGCAATCTGAACCGACGTTTTTTTACTTTTCATGAGAAAAAGAGGCCCTATATTTTGCTGAAGTGGGCACAAACACTGGATGGTTTTATTGATACCGATCGCACCGAAACACAGCACACAACCTGGATAACCAATGCACTCTCGAAGCGATTGGTACACAAGCAACGCTCCGAAGAATCGGCTATTTTAATTGGAACCAATACGGCTGAATATGATAATCCGGCACTGACCGTGCGCGAATGGACGGGGAATCAACCCATCCGGTTAGTAATCGACCGCACAGGTCGGTTGAATCCGGATTTACATCTGTTCGATGATAAGGCGCCAACGTGGATTTTTACTTCATTAAGGAAACAGGAAACAGGAAACAGGAAATACATTACGCTGGACTTCAATCAGGACATCCTTCCACAAATACTTTCAGAACTATATGACCGAAACATTCTTTCAGTCGTGGTTGAAGGAGGAAGTATCCTGCTTAATAGTTTTCTTCAGGATAATTTATGGGACGAGGCTTTTGTTTATATCGGAAATCAATTCTTTGGAAAGGGCGTTTCAGCTCCTGAAATCTCTGGCAAAACTATTGGCTTTGAAAAGCTTGATGATTGCAAGTTGCATGTGATCAGGAATGTCTGAACACGATCTTAAAGATTAAAAGATAGATAGGATTTTTTAGTATGAGTCAAGGATTCATAATACGCTTTAGCCTCTGCAACGGAAAGAATATCTTCGGGATTATTTTCTTCAATAAATTGTCCGAGCGCATAATCTTCCAATAACTGCTCCATTTTCTCAAAAGTCTGAATGTCAATCTGCACCGCAACCGGACGCCTTTTGCTGTCAGTAACGAAGGTCTTTTTTATTTCAAGCATGATCCTGAATTTTTCGTAAAGATAAAACTTTTACGATTTCAAAAGTCAAAACGTATATTTCAAAAACAAATCCACATTTCGACCTGGTCGGTTTCTACCTCAATAACCGGAATGACTAATCTGATCAAATATAGGATCAGGAGCGAAAAATAATATGGAACATATTCTGATTTTCATAACCACTTTAAATGAATATGAATTGCAAACCTTTAGTTTTCGGAGATTTATACCAATTTAAATTTAGCGTTTTCTTCTCTTGTTTATGAGCGTTTTTTTCGTGAAATTTAGTCACATAAAATTAACCCAAATTTTGCATGGCTATTTTGTTTGATATCTGGAGATCTCTGCCAAGTCTGGTTACCATCCTTTATTTTTTAACGGTGGTTTTTATCGCTATCCTGATCATTCTGGAAAACCGAAATCCGGTGAAAACAATTAGCTGGATTTTGGTACTGGTTCTGCTGCCTTTCGCCGGAATTGTGATTTACCTGTTTTTTGGTCAGGAATACCGTAAAAATAAAATGTACTCGCGAAAGGGTTTGAAGAACCTTGAACGACTAAGAAAGCTTACTCTGGAGCAGCTCGACAATCTTCCCAATAACCATTTTCAAATCAGCGAAAGGCTTTATTCAAAAAAGAGGCTGATCAATTTATTGCTGGCCAATTCGAATGCTGTTTTAACAAGTAATAATAGTGTTCAGGTATTGCGCAATGGAGCAGAAACGTTTTCAGAGATATTTCAGACTATTGAGCGGGCCAAACATCATATCCATCTCGAATATTATATTGTTGAAGATGATGTGATCGGGAATTATCTTCGCGAACTTTTAATCCGAAAGGCTCAGGAAGGCGTTGAAGTTCGGTTTATTTACGATGATGTTGGAAGCTGGGAACTCAAACGGAAATGGCTGCGAACGATGTCGGATGCCGGGGTAAAAGTGGATTGTTTTATGCGGGTTCGTTACCCAATGCTCACCTCAAAAGTAAATTACCGCAACCATCGTAAAATACTTGTGGTTGATGGCGATACTGCTTTTGTGGGTGGATTGAATTTTGCCGACCGTTATCAGGACGGCGTTCCGGGAATCGGTCCCTGGCGAGATACTCACCTCAAAATTATTGGCGGAGGTGCGACCGCTCTGCAAATTATATTTATGGCCGACTGGTATTTTGTTTCGAAAGAAATACTTAAGGGCGAAAAATATTTTAATCCTTTTGTGTCGGGCAATGGAAAATTAGTCCAGATTTCTGCAAGTGGGCCGGATTCGGACTGGGAAAGTATCGGGCAGGCTTATTTTTCGGCCATTGCATCTGCTATCGAATACGTTTATATTTCGTCGCCATACCTGATGCCACCAGCTGATATTGTTACTGCACTTAAAACATCGGCACTTGGAGGAATTGATGTTCGCATCATTGTCCCGGGATTATCTGATGCAGTAACCGCAAAATGGGGAACCAATTCATACATCGAGGAATTGCTCGAAGCCGGGATTAAAATTTATTTCTACAAGGCAGGATTTATTCACAGCAAAGTTATTGTGGTTGATGGTATTTTTTCATCAGTAGGAACAGCCAATCTTGATTTTAGAAGTCTCGAAACCAACTTCGAGGTAAACGCCATGATTTATGATGAAGAAATTGCCGGAATTCTTACTTCACAGTTTTTGGAAGATCAGGAAAAAAGTCAGGAAATATTATTGGTAGAGTGGATTAAACGACCACGGATCAATAAAATTAAAGAATCTTTTGCCCGGATTTTAAGTCCGATGCTTTGAGCAAATGTTCTGTCTCAGTGTTCACCCTCTCAAAATCGTCATTCACACATTTCAATTGGAATATTTCGCCGGCAAGTTGGCTTTTGGTGAGACCATAAATCACGAACATGAATAGAAATAAATCGCCCTGCAAACATGATATCTGCAGGGCAATGAGAAATACCGATTGAAGAAATGTATAATTTGGGGGATAAATCGATCAGGAAAAGTAAAAGTTCATCAGAGAATATTGGTTATAAAAGCACCTTTCCCAATGACTAATGACGATTTCCTATAGTCGGTTCTGATACATCAAAGGCTATCACCAAAATCCTGACGGAACTTGGCAACTAATTTATCGACCCAGTCGCCAATCGGTTTCAGTTTACCCACGAAGAAACGAAGTACCGGTGGTTCTTCGGTCCATTCCAATCCGCCAACAAGATCGCGGTTGTCAAATAGCCACTGAATACGGTCTTCGGCATATTTAACCTGCGATAAAGTGAACACTCTGCGAGGGAAAGCCAAACGCAGTAATTCAATGTCGGACAAAATGTCGTTTCCATCGGCATCGCGAACACTCGAAATAGTACCGCGCTCCATACCCCGAATACCTGAACAGATATACAAAGCTGCAGCAAGTGCTCCTGCCGGATATTGTGTTTGAGGAACATGAGGAAGAAACATCCCTGCGTTGAGGTGGCAACCCAATCCACCGGCTGGTGTAATTACCGGGATTCCTTTGCTGTCAAGCGCTTCGACCAGATATTTGATAAAAGTGGGCGAATGGCTGATTACGTTGAAATCCAATGTTTCAATCAAGCCAACAGCCATCGCTTCAATTTCGCGAACGCTCATACCTCCATAGGTCAGGAAGCCTTCGTACAATGGCACCCAGTCGCGCATTTGCATATAAATGAAGTGATCGTTGGTGCAAATTCCGCCACCACGGGTACAGCTTACTTTGCGGCCCGAGAAGTAGGAGAAGTCGCAGTAACTCATCATCTCGTGTAAAATATCTTTGATTGGCTTATCCTGATAACCTTCTTCACGGATTTTTATGAAATAGAGGTTTTCGTTAATCAAACTGGTGTCCATCAGTAACATGATGTTATTCGCTTTGGCAATTGCCGAAACTTCGCGCAGGTTGGCCATCGAAAATGGCTGACCACCAATCAGGTTAGTTCCAGCCTCGAAACGAATGTAAGCGACATTCTCTGCACCCCATCTTTTGATTACATCATTGAGTTTGCCAATATCCATATTCCCTTTAAACGGAAAATCGCTTTTGGTTTTCAGCGCTTCATCGGTATAAATTTCTTCAACTGCGCTGCCCATCATTTCGATGTGGGCTTTGGTTGTGGTAAAATGGTAGTTCATTGGAACGACTGTTCCCGGCTTACAAAAAGTTTTTGAAATGATATGTTCTGCCGCTCTGCCTTGATGAACCGGCAAAAAATAATCCTGATTGAATACTTCTTTTATCGCTTTTTCGAGCTTGGTATAACTGGCCGATCCAGCGTAAGAGTCGTCGGCAACACTCATTGCTGCTACCTGATTGTCGCTCATTGCATTGGTGCCCGAGTCGGTAAGCATGTCGAGAAAAACATCTTTATTTTGCAGCAGGAAGGTATTGAACCCTGCACCAAAGATGGATACTTTGCGCTCTTCGATGGGTAAGAGGTTCAGTTTTTGAACTACGCGCACTTTGTGCATTTCAAGTGGTGTAGCTTCTCCACTGTAAAATTTGACTGTTTTCAATTTTTCAACATTTTCCATAATGTGATAGAAATTTGGTTAGTTATTCGCTTTTTTACCGATGAATATCAAGGCTGATTTAAAATTTAGATCAGGATTATCAGACCGATTAATTTTCGGTTTTGCGAGTTTACAAATAAATAATTTGTAATCAAAACAAGCGAATGAGCTTTGAATTGTAATATCCAACACAAATACGGTTTGAATTCGAAATAAAAACTGCGGTATTACTTGCGAATGGCCGAAATGTGCAAACGTTTTACATTCCAGAAAAAAAGTCGGAATTGATAAAAATCAAGTCTTCAGGCATGATTTATTTTGGATCTTTTCAGGAATACGAAACTAATTCCTGATGATCTTCTTAACAAAAGTTTCACGGGCAGTTTTGACCGACACAAAATAGATTCCTTTTGGTTGGCTGCTGAGGTTGAATGTTGGAGTTGGGCTTGTACAAACTACTTTTCCTGAAAGGTTCATCACCTTTAGGCTTATAATATTCTCGCCCAAAACAGTGAATTGACCGCTTCCAGGATTTGGATAAACAACTATGGTGTTGCTTTGGGTCATATCAGGATCGATGGCGGTAATGGTACTTACCCAGTTAAGCGAAACAGTTTTAAAACTTGGAAGGACCTCTGCAGGAGTTAGTTTTTGCGAGTTTGCGCTTTTGGTAAAAGTGAATGATGCCGTATTTCCAGTTCCATTTTTATCGGTCAGCTCCATTCTCAATTTATAATCGCCATCCGGAACTAATGTTTTGCTGTAATTCGTACCATTCCAGATGCAGGTGCGGGTAGCATGACTGCTTTGTGTCGCCCCGGTAATGGCATCTACTGAATTATACACACTCCCTGCTGCTGTTGTAGCTGCTTCCCAGGTATTTAAATGCGTTTTGCGTTTGTCGGCGTATGCCAATAGCGTTTTTACAAATTTGCCTGAACTGTCTTCAATCCAGATCGCTAAAATATTTCGTGGGGCATAATTTCCACCAGTAGAGCCAGTGGCAATTGAAACGCTCAAAGTTCCGTTTGTTTGAGCGCTGATGTAGCTACCAAATAAACAAGCTATAAATAAAAGGGCTAATCTTCTCTGCATAATCTTCTCCTCCGACTTCATGATGAAGTTTGCAATTTACTGTTTTTTCTAAAATTAAAATCATTCTTTGTTGTTTTATAATTGATTGATTTTAATTTTTATATCGTATTTTGCATCAGCATTCGATTACTGTTTGAGAATAAACAATTGGTGTTTTAAATCATTGCCGTATGAAAACTTTCAAAGTACTATTAG
Source organism: Bacteroidales bacterium (assembly GCA_038329265.1). Classification (GTDB taxonomy): domain Bacteria; phylum Bacteroidota; class Bacteroidia; order Bacteroidales; family Prolixibacteraceae; genus Aquipluma. The sequence continues at coordinate 17,048 of JBBQMW010000030.1, read as the reverse complement.
CACTCATTTTAATCGTATCTTCAAAATTGATATTCGGACAATCTATCAATCCTTTTATGGATGATTATAAGTTTTATGAGCGAGTTCACTCTGCAAAAGCAAATGATTTTCAGGGCATTGATGGAAGTCCCTATTTAAATAAAGAATTTGTAGAAGGAATATGCAGTTTAAAAGATACCTCTGAAATTAAATTGCCACTTCGGTACAATATCTACTCTGATGCAATGGAATACCGTTATAATGACGCTACCTATGCCGTAGGAAAACCTGAGATACTTGAAAAGATCATCCTTGGCGAGTCAGTATTTGCTTACCTGCCGATCATTGAAAAAGGGGGTTATTTTGAAATCTATGAATCGGGTAAATGCGTACTTGCTCAAAAAAGAATTATAAAATTTAAATCGGCAGAAGCTGCAAAGCCCATCGAAGGTGTATCAAAACCTGCCCGATTTATCAGTGAGCCTGATGTATTTTACCTCGTGCTCAATCACACAAATGCAGTAAAGATTTCTAATCTGAAATCGGTAGTCAGCACCTTGCAGGATCAGAAACCAAAAATAGAGAGTTACATCGAACAGGAAAATATAAAGAATACGAAAAAAGAAAGTCTTATAAAAATCGTAAAATACTACAACAGTCTCTAAAAAGCATTAAAAAAACTTCAGAATATTATTGGCAAACAAATCCGTTGAATTTGCGTTCATCGGATTTGTTGTTTTTGAGCAACCAATTAAAATGGCAACTTACCTAAATCCACGTTTCCGCCACTCAGGATAATACCGACTTTTAGGCCTTTTACGTCCACTTTATTTTCGAGGATGGCTGCCAGCGGAACGGCAGATGAAGGTTCGATGATGATTTTCATCCGCTCCCAAATCATACGCATAGCAGCAATTATACTTATTTCGGAAACAGTCACAATCTGGTCAACATTGTTCAGAATAATTGGGAAAGTCAAGCTTCCAAGCGATGTGAGTAACCCGTCGGCAATGGTTTTAGGTGCAACTGATGGTTGAAGTGTTTTGGAATAAAATGAACGGAAAGCATCATCAGCACCGGCAGGCTCGGCTGCGATTACTTTGGAACCCGGCAACAAAGCAATGGTTGAAATTGCAGTTCCACTCAACAGACCACCGCCTCCAACGGGTGTCATAACAATATCCAATTGTCCAATTTCTTCGATCAGTTCTTTGGCTGCGGTTCCCTGTCCGCAAATGACATTGAAATTGTTGTATGGATGAATTTCAGTTGCTCCGGTTTGTTTGGCGACATTCTTCAAAGTCGATTCGCGTGCTTCGAGCGTAGGAGTGCAAAAAGTAATTTGAGCGCCATATCCGGCCACTGCTATTTTTTTTATTTCCGGAGCATTTTCGGGCATCACAATGTAAGCCGGAATGCTGCGCATCCGAGCTGCCAAAGCCAAAGCCGCCGCATGATTTCCAGAGGAATGGGTGCAAACTCCGTTTTTAGCTTCTTCTGGAGATAAAGAAAATACTGAATTGCATGCTCCGCGAAACTTGAAAGCGCCCACTTTCTGAAGGTTTTCGCACTTGAAGAATAACTCCGCACCAACAATCTGATTGATGCTCTGCGAACTCAATACCGGAGTGTGATGAATGTATGGACGAATCCGGTCGTGTGCTTTTTCGATGTCGGAAAAGGTAGGGAGTGCATTCATTGCGGAGGATTTTTAAATCGAATTCGAAGGGAGTTTTATCTCAGTTTGTCAATAATCTCATTTTTCAATGGAGCCAGATGCTTTTTCACGATAGCCCAAATCATTGAAGAATCAACTGCATCATAAGTATGAATCAATCTATTTCGAAACCCAACTATTTTTTTGCCATTTTCAAGAGTCATTTCCGGCATCAATTTGTCAAATTTATCGACAGCTTCTCCAATTATCCCCAGTTGCCGTTCAACAGCACTCTGGGTTTTTAAATCCACGGAGTAGTGATTGAAGTTTATAACAGGTTGATGTAAACTGCTCGATTAGCTCAATCGCACGCAGAGTATCAGACAAGTACTTTTTGCATTGATCCGTCATAAATCAATATTTTGGTTGAGTCAATGCTTTTACGCAGATATGGGTTGTGAATAGAGGAGCCAGTCAGCAGATCGACTTTTCGATGGAAAAAAATTTCGAATAAATCCCACAATGAAATTAGTTTTTCGCCCCGCTCAATTGGATCAATGTCGTCAATTTCGAGCAGCAAATCAATGTCGCTGTTTTCAAAATCGAACCGATCGGTAACCGAAGACCCAAAAGCATATAGATATTTTACTTTGTGGCTTTGGCACAAAGATTTGAAATCACTAAGTCTGGGTGATATGGCATCTTTTATGATCATGAATCAAAGGTATCATTTTTATATTACAACAACGCACTTCGCTTTAGATTGAGCGGGTTACTCCAAATCACCCGCTAGTATCCAAGATTACCTCTGCAAAAAACCCCCTTCCGGCGAACCGAAAGAGGGTTTTGATATTGGGTTGCTTCAAGAAATAGCTCTTAATCAAGCACTTCGATCTGTGTCTTGATTTTTTAATTCAAGCAAATGGTTCATATCAATGCTAGGGAGCAGGTACGATCCAAATGGTCCCAAAGCTGTCAGAGTCGAAAGATAACTGCGTATCTGGCCAATCACAATTGGGATAGCCGAATGAGTCAGCAAAATATCCTTGTCTTTTTTTCTGATTTTAGTATCCTTATCATAATTGAAACATCCTTGCGCAACAATGCTAAAGCAATATCCATAGGAAGGGTTTTCCTGATTATTACCCGAAACACTTACAACAACCCGACGGGCATCACTGTCCGAATCGTTGGTGTACACATCAAAGTCCACATCAATCTCAAATTCGTTGAGTTGTCCGGTTGATTTTTCTGATTCGGGTAACGAGATAATATTACTGGCTATAATAAATACCTCTTCCAATATTAGTGGCGATTTTTTTACTTGCATAATTAGGCGATTAGCTTTCTTTGTGGTTTTTCATGTGTAGTCTCCAATTGATACTTGGAGCCTTCTCCTGCTGATCTTAATAATTCAAGGCTAAAGCGTGTTTTAAATTTATCACCTATAACCGCCTCGAATATTGGTCTTTTTCGCTCACTTTCAATTTTAAAGTTAAAATTCAAGACCCGTTGCAGTTTTGCCAGTGTTTTAATATTCAAAAGTTTATCCCCGGTAAATAATTGGGTAATGTAGCTTTTCGAGGTCGATAACTTTTCAGCTAGTTCGGCTTTGGTTATTTTCTCCTGTTCCATCAACTCCTCAAGTACACCAACGAATTTTAGGTGCAGCAATTCAGCTTCGAGCTCGAGTTTCTCATTCTCATTTCCGAGACTCAATAATGATTCCAGATCCTGCATGATTTGTTGATCGTTAGAACTCATAGTCGTATGTTTTTATGGTTTGGATGATGTTTATAATTGTTGGGTCCTGCTGATTCTTTTGAACCTTCTTAATGTACGGTGTGATCAATACAACCTTTTTACCTTCCCTAAAAATTTCTTTGCAATAAATACGGTAGTTCTGATTTCCTGATTTTCCGGCCATCAGCTTAATGGCGGTAACATCGCCATCTTCTTTCTTGTAAATGTGTTCGTGATATTCATTTTTCAGAATGACTGCTATTAACCTTTTAACTTTCTTTCCTCCTGCCTGATTCAAAACGTCTGCTATTTCCCTGAATTTTTTGGGATTCTCGGCATCAAGGTATATTTCAACCATCGAGTTTTGAAGTTCTGGCAACGCTCTTTTAAACGTTTCAGTATTGTATTTGTTTACTTTTCGGGCCACAAAGTTAAGCTATTAGTTAATTATTGCAAGTTTATTAACGCTTATTTGTGAATATCTACCAGGTTCGATGTTCCTTGGTATAATTAATTTCGAAAATTTTCGGATGTATTCGTTTTACTCTCATACCTTTTCAATCAATACTTTACTATTTCATTGTTTTCCAGAATTGACTGATCTCAATAGTTTTTGGCTCGTCCAGATTAATTAAACCGAACCCAGATTCCAGTTTATTTATTTCACTCAACAATTTGTGTTCGCTTCTAGGTATGCCTGCAAATGCCTTAATTAATTTATATTCAATACAATCACCACGAAACATTAAAAGAGGGGAAGTAATAAGTATTGTAGGATTAGTAAAACTATAAATAAAAACTAAAACCACCTCTGCAAAAAACCCCCTTCCGGCGAACCGAAAGAGGGTTTTGATAATTATTTATATTGAAGGGTATGCGCAGTCGATTACATCATTCCGCCCATGCCGCCGCCCATTCCACCGCCCATTGGTGGCATTGATGGTTTGTCTTCTTTTTCTTCAACCAAAACACATTCGGTAGTCAGGAACATACCAGCAATTGAAGCGGCATTTTCCAACGCGATGCGGGTTACTTTAGCAGGATCGATAACACCAGCTTCGTAAAGGTTTTCGTAAACATCGGTGCGTGCATTGTATCCAAAATCGGCTTTTCCTTCCATTACTTTCTGAACAACTACAGCGCCTTCTTTTCCTGAATTGAAAACAATCTGACGCAAAGGTTCCTGAATGGCACGTTTTACGATTTCGATACCAGTTGTTTCATCATCATTTTCGCCGGTTAATCCTTCCAAAACTGCAATGCTGCGGATGTAAGCAACACCACCACCAGGAACGATTCCTTCTTCAACAGCAGCACGGGTTGCATGCAAAGCATCGTCAACACGGTCTTTTTTCTCTTTCATTTCAACTTCTGAAGATGCACCTACATAAAGTACAGCAACACCACCAGCTAATTTAGCCAAACGTTCCTGAAGTTTTTCTTTATCGTAATCAGAAGTGGTAGTTTCGATCTGTTTTTTGATTTGGTTCACACGGGTTTTGATGCCATCAGGATCACCAGCGCCTGCAACAACAGTTGTTTTTTCTTTGTCAACAGTTATTTTTTCAGCCTGACCAAGCATTTCAAGAGTAGCGTCTTCGAGTTTCATACCTTTTTCTTCGGTAATTACAACACCACCGGTCAATACTGCAAGGTCTTCCAGCATTTCTTTTCTGCGGTCACCAAAGCCCGGAGCTTTCACTGCACAAACTTTCAATGAACCACGTAAGCGGTTTACCACCAAAGTAGCTAATGCTTCACCATCAACGTCTTCAGCAATAATCATTAACGGACGACCAGTCTGAGCCGATTGTTCGAGGATTGGAAGAAGGTCTTTCATGGTGCTGATTTTCTTTTCGTGAATCAGGATGTAAGGATGATCCATATCGGCAGCCATTTTTTCGCCATCGGTAATGAAGTATGGAGAAATATAACCACGGTCGAACTGCATACCTTCAACAACGTCAACATAAGTTTCAGTTCCTTTGGCAGCTTCAACAGTAATTACACCTTCTTTATTTACTTTTTTCATTGCTTCAGCAATCAATGCACCAATTGCACTGTCGTTGTTTGCAGCAATTTTAGCAATCTGTTCAATTTTTTTGAAATCGTCGCCTACATTTTGAGCCTGATTTTTAATGCTTTCAACTACTTTGATTACAGCTTTGTCGATACCGCGTTTCAAATCCATTGGATTTGCACCTGCAGCTACGTTTTTCAAACCAACTGAAATTAGTGACTGAGCGAGTACAGTTGCAGTTGTAGTACCATCACCAGCATCGTCACCGGTTTTGCTTGCTACTTCTTTCACCATTTGAGCGCCAATATTTTCATATTGATTCGAAAGCTCAATTTCTTTTGCAACAGTCACACCGTCTTTGGTGATCTGTGGTGCACCAAATTTCTTTTCGATAACCACGTTGCGGCCTTTTGGTCCGAGAGTCACTTTTACTGCATCAGCCAATTTGTCAACCCCTTTTTTCAGGAGGTCGCGGGCTTCGATATTGAATTTAATTTCTTTTGCCATTTTAAAATCTTTTTAAATCGTTATTAATCAATTATTCAGCTACAAACAAAACATCAGTTTGTGACATCAACAGGTAATCAGTTCCGTCAATTGACAACTCTGTTCCTGAATATTTTCCGTAGAAAACTGTATCGCCAACACTGATTTCCATTGGCTCGTCTTTTTTAGGAGCACCAACCAATACGACTTTACCAACTTGTGGTTTTTCTTTTGCCGAATCAGGAATAATGATTCCGCTAGCTGTTTTCTTTTCTGCTTCCTTGGGCTGAACCAAAATTTTTCCAGCCAGGATTTTTCCTTTTAAATCTGCCATTTCAAATTATTTTTAGAAGTTAAACGTATATTTTTTAAAATTTTTCCATCCTTTTTTAGCAGATACTATGCCAAAGAGGATATTGCCTAAAATAAGGACAGTATTGGGACATTTTTGCAATCTGAAACCTTTAAAGTGGGGTTTGAGATTTGTAAGGTATTGATAAAATGTGATTTACGTGTTCCATTTTGCATGTCATTCCGTGTGTCAGACTGTCAGTAGCTTTTCTATATCCTTGAAATCTGCCGTCTGACAGGCATTCCGTCCGGGCGAAGTTTTATGCCTTGAAAAGCTCTCTCCCGCGGACGGTTAATACCGATTGAAGAAATATAACAGTCCAATCTTCGCTCACTCGATTGGCCTTAACATTTCTATTCATCGGCATTATAATGGTTTTCATAGAACTCTTATTTGAGACGGCGATCTGAATTCCCATGACCTACTCCCTTCCCAATTTTGGAGAAAGCCTGTTACGGGTTACCGGGAGGTTGGCGATGGGGCTTCTAGTAAACCTCCACATTCGAAATAACGGGGCAGGCTTTTGAATCAGCAATCACAATGCGAATTTTTTGAGCTTCAACCGGATCGAGCCTAAGAATTCGTTTGTATCCGATTGTTGTTCCCTTTGCAACTTCCTGCCAGTTTCCATCCTTTTCAATTTCAAACGAAAAGCTTTTCACCCGTTGTCCGAGTTTAATGTATTCCTGAACAAGCACATAACTGATCAGCTTCTTTTCACCCAGATCAATTTCAAGCGTACCGGTGTTTTCCTGATCATTGGTTGCCCAATAGGTTTCTTTGTTTCCGTCAGTTACCATTTTCCCATCATAGTCCGGTGAATTTCCGCGAACGGATGAAGCCGTGGTTGCTTTATTCAGCGCGAGATTTGTTTTGAAACGTTCGTCGATCAACTTTTTCCAGCCTTGCAGCGAAGCAACATCAATCTCATTGATCAATCCACGACGGTCGGGAGGAATGTTCAGTATAAGGTTGGCACCACGCCCAACAGAACTCAGGTAAATATCGAAAAGTTGTTCCGGAGTTTTGACCATCGAATCTTCTTTGGCATGGTAAAACCAACCCGGACGAATTGAAACATCTACTTCTGCCGGAATCCAACTCGTGCCGCTTTCGCTTCCCGAATTTAGAAGTTCGTTTATGTTTGGTTTTCCGGAGTACAAAGTGTCGGTAGTAATCGTGTTCCAATTGGTTTCGTTCACAAAACCACTTTCGTTTCCGCACCAGCGAATATCGGGCCCGGCGTCGCTGAAGAAAATCACCTGAGGTTCCATGCCACGAATCAAATTCAAGGTTGTTGACCAGTCGTAGTAGGTTTTTCCGTCGATTTTGCGTTTCTCATTGGCACCTCCATAAAATCCATCGCCACCATTGGCTCCGTCGAACCACATTTCGAATACAGGTGAATGTGCAGCAAAAAGTTCTTTCAGTTGATTGCGGTAATATTCAACATACGATGGAGAGCCATAATCGGCACGGTTTCGATCCCAGGGCGAGAGGTAAACTCCGAATTTTAGGCCATCAACGCGGCAGGCTTTTTCAACTTCGTCAACCACATTTCCTTTGCCGTTTTTATACGGACTGTTTTTTACCGAATGTTCGGTATACTGGCTTGGCCATAAACAAAAACCATCGTGATGTTTACAGGTGAGAACAAGACCTTTTAATCCGGCGGCTTTAATGGTTTTGGTCCATTGGGTCACATCCATGGCAGTCGGATTAAAAACAGACTCCTTTTCATCGCCAAATCCCCATTCTTTGTCGGTGAAGGTGTTGGTCGTAAAATGCACAAAAGCATACTGTTCCATTTCGTGCCAGGCCAGATGGCGGTCGGTTGGAAGAGGTAGAACAGGCGACGGTGGAGTAACCGTTTTCAGGCAGGAAGAAACAAAGATTAAACTGCACAGCAAAGTGAGGCTGAAAAAAGAAAATGTTCGATTCATAGTGAGTTGGTTGTATGGATTAGTTTGGTAAAATTAGCAAAAAAAAGTCTTCAATGTTTTGCACTGAAGACTTTCATTTATAGGATATTCAGGCTTAAACCTGAAGTGTGTTGATTATTTTGTTGTGTCAGTAGAAGCTGGTACGCCAGCAGCAGGAAAACTTGGAACCTGGTTCGGGTCAACAGCGTTTTCAATCTGATTTTTGATGGCAGATTCGCCACCAGTCTGAGTATTCCTTGGAATAAATGCAGTGCCTCCGATTGAAAGAATCAACAACGCACCGGCCAATACCCAAGTTGCTTTTTCGAGAAAGTCGGTTGTTTTGCGAACGCCCATAATCTGGTTCGACGACTGAAAGTTACTTGCCAAACCGCCACCTTTTGAGTTTTGAACCAGCACGATAAGAATCAGTAACATACAAACGATAAATAATAAAACTGTGATCAATGTGTACATATCAATGGAATTAATTGTTCATTAAACTTTTGATTTTTTCAATCTGAGCGGCAAAGTAAGTACTTTTTTCCGGATATTTCAAACTTAATTTTTCAAATATCTGGATTGCTTTTTTATAGTAACCTTGTTGGGCATAGATTGATGCAAGAGTCTCGGTTACCAGGTCATCATTTTCGTCCTTGTTTTGCTCACCACTATCCATAGGAGAAACAGATTCATTCAATCTGATCAAAGGCATTTTGGGTTGAGCTTCCAGAAATTTGTCAATCAATCTGAACTTCTTTTCAGGTTCTTTCCGATTCGGTGGCTGAGTTTCTTCCTCTATTTCCGTAGCATCAAGCCGGTATTCAGGAGCGAAAATCAGGTTAAATATTTCGGTATTTTCGGCATTTACCTGTTCAACTGATTCGCTTTCTTCCAGCTCAGTTTGCTGTGTTTTCTGGTTCAGGAAGAGGTATAGTTTGCGTCGGTTCTGGATTCGAATGGCACCATTGATCAGTTCCTGTTCAAACGATGAATCGTTGATGTTTTTCAGATTGCGAAGGTAAAGTATCCAGGCGGCTTCAAAAGCCGGATGTCTTTGCGTCAGCTCTTTCAGGAACGGCAGTGTTTCCTGATTTAGCTTTTCAGGAGCCTGAATGTATTGGTAGATTTGTTCTGCCTTCATAAATTACCAGTTTGCAACTGATGCATTAAATATATCATCGGCCAGTTTTTTTGCAATTAGCGGAACCAGATCGCCTTCAATATCGCTGAGCGATTTGTTACTGTCGAAATCTTCGTACGCCGAAAACGTTTTTTCCCAGTCTTGTTCGTGGTCCTTGTTGTTGGTGAATTTAACCCGAACTCCAATGGTAAGCCTGTTTTGTGCCGCAATATCACCTTCCATAATATTCATTGGGCGTACTTCATATTCATTAACTTGGCCCGAATACTCCAGATCTCCGCCATCAGTAATCTGGTTCAGCGAAGTTTGCCGGACTAATTTCTCCTGTAAAATATCGGTGAACTCCTGACTTAAGTTCGGGTTAACCAAGCGTGCACGATTGGGGAAATAACTGACTGTAAATGTTTTTACGGTGGGTGAGATGGATGCTCCGGTAAAGGAATATCCGACTTTACAGGCGTTAAAAATCAGCACCGTGAATAGGATGGAAAGCAGTATGGATATGTATTTTCGTGTATTCATCGTTTTATTCAATTTCGTATTCTTTGATTTTTCGGTAAAGTGTACGTTCCGAAATGCCGAGTTCAAGCGCGGCATATTTTCGTTTACCCTTGTGTTTTTCGAGCGCTTTCCGAATCATTTCCACTTCCTTATCTTCGAGCGATAACGATTCTTCAACAAACTCTTCAGTATCGAAAATATTATGGCTGGTTGCCGGATTTACTGTTACCCGATTCGGTGCCGGTTGATCGGGAACATAATTGCCCCGGTCATTTTGATACAATTTGCGGATCAGTTGGGCATTGTCGTCGCTCACACCGGCAATTGTTGCTTCATTCTGCAAAATATCGTGAACCAGTTTTTTTAGGTCGTTCATGTCTTTTTTCATGTCGAACAGAATCTGGTACAGAATCTCGCGTTCCGACGAAAATGTTTTTTCGTCAATACTATGGTATAAGGCTGGAAGCTTGTTTTCGTTCTGAACCGGAATGTACTGCTGAAGCTTGCGTGCGTCAATCAATCGTTCTTTTTCGATAATCGAAATCTGTTCGGTAATATTCTTTAATTGCCTCACATTGCCCGGCCAGTAATAGCTGAGTAGAACCGAAATGGCATCATGGTCGAGCCGGATTGGGGGCATTCGGTATTTATCGGCAAAGTCGGATGCAAATTTGCGAAATAGCATATGGATATCCTCTTTTCGGTCGCGCAAAGGTAAAACCCGGATTGGAACCGTATTTAAGCGGTAATACAAATCTTCGCGGAATCTGCCTTTCTCAATGGCTTCGGTAATGAGCACATTGGTTGCTGCGACTACCCGAACATTGGTTTTGAGTACTTTCGACGAGCCAACTTTCATAAATTCACCCGCTTCGAGAACACGGAGCAAACGCACCTGAGTCGAAAGTGGCAATTCACCAATTTCATCAAGGAAAATAGTCCCGCCGTCGGCCTCTTCGAAATAGCCTTTGCGGTCGGCCATGGCTCCGGTAAACGAACCTTTTTCGTGTCCGAAAAGTTCCGAATCGATGGTTCCTTCAGGAATAGCGCCGCAATTTACAGCAATGTATTTGCCATGCTTGCGCGCCGAAAACTGGTGGATAATTTGTGGAAAGGATTCCTTTCCCGTTCCACTTTCTCCGGTGATCAAAACTGAAAGGTCGGTTGGTGCAACCTGAACTGCAATCCCGATCACACGTAACAACTCGGGTGAGCTGCCTATAATTCCAAATCGTTGTTTTATTTCCTGAATATCCATTATAAGGACAATATGTTTAACTTTGCAAAATTACTATTTTAACGTTTAAGTTCAGTTCAAAATTAACATTATCCGATGAACTTTATAGGAATTATCCCAGCCCGCTTTCAATCAACCCGATTTCCGGGGAAACCGCTCGTTTTACTCGGCGGAAAGCCAATCATTCAATGGGTTTATGAAAATGCGAAAAAGGCTCTTGCTGAAGTTTATGTTGCCACCGACGATGAGCGTATTTATCGCGCGGTTGAAGCTTTTGGCGGAAAAGCAGTTTATACCTCTCCAAACCACCAAAGTGGCACCGACCGATGTGCCGAAGCAGCCCGAAAATTAGCGGAAATTATTCCGTTTGATGTGGTTATTAATATTCAGGGAGATGAACCTTTTATTCGTCCGGAACAAATTGAAGGACTCAAAGCTTGTTTCGATTCTCCTGAAGCTGAAATCGCGACCTTGATCAAACCCATCACAAATGCAGCGGAAATCAACAATATCAATCGTCCGAAAGTGGTGATTAATAGAAATCAGGAGGCGATGTATTTCAGCAGATCGCCCATTCCGTTTGTGCGCGATTGCCAACCTGAAGAATGGATCAACCGAAATACTTTTTACAGCCACATTGGCATGTATGCCTACCGGTTCGATATTTTGCTCGAACTGACCAGATTACCAATCGGTATTCTCGAAAAGGCTGAATCGCTTGAGCAACTTCGTTGGCTCGAAAACGGTTACCGGATAAAAACGGCACAAACCCAATTCGAAAATATTGGCATCGATACTCCGGAAGATCTTGCGGCTGCGAAGAAATTCCTGGATATTTCCAATACTTAGCAGGAAAAAGTCATTTGTCAATGGGAAACAATTTCAAAGCATCTTTTCTAATGACAACTGACTTTTTCCCTTTCCAGTTTCCTTGAATTACTGAAAAGCACAACTTATTCCCGAATGGAACCAATGCAATTTTATTGAAGTGATTGAATGCGGACGGATAAAAGTACGTACCTGGGAACGCGGTGCCGGGGCTACGCTTGCTTGTGGAACCGGCTGTTGTGCATCTGCTGTGGCTTCCATAATCAATCAGCACACCGATCGGAAAGTGACTATCGAACTTCAGCATGGGAACCTCGAAATTGAATGGGTCGAAGATGGAACGGTTTTTATGACAGACCCGGCAGAAGAAAGCTTTTCAGGAGAGATTAATAGAACAACAATGAACAACGATAAAGATTAAAGTCATTTGCAATAAAAATGCCCGTCAGGATTTAAATCCTACGGGCATTTTTTCTGAACATGTTTAACTATTTTATCCGGATTATTTTACGAATTTCTCAATTCCAATCACTTGTTTTCCGGAGACCATTTTGCAGAGGTAAATTCCATTCCGCAGCGAATTTACATTCAGGCTAATGTTTTGACCCGGTTCAACATCATATACTTTCTGGCTCGAAATACTTCTGCCAGCAATATCACAGATCTCAATTTGCATTTCATTCAACATTTTTCCGGCGTACTTAATATTCAGCACATCTTTTACCGGATTTGGATAAAGCTTAACAGATGCCGATACTTGCTGATTAGGTTTGATTTTGGTTGCCAGAGTTTTCAACGAAATATTTTCGGTGTAAACCACATTTCCTGCTGCATCCTTCAAAACCACATTTGCTTCATTGCCTCCGCAGTTGATCGAATTCAGCGGAATACTATCGCCATAAGCAATTGTACCATCGCAAAGATGCCACTCAATCGTGAATTCCTTATTTTCCAAATTGTATTTAATTTGTTGATCGTCTCGGCCTCCGGTAAGGTACCAGGCGGTTGGAATTTCCATTAATGTACCGTCGGAGTTGAATATGAATGTACTTGAAACGTAGTTGCCGTCGGCTGTAATTGCTTTTACGCTATAGGTTTGAGTCGGGCAAAGTCCTTTTACATCCTGACCCATCTCTCCGGTTGACCATGTATAATAATCTGCCTCAACAATTGAATCATTCATGTAAACCTGTGCATGTGCTGTTCCTGCACACGACGACATTTCGATTGGGAATTTGCCTGTTACAAGTATCTGATACGACCATACCGGCTTTGAAACGTAGCTTGAATCAATGTAATTATCCCTGAGATAGATGATTTCGCTCCAAGTGCTTGAGCAGCTATCAGAAGTATAAATAGTCAGGCTTACTTTCTGCATCGTTTTCATGAAATCGAAGTTAACCAGAGGCATAGCTTCGGTACTTGTTGTACCGTCTTCAAATTGCCACAAGCGGCTGACGACATCACCCTCAGAAGCATCGATGAATTGGTAAGGAATAAGTTCAGGTATAGTAACGATATCTGAAGGACGATAGTATTTAATCCAGGCATGACATTGTGGAACAGGATCAACAGGCGGAGTAACATTCATATAAAGGTCGATGGATTCGCAATAGGTTTCAATACATCCATTGGCTGTTGTGGCAGTCAGACAAACTTTTCGGTACGGAACCTGATCAGTGGAACCATCGGAATTGGCTAATGGAAGGTTAAAAATATGCATCGGGTATTGTTCTTCGCTTGTGGTGCCATCGCCAAAATCCCAATTCCATTGGATTGCTTCAGGAGAGGTTTTTGGATAAAAATCAAGAACTAAAGCAGGGGCAAATATTTTTACTGTGAAATTTGGCGTATAACCATATACTACATAGCATTTTGTACTGTCGAAATAAATTGGAGGATCAATGATTGGAATGTCCAAATAAACCGCATCCCAGAAGGCGTTGGAACATCCGTTCTTTCCATTTACAGTCAGGCTTGCTTTAATCGGGAGCTGCTTCATATCGAAAGTTACCAGAGGTTCTTTTTCAATACTGGTACCTGCATAATCGAAAAACCAGGAATAACTCAGCGAGTCGCCTTCCGAATAATTGTTGAACTGAAAAGTAACCTTTCCTGTAACTGAATCTATTTCAGTTTGGTAGTATTTATATCTGGCAGAGCATTCGAGCGGAGGATAAACTGGTGGATCAACCGGGGGAAATACTGTTGTGTCCGGGTCGGCAATGTATGTTGTTCCATCCATAATATTAATCATTTCAGAATACTGACTTTTACAGCTGTCAGAAGTAAGAATGGTTAAGGAAATGGTACGATAAGGACTCATTTTTACAGTCGGACCTCCGATTGGATGATTGAAAACATGAAAAGGGTTTTGTTCGGTACTGGTTGTTCCATCACCAAAATCCCAAAACCAGACGGTTATATTTCCTTCGGAACGATCGTCAAAATTAATGGCTGTTGACGCAACGGGAGACATCAGAATATCATTTACCCGATATTTAAACTGAGCTTTGCAGTATCCAGAGGTGTTTTGAGCATTGGCGAAAAGGCTCGAAATGATTAGCGCAAAAAGTAAATATTTTTTCATGAGTAAAGTTTTATAATGTTTGTACTTCCTAGACGTTTCAGGTCCCGAAAAGGTTGCGCAGATTGGCTGCAGATTTTAAATCTTTAGGTTGAAATCGAAGTTCAAAAGGTTGTTTAAGTGGTCATTGTGCAATCAAAGGATACAAAAATTGTGACTAAATGAAAATATATCCTGTAAAATAGTATTAAATTCGGATTGAATATCATAAATTTGAATATCAGTGAATTTACAGAAATGGATTTGCGGGTATAGGAAATATACCCGCCATTGGCGGGTATATAGACGTTATGCACAAGCGGTAGAGGGTATCACAGCGACACAGCGAAATCGCAATGAATTGGAAAACTAAACTTGAAAAGAAACACAACTTACAATCAGACAAACCGACACTCCTTACAACCCAAGCAGTAGTTTAGTTTTTTGAGACACACAAAAATATTAATTAACTTTGTATTCAATTTTTAAAGAAAAAGGAAATGAGAATTAACACTATCAAAATAGAAAAACTGTTTGAAATGTTTGACTACAACATATCATTCAGTGGAAACGAAAATGTTCTAATCATTACAGGGCCAAACGGATTTGGAAAAACTATGGTTTTGAATATTATATTTAATTTATTCAATCGCAGATTTGTTTTTTTTCAAAAACTTGTATTTGAAAAAATAACGGTTTCATTAAATGAGAATATTTCAATTGTAATCAATAAAAAAACGTTAGATAATAAACCATCTGTTAGTTTTTCATTCTTTGATGGAAAAAAAGAAATTGAAACATTTGATTATTCTAACAAACTTGAAACTGATATTGGAAGAAATATTCAAAGATATCTCCCTGTAAGAAGAATTGAGCCTGATAAATGGATAGATAATCGTACAGGTAGGCTTTTAACCATTGATGAATTATTGAACGAGTATGCTGACCAATTACCAGAGGAAATAAGTAAAAATTTATTAAAAATTAAAACCGAAAAAGCAAATGAAATTTTATCTTCAATACAGGTACATTTAATTCGTGAGCAGAGATTATTTAAAAAAATGCAGAGTGTCGAAAGAAACTATCGCGAAGAGAAAGAACAATTAATCATGATCGACACAATTCAGACTTATGCTGAAGAATTAAAACAATTGATCTCTGAATTTTCACAGAAATCGTTGATACAAATTCAAGAATTAGATAGCAGTTATCCAAATAGATTAAGAGGTGAGACAAATATATTAACCCAAGAAGAATACCAAATACGATATAACACGCTTAAGACCAAACAAACTAAGTTAAAAGAATTTGGTTTATATGAAAGCAAACAAGAATTTTTAACTTATAGCAAAGATGACGCTAAAGCGTTGTCAGTATATTTAAAAGATTTCGAATTAAAGTTGGGGGTTTTTGATGCTTTACTAGAAAAGCTTGAACTTTTTACTAATATTTTAAATGAAAGGCGTTTTACTTTTAAATCAATAAATGTAAGCAGGTATAAAGGATTTTTCTTTAAAACAAGTAAAGGAAAAGATTTAGAACTTAACCAACTTTCATCAGGAGAACAACATGAGGTTGTATTACTATATGAACTAATTTTTAATGTAAAACCAAATATACTTGTTCTAATTGATGAACCAGAAATATCTCTTCACATTACTTGGCAAAAAGAATTTTTAAATGATTTATTGAAGATTATTAAAATTCAAAATATTCAAGTTCTAATTGCAACACATTCTCCGTCAATTATTAATGACAGATGGGATTTAGTTTATAATCTTGAAACTGTGGATGCCAAATGAAAAAGCAGGACATTACTTATCAAGACAAACTCAATGAGTTGAAGCTTGACATTTCTCATCCAAATAATAAGGGTATTGCTTTTGTTCTTTTAGAGGGAGAAAGCGACATAAGACTTTTTAGAAAACTATTTAATCTTGACACTTGCAAAGTCGAATGTGTACCTGGAGGTAAGTTCAAATTAGAAGAATGTATTGGAGTATTAGCAAATGTATATCCTTTAATTATTGGAATTAGAGATGCTGATTTTATTCATTTAGAAAATCAGCCCTACTCAAAGAAGAATATGTTTTTGACTGACTTACACGATATGGAAATGATGCTTATTTCAGAAGAAAATGTGTTTAGTGCGTTAATATTTGAATATACATCATTATCACAAAATAAACATTCAGAAGTAAGAAATAACATCTTGACTTCTATTGAGCAAATTAGTTTATTGAGGTGGATCAATGAAAAAGAAAATTTAGAATATAAATTTGACGCAGGATTTCAGGATTTGATTTCGTTTGTAAATCTTAAAATTGATTTTAACCAATACTTTTCAAGAGTTATATCGAAGTCTCCAAATGCAAAACTTATTGATATTTCAATAGTATTACAAAAATTAAATGCCCTTAAAGAAATGAATCTTGACTTATTTCAATTATCGAATGGACACGATTTTATGAAAGCTTTATCACAATATGTTAGAGAATCAGGCGATGGAAGAACATTGGGTGATGAAAATATTAGTAGCATATTTAGAATTGCTTTTACTTTAAATCATTTCAAAAAAACAAATCTGTTTAGTGAAACTAAATCATGGGCAGA
>JBBQMW010000029.1:0-29474 GCA_038329265.1 Bacteroidales bacterium | reverse complement strand
TTGACGAGTTCCATTTTAGGCACAATAGACGTTCAAATATGGAGACAATCTTCGATGTACTCCTAAGAAGGATGGTTTATTCTAAGCCTATTCGTTTACAATCAGTCAATTAACTTGGGATGTCTAAACGCCTATACCTATACTTTGATTCATTCTTTGATTTTTTTGAAGTTATTGCTCAAAGGCCATTTTCATTCGAATCAGTAGATTATGTAAAAAAAGGATATAGAAGATGTCCGTGTGGTTCAGATACAATTTATTACAGAATTAATGATAATATGGTTGAGATAATGGCAATTGTTGGAATGCAGGATTTGAAAAACATACATTGATTATTAAAAATAAAGTACAGTTGGTAATCGAGTAGAAGGCTCCGCCAGTCATTAGCTGACGGAGTGCGCCTCTCACCTGCTTCGGGCAGGGATCACAGATCCGAGGCTAAGAGGTGCAGATTGCAAATCTGCACCAGCCGCTTTTTACTAGCGTAAAACTTCACTCATTCACTGTTCGTCAGTACCGGATTTTGCCGTTTGTAGTATTTGCTCTTTAATCAATCGCAAATAACCTTCACTGTATGGGTCACACCCCAAACCAGCTTGCTCCCGATAGCCATCGGGACTAATACTTCTGGGCGTTACCCCAGTGTGTGACTTGTCTGGAAAAATACACACTTGTTATTTCGCTACTATGTAAAGTTTATTTGTATTTTTAAACTTTTTCCAGAGCTTACAACAAGTGTGCGCGTTGCTTATGCAGGGCACACACACGCGGTATAAGGCATTGGGGTTTAAGTGGTTATAAACATTCTGCCACGCATCAAGTTCGGTGTATCTGGACAGGAAAGTAGCCCGCAATCCCCAACGATTTCATACCGCCACCGTTATGTAGCCCAGCTTAAAAATGACAGCCATGAATGAAAACATCTTAATTCCAATTTTTACAGGAATAATTGGTCTTTTTACAGGTTTATTAATGCCGTTTGTAAAATGGCATATTGAGAAATTAAAAATGCGCAGACTTGACAGAATTTCATTTATTAACCAGTTGAGAGAAATAATATCATCTGATGGATTCGAAATATATAAAAATTCAAGGATACCTCTTTGTATTCGAGATTCAGGAAACACCTCCCAACTAAAATAGTAGAGCGCATTGACTGCAAAAACGGAAGAATATACTTGGAACTAATAATATCAAGAAGTAGAGGCGGATTACAAAATGAACTATTAGACCAAATTTATTCTTGAAGAAAAATGGAATCTTATTTGATTATTTATCATCAAATTTATCATTAATATTTTCATTGATTTTGTCATAACATAGATAAAATAAAGAAAAGCATTAGGAAAATAAAAAACACTGCTCTTAGGGATATTCAAGATTTGATTAGCAAGAATATCTTACAAAAAGAAGCAAGCGGTGGACGAAGTACAAATTATGAATTAAAAGTAATGCCAGACGCACACACGCGGTATAAATAAATTGGCCGTCAGTGGTTTGCGAAGGTTTGAGCTTTTAATTAAGTTTACCGTAAATTGAAAAGAATGTGCTTTGAAATGCCAATCAATTCATACCGCCGACCGTTACCACCAATACCATAAAAGACAACTATGAACAACACAGACAAGCTGAAAACTAAAAAATGTTTTCTGACCCATTTCAAAAACCATTTTAGACAAACTTTTTTTATTTTTTTTCTGTTGAGTACTCAAATTTATGCACAGCAAGAAACTAAACCGTTAAGTTTTGGTATTCAAGCAGGAGTAAATGGTGGAATACTTAGTGGCGGAATCGGACCAAGTTTCTCTTTCCATTATGCACTTTGTACAGAGAAAGTGCTACAACTTGAATCAATGCTCTTCATTGACAGTCACTCAGGAGAAACATTTTTAAGCGGATACTCTCAGAAAAATATAGGGTTTGGTTTGGCGGCTGGGATAAGAATCAATGTCTTGCCTAAAAAAAACTGGAACCCTTCTTTCGTAATTATGCCCGGAGTTATCTATAGTTCCGAAACAACTTCCAGATATGATGATTATGGGCGTAGTGGGATATCACGCGCTCTTTGTCTTGGCATTTCAAGTGCATTTTACAAGAAGCATATGGTTAGCATTGGACTCAACATAGGGCAAAATATTGATGCATTGTATCTAAAATACGGTCTCTGGTTTTGAAGAAAGATAAAAATAGAAAACCACTATCGCTCTTTACACCAACAATGCCTCGGTCTTTGTTTAAAACAAGGCTGGCAAACTCCAAGTTTGGACCTCCTTGTTGAATCTGGAAAAATACACACTTGTTATTTCGCAACTATGTAAAGTTTAATTGTATTTTTAAACTTTTTCCAGAGCTTACAACAAGTGTGCGCGCTGCTTATGCAGGGCGCACACACGCGGTATAAGGCATTGGGGTTTAAGTGGTTATAAACATTCTGCCACGCATCAAGTTCGGTGTATCTGGTTTCAACGATATGGATAGCCCTGACTTTCCAGTAGCAGAAAATGAAGTAAACAAAATAATGCACATTGCTTTACCTATTGGCAAAAATATTTTAATAGCTAATGATGTTCCCGAAAGTATGGGCAAAGTGAATGAAAATGAAAACAGGTCTAAAATTTCAATTTGTGCCGAAAGCAAAGAAGAAGTTGACAAATTATTTAACGGACTTTCAGCAGGTGGAAATATTGAATTCCCAATTGAAGACAGTCCTTGGGGATCGTATTTTGGAATGTTTAGAGACAAATACGGTATTGAATGGTCGGTAGATTTTGACCCAAAATATAATGGACAAATCTAAAAATAAAACGTTAGCGGTGATTTTATGAACGACAACCTACAGGCAAAATATATTAAGAGCGACTGGTTAGACAAATCTGAATACCCTTTTAACCCTAACTATTTTTCAGTTAATGGACAAAGGCTTCATTAATGTCAACTGGGTTCCTCTAGTCAGATTGGAGCAAAAAATGATATTGGCTGGAACCGCCGCCGATGGATTGAGACCAAAATGGCTTTGGTTACAGATCATGACATTCTTTATTGATCCATATTTGGAGCTATAATTTTCTGATTAAACCCAATCAATTCCCTTTTTCAGCAGATCCTGTGTTTGGGCTTCCGGGCTTCCGGCTTCGGGATGGTATTGATAAACCCATTCCACTTCGGCAGGTAAACTCACTAAAATTGATTCAATATTTCCATCGGATTCCAAGCCAAATTTGGTGCCGCGGTCATGAATCAGGTTGAATTCAACGTACCGTCCGCGACGAATTTTTTGCCATTTTTTCTGAGCTTCGGTAAACGGTTTGTGTCCGTTGTTTTTCATCAACTGACTATAAATTACGGGGTATATTTTGAGTAAATCACAGGTCAAATTCAGCATTTTTGCCAAATCAGTTTCGTTGCCAGTCTGTATTCGATCGAAAAAAATTCCACCAACTCCTCGGGTTTCCTGACGATGCGGCAGGTAGAAATAATCATCTGCCCAGGTTTTCCATTCCGGATAAAACGAAGTATCGTATTTGTCGCAAATGTCTTTCATAAGTTGATGAAACCAACGAGCTTCTTCAGGATGGATGTAAGTGGGAGTGAGGTCAATTCCGCCGCCAAACCACGATGAACCATTGTCGAGACTAAAATGGCGGACATTCATGTGGATGGTCGGTACAAACGGATTTCCAGAGTGGAGAATGGACGAGACTCCGGTGGCTGCAAAAGAGGAGGCATTCTCACCCAAAAGTTTGGCCATATTGTCATTGAAACTGCCCCGAACATGTGAGAAATTAACACCGGCTTTTTCAATGATCGATCCGTTTTGCATGACACAAGTCAGGCCAGAGCCAATTTCTTTTTCCCAGGCATCTTTAGTGAACTTTCCACTTCCATCTGCTTCTTCCAGCGTTTTGCAGATCGTTTGCTGGATGTCTTTGTATATAGCTGCAGTTTTTGCTACGTTCACGGTTGTTGTTTTAGTTAAAATTGTCATTCACTTTGTGTCATTCAGTTGTCATTAGTTTCGCGTCATTGGGTTATTCCGAAGATGCAATTGAATGACTATTAATGACAACGAATGACCATTAATGACCGTTGATTTTCCCAATTAACTCTTCTGCGATTGTGCGTCCCTGTTTCACCCGATCGGCCATTCCGATGCCGTCACGAATATTTCCGGCCAAAATCAATCCCGGATATTTTTGCTGAAGCAGATTAATCATTTCAAAGCGTTTACCGCTACTTTCGGTGTATTGCGGAATCGCTTTCGGGTAACGAAGAATACGAATCATGTCGGGGCTTAACGACCGGTCGCTCATCATTCGGGGAAGATCCTTGTTGATCAGCGACTCAATCTCGTAATTATCCATTTCAGCGATATCGGGGCGTTTTGTACCTCCCATAAAAACTGACAACAGCGCTCCGTCTTTTGGGGCGCGGCCTTCAAAGAACGACGAGGTAAATAACACGCCCAGGATATTTTTGTTTTCCTTTCCCGGAACTAATCCGCCAAATGCTTTCAGTGAAATTCCTTTCCATTTCTTGAATCCAAGAATAACCTGAGTAACTGCAGCGTATTTTAAATCGTTGAATGGCGCAGTTTCTTCTTTATTCAGGAATGGAAGTAGCCCGGGCAAGTCATATCCGCCACAAGTAGTAACCAGGCTGGCAGTTTCAAGTGCAATTAGTTGTTCAGGAGTTGTAATTTGAAGTTGAAATCCGCTGTTCGTCGGTTTAACTAAAGTGTTTTCTACTGAAAGAATGATGTTTTCGGGGCCAATTGCTTCGGTCAGCGCTTCAATGAGCCGACTCAGTCCTCCCTTTGCAGAGAATACTTCTTTGCTTGCTTTTTTGTCGCGGTCGGTTTTTGGAAGTTTACCTTTCTGAATGGCACCTTTAATAAAACTACCGTATTCCTGTTCCAGTTTCCAAAGTTTGGGCATGGCATAACGGGTCACCAATTCATTCGGATTTCCGGCGTAAATTCCTGAGATAAACGGATCAATCGCATAATCGAGGTAGCTTTTGCCCATCCGGCGTTTCACCAATTCGGCCAGTGTTTCGTTCGGATTTGTTCCTTTCGCCCGAAAAGGTTCGCCCAGAATACGGAACTTATCGCCCCATGTGAAAAGTGGGGTAGTGATGGCCGACCAAAGTCCGGCGGGAAGCGCATGCCATTGGTTTTGTTTCCAAATCAAGCGGCGTTTGGCGCTGGGATCGGCTATTTCGAGTTTGCATTTTTCAGCCAGATCCTCGAACAGTTCAGCCATTTCGGGACTTGAAACTACGCCAGTATTGGGGCCGGTTTCGTACAAAAAACCTTTTTCAGAAATCGTTTGAATGACTCCTCCGGTTTTGCCCGATTTTTCGATGATTCTGAAGTTGATTCCTGCTTTTTTAAGGTAGAAACCCATGGTAAGTCCGGTTAATCCGGCACCAATGATTACGACATCATTATTATTGTTTGAGGACATGATTTTTGTAAATTGTACATTTTAAAATCGTAAATGACTAGACGGGTTTTGAAAAATTGGTTTGCCCGGCCTGAATGAGCGGATCGAACGAAGCAGCCACATTGCGAAGGAATAATTGCCCATCCGGAGTGATTTGTATTTTCTCATCGGAAAAGGTAATCAACCCATCGCTTTCGAATTGTTGAAGCAGTTCAGGATTGTAAGTGGTTTGTTTTTTTAATTCTTCGGAAGTCATCCCAAGTATTTCGCCCAGATGACTCCAAATAATTTGTTCGTTACACATCAGTTCGGTGATCACTTCGCGCACAACTACCTGCTGTGGAGTTAACGAATATCCTTTGATGGTTGTCAGTTCGCCCTTGTTTATTTTGGAAATGTATTCGTCGATCGATTTGGTATTTTGTGCATAAACACCTTCGAGCTGGCTAATTCCGGTTACTCCAAAGGCATAAACCTGACCGGTGGTCCGGCGTGTGCAATAGCCCTGAAAGTTGCGGTGCAGTTGTTTGTTTTTCCGGGCCACAGTGAGCTCGTCGTCAGAATTGGCATAATGATCCATTCCAATGGCTTCATAGCCGTTTTGTGTCAGGAGTGAAAATGCAGCTTCGAACATCTTGATCTTTTCGTCAGGCGCCGGAAGTCCTTCCTTCTCGAGTTTTTTCTGAATTTTGGAGACCCATGGAACATGTGCGTACGAAAAAGTCACCAACCGGTCAGGTTTCAGCTCGATAGCTTTACGGATGGTTTCCGAAAAGTTGGCAGCCGTTTGTTTGGGTAAACCGTAAATAAAATCGAGGTTCACGGCCATATTGGGCGAATCCTGTTTCAGGAATGCCATAATTTCTTCAACCGGCATTCCGGGTTTATCGCGGTTCACAGCGTCGAGTACAGCCGTGTCAAAGTCCTGAATCCCGAGGCTGAACCGATTGAATCCGGCTTTTTTCAGACCGGTCATTTGTTCGTAGGTGAGATAAGCAGGATTGACTTCGATGGCAATTTCAGGTTCAGGAATAAATTGGAAAGTAGAAAATAACAACTCGTTAATTTCCTGAAGATATTCAACCGGAATAGCATTTGGAGTGCCACCACCGTAATGAATCTGAGAAACCTTGCGGTTTTTATCCAATCTGGAAGTTATCATCTTAATTTCCAGAAGCAATGCCTTGTGGTAGGCATCCACCACATCGGCCTGACGCAGCACATACGAATTACATCCGCAGAAGAAGCACATTTTCAGGCAAAACGGAATGTGAATGTATATTGAAATGTTTTGCGGATTCCATTGATTTGACTGATCGATAGCTTCCAGATAATTGGCCGGACTAAATTCATCAGTAAAGAAATTCGCCGGTGGATAGCTGGTGTATCGTGGTACCGGATGATTGTATTTTTCGAGTAATTCGCGGTTGATCATGATGAAAATGTTTCAAGTTTCAAGTTCAAAGTTTCAGGTTGCAAACTAATAAATTGATTGTTTTTTATTCTCAAATTCCAAGTCACAATATTCGTATTCCACCTAACCTGGAACTTGAAATATGAAACCTGGAACTCTTTTTACGCATTTTTCAGAATCACCATCGTGGCGCCGTAGCCATATTCTTTAAAACTGGCATCCTGAAAATAGAATTTCTTGTATTTTGCAGTGAGCTCCTTGCGGAGTTCCTGTTTCAGCGTTCCATTACCAATTCCGTGAATGAAAACAATCTTCCGGGTGCCGTTTCCAATGGCTGTTTCCAGCTCGTTGTGGAATCGTCCTATCTGAACTTCAAGCATATCGTGATTGGATAGTCCGCCAGTGTCTTCAAGCAATTCGTGAATATGCAGATCAATCTCCACCAAATCAGGAGAAACAGTTCGCTTAATCACCACTTTGGGCTCATCTTTACCAAGAACAATTTTAGTCAGTTCCGGTTCTGTGAGTTTGGATATTTCTGCTTCCATATTCAGATCGAGCAACGAATAGATGATCGCATTTTGTGTAAAATACTTTGTTTTTTCATAACTGCCCAAACGATAGAATTTTGTTGGATTGGGCCGCAGACTTTTTACTACCGGCGTTTCCAATTTTGGTGACTCTTCCCTGAAAAATAACAATTGAAATTGAAATTCAGGAAGCTCGGCCAGATCAAAACGGCTGAAACTTTCGAGATAACGCTTGCTGTTTGGGTTCATCTTACCCGATTCAATGCTTTTATATAGCTTGTCTTTCAGGTGACTGTAATTGTAAAGCAGAAAATTGTTGCTGTCGTTGATCAGGTAAACTTTTAGCTCGCCTTCTACAGGATTTACTTCATCCTGAGGAACAAAAACCACAAAGCACGCCGGAATATCCTTTCCGGCAACAAAGCGAGGTTCAGCTTTTGGGAGTTCCTTTTTTACCGGATCTTCTTCGATCTTTGTCGAAGCTCGTAAGGCAGCCGATCGTTTTTCCGGATTCATCGAAGCCGTTTCGTCGATCACTACCAGTTGGCTGATCTGCGTGGGAACTTCGAACCCATCAGTATCTTCAACACTCACCATGGTTTTGTTGATGATGGATTTTACCACACCGCCACCCACAGCATTTAAAAACCGAACTTTATCTCCTGGTTTAATCATTTCAAAATATTTTGCACAAAACTACGATAAAAGTCCGAAGTCAAAAGTCAGAAGATTCAACCCTCGAAATTTAAGATTCAAAATTTTCTGTATTTTTGCGACCAATTCATGGAAAATACAAACGAACTACTCAAAAAAGTTACCGGCATATCGATCGGCGATTATGCCTACGATCTTCCGGATGCAAAAATCGCCAAATATCCTTTGGCTGAGCGCGATCAGTCGAAATTACTGGTTTGGAAGCAAGGACAGATTCAGGATGCCCGGTTTAAAAACCTGTCTGATTTTTTGCCATCCAATAGTTTGCTGATTTTCAACAACACGAAAGTCATTCGGGCCCGGCTTCATTTTCAGAAAGAAACCGGAGCCAGAATAGAAATGTTTTGCCTCGATCCACATGATCCTGCCGATTACCAGATTGCTTTTCAGACTACAAAAACGTGTATCTGGAAATGCATGATTGGTAACCAGAAAAAGTGGAAAGGCGAATCTTTGCGGAAAATGATCCGGATTGATGAAACTGGGCTTGAGCTTTGTGCCGAGCAAATGGATCCGGAAAAGGATAAAAGTTTGATTCGATTTAGCTGGAACAATCCGGATTTTGAGTTTTCGCGAATCATTGAGCATGCCGGTTCATTGCCGATTCCACCTTATCTGAATCGGGAGACCGAACAGAGTGATCTGGAGCGATATCAGACGGTTTATTCAAAGATTAAAGGTTCGGTTGCAGCGCCAACAGCCGGGTTGCATTTTACTGAAGAGATCATTAGTCAGCTGGAAAAAGCTGGCCATGAGATGGCAGAACTGACCCTACATGTGGGTGCCGGAACTTTTCTTCCGGTGAAAAGCGAAACGATCTCGGGTCACGAAATGCACTCCGAACATTTATACATTAGCCGCGATTTTCTGAATAAATTAATGATTCATTCCGGAAAAAAGATTGCCGTTGGAACAACTTCTGTGAGAACCTTGGAAAGCCTTTATTGGCTAGGAGCTCAGGCAAAACAAAATCCCGATATTACTATTGAAGATTTGAAAGTTTCACAATGGGAGGCCTATCAGGAAAAAGAAAATCAACCATCAGCTGACGATGCGATACAGTCACTTTTAAATTTACTTGATCGTCATCAAGCCGATTATTTGTCGGCATCGACGCAAATTATTATAGCTCCAGGTTACCAATTCAGGATTGTGGATGGATTGATTACCAATTTTCACCAGCCACAAAGCACACTGCTGCTGCTGATCTCTGCATATTTGGGTGAAGAATGGCGAAAAATTTATGAACATGCACTTGCGAGCGACTACCGCTTTCTGAGCTATGGCGATAGTAATTTGTACTTGAAAGATTGAGGGGCGAAATACTTTTTGTTGATTAATAATCCAAATAATATTTCGCCCCTTTAGTACTTAAAGTGTGACCTATACGAAGTTAAAGAATTCAAAAATCTTGTAAATTCCAGCGGCTAAAAGCATTGATACTGGTATTGTCAAAATCCATGCAACGAGTAAACTCCTTGTAACGCCCCAACGTACCGCAGAAACCCGTTTGGTTAAACCAACTCCCATAATTGCACCCGTTATTGTGTGGGTTGTACTTACTGGAATACCGAATGCCTCAGTTCCAAATAACATCATTGCTCCTGCACCTTCTGCTGCAACTCCTTCAAAGGAAGTAAGTTTGGTAATTTTACTTCCCATGGTTCTCACAATTCTCCACCCGCCCATCAATGTACCGGCTGCTATAGCCGAATGACAGCCTATGACTATCCAGAACGGAATGTGTTGGATCTTTCCGGCACTGTCAAGAGTTATGTTTGCCCAATGTGGTATCTGAGATGGATCTACTGAATGAAAATAAACAAGGAGTGTTGCAGTGATAATCCCCATGACTTTTTGTGCATCATTTCCTCCATGTCCCAAACTGAACAAAGCAGAAGAAAGCAATTGTCCGAACTTAAACCAACGCTTCAATTTGAAAGGATTAAATTTTCTAAAAATCCATAGCAGAGCAATTGAAAGAAGATATGAGAGCAACATACCAATCATTGGCGCGAGAAAAATAAATGCAGCAATTTTCATAATTTTTTCACTATGCACTACATCCCAACCGGCATAAGCAATTGCCGCACCAGCAAAACCACCGACTAATGTATGCGATGAACTGGATGGAATTCCCAAATACCAGGTTAGCAGATTCCAAATAATGGCCGCCAGTAGTCCAGCCAATATCACCTGCAAAGTAATTGCATCGGTATTGACAGTTTTAGCTATAGTATCAACAATATGAAGCTTAAAAACCAGAAATGCTACTAAATTAAAAAATGCCGCCCAAACAACTGCTTTAAAGGGGGTCAAAACTTTAGTCGAAACAATGGTAGCAATTGAATTTGCAGCATCATGAAACCCATTGATAAAATCGAAAACAAAAGCAAGAATAATAATTACTATCAGTAAGGTAAACATAGCCTGAGATAAAAGAGGTTAGAATTAAAAACTTACCTGAAATCAGGCGTATTTCACAAGTATTGTTTTTACAACGTCAGAAACATCCTCAATTTTATTGGCTATTTTTTCAATATTCTGAAGTATATCTTTCTGCTTGATTAACTCAATCGGGTCTTTTTCGTTTTCAAAAAGGCTGGAAATAGCTTTCTGATAAAACTCATCCACCCTGCTTTCAAGCTTGCGCAACTCTTTACAGGCTTTCAATACTTTTTGTGAATTTTGAAAATCATCCAAACCGCCAACTGCAACTGCAATTTGCTGACAACCCTGATGAACGATCTGTACCATTTCAATCATATAGGTACTAAAATTTGTACAGTGATAAGCATCAATTTTGCCTGAAAGACTATAGATCAAGTCAACGACATCGTCTATTTTTGAAGTCAGATCATTGATATCTTCCCGATCAAAAGGTGTAATAAAGGTTTGGTTTAAGGCTTCAAAAATCTGATTGGTATATTCATCACCTTTCTTTTCAATCGCTTTGATGGTTATTCCAATAGCCCTTCTATCATCAAGAGAGGGCGAATTAAAAAGTTTCACAAGAGCAGCCGATGCTTCAATTGTATTTTCAGCAGCATGGTTAAACATTGCATAAAATTTTCTTTCTTTTGGGGCAAAGAACTTTAGAATACTTGTAAGATTCATATGAATAGTTTTAATGGAAAATCAAATTAGAATTCAGCGACAAAGATGCAAATAAGAATTATTCACAGAACTATAATCTTTAATTAAATTGTAATTTTTGGCATGAAATTTAATCGTTTAATAATATAATTGTAATAGAATACAGAGATGCTTCATCTGCAAAATATTACCAGTTAAATGAGTGGTAATATTTTGATGATATATATCAATTCGCTAAACCTTTACCTTCTCAGCAGAATTCTTACTTTTGCCAACAACAAAGCGATCGTGAAAACGTTATTGCTTTCAATAAATTTGATTCGGGGTATTAACTTAAATTTACCTGCTGTGTTTTTTTTCGGACTTTTATCAACACCATTGCCTTATTTACTGCTTGCCGCCTTTTATTTTTTCGGCTTTGCTATGGGTGTGTTTAATAATAGCACAGGTGACGAATCTGTTGAAACTGTTGCCGCCATTACCATTCCGGTCGAAACCAAACAAAAAGTTTCT
The DNA here is from genome assembly GCA_038329265.1 of Bacteroidales bacterium. Taxonomy (GTDB): domain Bacteria; phylum Bacteroidota; class Bacteroidia; order Bacteroidales; family Prolixibacteraceae; genus Aquipluma. The sequence goes on along the minus strand of JBBQMW010000029.1, from coordinate 17,763 downwards.
GATAATTCTACTTTTTATTATCAAATCAACGCCGATCAAATTCATGTTCAGGCTGATGTCCTGAAATCAGAAGATAAGACTTTCCCATTCTTTCCTGATACAGGAGCCATTATTTACGACCTCTCAAATGTAAAGGTTCATGAATTATTGTTTCCCGGCTTCCAGTTTTCCCGTCCTCCACCAGTATCCTGCTAACCCGTAATGTTTGCACAATTTTCACTTAAATTTAATGCAATTTATTGACTTTCAGTAAGTAAGTCTTTTAAATTAGTTGTTAAAAATTGTTTTTTGGATTAGCAATATCAATAAGGTTTCGTGTATGATAGGGGTGATAGGAATTAGCTATAAAACAGCGCCACTGGAGATTCGTGAGTGTTTCTCGTTTTCAAAAGACGACATTGTTCCATTTTCAGAACTGCTTCAGCAGGAAACTGAAATCAGTGATATGGTCCTTGTTTCGACATGCAACCGCACTGAATTATACTTTTCTCAAGATATTCACGACAACCAAACTGCATTTGAACTGGTATATGAAGCAATTAAGAAATTCAAAGGAATTAACGATCATTGCTGGCATTACTTTTATCACCATTCAAATATTGGTGCGGTCAGGCATTTGTTCGATGTTGTATCGGGACTCGATTCATTGATCATTGGTGAAGATCAGATTATTGGTCAGGTTAAGGAAGCATACATAGCTTGTACCGAATTGGCATTGACAGATGCTGTGTTAATGCGTCTTTTTCAGAAATCATTTGAAGCAGGGAAACGGGTTCGTTCAGAAACCGGTATTAAACTTGGAATTACGTCGGTGAGCAGTGCTGCTGTCGAAATGTGTGCGTGCCTCCTCAATGGGGTGAGCGATAAGTCGGTTTTATTGATTGGTGCGGGCGAAACCGGGAATCTTGCACTTCAGAATATTTATAAAAAAGGAGTCAAGCAAATTGGTGTAACGAACCGGACCAGTGAAAAAGCTGAAAAAACTGCATTAAAATACAATGGTCAGGCTTTGCCGTTCGATTCATTGGATAAATACCTTCATGGATTTGATATCGTGATGATTGCAACATCTGCAGTTAATCCGATTATTACCCTTGAAATGGTTAAGAGGTGTCAGGAAGTCAGGCCAAATCATAACCAGGTATATATTGATCTTTCAGTACCCCGCAATATTGAAAACGGAGTTGGAGAAATAGACAATATCGAATTACTTGGAGTTGATGATCTTCAGGAAATTGTGAAACAAACTACTGAAAAGAAAAAGGAAAGTGCAGAAAAAGCCAGAGTAATTTTGGACGAAGTCGTTGCCGACTTTTCAGAGTGGTTGGCCAGTCGTTCATTGCGCCCGGCAATCAAAACAATTACTAGTAATTTTCTAAGTATTAATCAGGAAGAACTTTCATCATACCGTAAAGTTAATACTCCGGAAATGCAGGAAATTGTGGATGATTACGCAAAACATCTCACACAGCGTTACACGCGTTTGCTCATTAAAAACCTGAAAGATTTAACGGATAACGGAAAAAATATTGATTCGTTAAAAATCATCAATGATTTATTTAAATTCGACTAAAATTATTTGGCAGCAAATCCACTTGATTTGCTTTTGATCGAAATCAATGAAAAGAACCATACGTATAGGCACCCGTGGCAGCCAACTTGCACTTTATCAGGCAGAAAAAGTAAAAGCCACGCTTCAGCAAATCTTTCCTGACCTTCAGGTTGAATTGGAAATCATTAAAACAAAAGGGGATAAAATTCTCGATGTTGCGCTTTCAAAAATCGGCGACAAGGGATTGTTTACCAAAGAAATTGAAAATGCATTGGTCGATGGTACCGTGGATTTGGCCGTTCACAGCCTGAAAGACCTTCCCACTACACTTCCGGAAGGACTGAAATTAGGCGCTGTTCTCGAACGTGGAGAATTTCGCGATGCATTAGTAAGTGTAACCGGTAAAACGCTTGCCAACCTGAAGGCTGGCGATGTGGTTGCAACCTCTAGTTTACGCCGGATTGCAGCACTTCTTAAAATTAACAATCAGATCATTATTAAAGATATTCGCGGAAATGTGAATTCGCGTCTGCAAAAAATGGAAAATGGTTATTGCGATGCCATGATCATGGCTGCAGCCGGACTTCAGCGATTGGGGCTCGAAAAATACATCACCGAAATTATAGATCCTGAAGTGATCCTTCCGGCTGTGAGCCAGGGTGCCATTGCCATCGAAACCCGAATTGATGATACCGAAATTGAAGCATTGATGGCCAAGCTCAATCATACTGAAACTTGGGAAGCGATAACCGCCGAAAGAGCTTTTCTGGCTCAACTGCAAGGTGGATGCCAGGTTCCGCTGGGGTGTTTTACTGAAATCGAAAATGACAAATTAACTTTGCATGGCTTTGTCGCTTCAGTTGACGGGAAACAATACATTCGGGAAACCATTTCAGGAGAACTGAAAAATGGCGCAATCCTGGGTATAGATTTGGCAAAAAAAATGGAAGAAAAAGGCGCTACCGAAATTTTGAATAAAATTAAATCAGGAAACCACCTCAGTAATTAAAAGGTATGGGCAAACTTCTCGAAAATAAGATATTTATATCGACCCGACCTGTTGGTCAGTCGGCTGAGCTCGAAAATCTGTTGGCAGAAGAATCGGCCTCCCTGGTTTTAATGCCCACCATCGAAATTAAACCTTTGCCGCTCGACGAGTTTGCAATATTACAACTCAAAAACCTCGAATCGTTTAATTGGATTGTTTTTACCAGTCCGAATGGTTTAAAATACTTCTTTGCTGCAATTTTTGAAATTCAAAACCACTACGGACTTCCTGAACATTTAAAGATTGCCGTGGTTGGGAAAAAGACAGCTGCTCATTTGGAATGCTATGGCACTTCAGCCGCATTCATTAATTTGGGGAATACTGCTGAAGATTTCGTTACCGACTTCTTTCATCGCGTTAATCTTGGTGAACGGGTACTTTTTCCTATTGGCAACTTGGCCCGCACGGTGATTGAAGATAAAATTTCGAAGAAAGCTGTTTGCACTCGGATACTTTTTTACGAAACAGTTATCCCTGAAACTTTTGACGGGGAAGCACTTCAGCTGATTGTCGATGATCTTTACGCGATGATTATTCTTACAAGTCCATCGTCATTTACAAATCTTTTACTGCTCATCTCAGGTAGCGTCGATCTAACAAAACTGAGACTGGTATGCATTGGGCAAACCACTTCCTCAGAAGTGATCCGTCATGGGATCGAGCCTCTCATTACGGCCGTTACTGCCAATTCGCAGGGAATATTTTCGGCCATACTCAATTATTTTCAGAAAAAATAACATTAAATACTTCAATTATGTCTTTCCCAATCACACGACTCAGGAGATTAAGACACACCCCTGTTTTACGCAATTTAGTTCGCGAAACGATTTTAACCCGCGACGATTTGGTCATGCCACTGTTTGTCTGTCCCGGAACGGGAGTCAATAACCCGATTTCGTCGATGCCAGGAAACTCCCAGTTGTCAGTCGATTTATTGGTTGAAGAATGCCGCCGTCTTTATGGGATTGGAGTTCAGGCAGTGCTGCTTTTCGGTATTCCTGAACACAAAGACGAACATGGCCTGGTTGCCTGCGAACACAATGGAATTGTACAACAGGCAACACGTGCCCTCAAAAAAGCTTTACCCGATTTGTATGTGATTGCCGACATCTGCAACTGCGAATATACCGTTCACGGACATTGCGGAACCATTATTAACGGCGATGTGGATAATGACTTGACATTGGTTACACTTGCAAAACAGTCGGTTTCACTGGCCGAGGAAGGCATCGATATGGTTGCTCCAAGCGACATGATGGATGGTCGCGTTGGTGCCATTAGGCGTGCGCTTGATGATAATGGCTTTTACAATCTTCCAATCATGGCCTATTCAGCCAAATATGCCTCAGGATTTTACGGACCATTCCGCGAAGCGGCCGAGAGTGCACCCAAATTTGGGAACCGTGCTACTTACCAGATGGATCCGGCTAATGCGAATGAAGCTTTACGCGAAGTTGCCCTCGATATTGAAGAAGGTGCCGACATTGTGATGGTAAAACCGGCTTTGAGTTATTTGGACATCATTCAACGGGTGAAAACCAATTTCAATATTCCGATTGCTGCATACAACGTGAGTGGTGAATATTCGATGGTAAAAGCTGCTGCTGCCAATGGCTGGATTGATGAGAAACGATTGGTTCGCGAAATCCTGACATCAATCAAACGCGCCGGTTCCGACATCATTTTATCGTATCATACACAGGATATTGTGAAAGAACTTTAGTTCACAGCAAGAAGATTCGATTAAAAAGTCGCAGTGTTCAGTCGCAATAAACAGAATCACGAAACTTGTATCCCGAACTCGCAACAAAAAAGAAATAACATGAAAAACTACACTCAAAGCATAGCGGCTTTTCAGGAAGCACAAAAAGATATTCCCGGAGGCGTAAATTCTCCGGTACGGTCGTTTAAAAGCGTAGATGGCGATCCATTATTCATTGCCAGCGCCAAAGGAGCCAAAGTGTTCGACATCGATGGTTACGAATACATCGACTATGTAGGATCTTGGGGACCGATGATTTTGGGACACGCTCATCCCGACGTGATCATGGTCATTCAGAAAACTGCGGCCAAAGGAACTAGTTTTGGTGCGCCAACTTTGCTTGAAACTGAAATGGCTCTGCAAATTAAAAAGATGGTTCCATCCGTTGAGAGTATTCGGATGGTTAACTCCGGAACCGAAGCCACTATGAGTGCTTTGCGACTGGCACGTGGTTATACCGGTCGTGAAATGGTCATTAAATTTGAAGGTTGCTATCACGGTCACAACGATAGTTTTCTGATTAAAGCCGGGTCAGGCGCTTTAACTTTAGGAACACCCAATTCACCGGGGGTTACCTCTGGAACAGCAAAAGATACATTGACTGCCGGATACAATGATTTGGATTCGGTCAAAGAATTGTTTATTGGCTATCCCGAACAAATTGCCGCGTTGATTCTGGAACCGGTTACAGGTAATATGGGTGTTGTCGTTCCAAAACCCGAATTCATTCATGGAATCCGCGAATTGTGCACCAAATATGGAACTGTACTGATTTTCGATGAAGTTATGACCGGTTTCCGTCTTTCAAAAGGTGGAGCACAGCAAATTCTGGGTATCACTCCGGATCTGACCTGCTTTGGAAAAATTATTGGTGGTGGTTTACCTGTTGGCGCTTATGGGGGCAAACAGGAAATCATGGACAAGTTGGCTCCAAAAGGTCCGGTTTATCAGGCGGGAACACTCTCCGGAAATCCATTGGCGATGTCAGCCGGACTCACCACTTTGAAAATTCTGGACGAAACCGATGGTTTTTATGATATGCTCGAAGAAAAATCGGCTCGTTTGGGAGAAGGTATCAAAAAATGTTTGGCAGACCTGAATTTCCCTGGAGTTGTGAATCGCGTTGGTTCTATGTTTACGCTATTTTTTACTGAAGAAGCTACAGTTAATTCGTATGCAGATGCATGTCGTTGCAATACCGTTACCTATGCCAAATTTTTCAAAATGTCATTGGAAAGTGGTATCTACCTGGCGCCATCACAGTTCGAAGCCGGATTCATGTCGGCTGCTCATACCACCAAAAAGATTGATCGGACGATTGAAGCAACTTATGACGCACTGAAGGTGCTGAAAGGGTAAGCAATGATCAGTCATTGTTGGCAATGCAACGAGGTATGGCAATAAAAAATAAAATCCAAATAATATTGGCAGATTTTTTGAAGTAGCAATTGTGCTGTTTGGAATTACAATTTTAAATTCAGCGAAAACAGAAAACAATTAATACTTTACAACCATGAAAACAAAAATTGGAATCTTAATTTTAGCTCTTAGCACAACCTTCTTCAATGTTCAGGCTCAACAACGGGTAACAACCACAGCTCGCGCTGCCAGTTCCGACATTAGCGACAACCTTGATTTGGAGGCAGTAGCTTCCATTTTTGGAGATTCAGAAAATCTGGAAGATTTTGAACGCAGATTGAACGATCCGAATAGCCGGATTTCGAACCTTGACCTCAATCAAGATGGCTACATTGACTATTTAAGGGTAGTCGAAAATTCATCGGATAATAATTCGTTGGTAGTTGTTCAGGCCGTTTTAGATAAAGATATTTATCAGGACGTAGCGACTATCGAAGTTGAAAGGGTTTCGAACGGAAATCCACGTGTACAAGTTGTTGGTGATGCCTACATTTATGGTTCGAATTATATTATAGAACCAATCTTTTTTCGTACACCTGTAATTTTCTCTTTTTTCTGGGGACCTCGTTACAGTCCATGGCATTCGCCATACTATTGGAACTACTACCCAAGATGGTACAGCTATTACAGACCCTATTCCCCATATAAATATCACAGGCATATTTATGCACACGTCAATTACGAAAATAAATATCACCGCACCGACAATCATAATATTCATTTTTCGGGAGATAATTACAACCACATCCGGAGAAATGATTATGCGAAAAGATATCCGGACCGTGCTTTTGAAAACCGTAATGAAGGCTTAAAAAACAGGAGCGAACTGAATGAAAGACGGACTGGTAATCAGACAGATCATCGTAGAAATAATGATATCAGCCAATCAAAAGGCCGGCAATATCAAAATAAGCCCAGCTCCAATTCAGGAAGAAATGAACAAAGGAGGGATATTAACGAAAACAGACGTCCTGCCTCAAAGGGATATCAGGAATCGAATCAAACGCGTGACAAAGAGATTAGAAGAATTCATTCTTCTGACGATCGGAAGCCGGATTCCGACAGGGATAAGGTTCAACGAAATCTAGAGAAAAATAATTCATCGGTCGGACGTTCTGTTATAAGGGGAAACTCCAATTCGGGATCAACGCGGGAAAGGTCGAATACAACGAATCAAAGGACTGAAAAAAATTCCGGGTCAACAAAAACGGAAAGCAAAAAAGAGTCAGACGCGTCAAGAAGATCCAGATAAAACAAACGAATATTAACTCAAAACTAAATACACATTGACAACAAATTCAATACTACTCAAGACACTCAAGGGAGAGAAAACAGAACGGCCACCAGTTTGGTTTATGCGTCAGGCAGGACGAGTGTTACCTTCGTACATGAAGATTAAAGAAGATTATACCTTCTGGCAAATGATGCAAAACCCTGAAATTGCTGCGAAAGTGACCCTTTTGCCAATCGGCGATTTGGGTGTTGATGCCGGAATTCTGTTTTCAGATATTTTGGTAATTCCTCATGCACTGGGAATGGGATTGGAATTCAACGACAGTGGTCCGGTTTTCGACCAGCCACTGGCCTTTCGGGAAAATCCATTGGCCGGTCTTCAGGCGGATCCAAGCAAGCTGAACTATATCTATTCAGTAATTGACGAAATCCTGCGCACCAAAAAGGATGAAACTCCCCTGATTGGCTTTTGCGGCGCACCATTGACGGTTTTGCTGTTTATGCTTCAGGGGCTTGGCCGCAAAGGTGATTTTCCGGAAGCCATTAAATTTATCTATCAGAATAAGGAAACAACCAGGAAATTAATTGATGTTGTGACCGAACTTTCGGTTGTTTATGCACAAGGACAGATTAAACATGGAGTCGATGTTTTTCAGTTGTTTGATACACATGCCGGACTAATTCCTGCTGACCTCTATCAGGAATTGTTTATGCCTTCGATCCGGAAAATCGGAGATGCAGTTCGCGAAAAAGGCATTCCATTTATCTTCTTTCCGAAGGGATTGGGTGTTGGAATTGCAAAGATTACTCCAGAAGATTGCGATTACTTGAGCATCGACTGGCAAGTGCCAATTGAAATTGCAAGGAAATTGGTAGATCCCAAAATAGGTTTACAGGGAAATATTGATCCGAGATTGCTGTATGCCAGCCAACCTGAAATTGAGAAAGCACTTCAGCCGTACATCGAATTTGGAAAGAACAATCAAAACTGGATTTTCAATCTGGGTCATGGTTTCATGCCAGGAATATCATTTGAAAATGCCCGCTTTCTGGCAGATTGGGTGAAACGAACTGACTGGCAGCGTTAGATCACCTACAAAAAGTAAATGAAGCTAATTGAAAGATTTTCAGGAATATATACTTGCTGATAATCATTCAATTAGCTTCATTTTTAATAGACATGCTCAAACGAAAAAAAATCATTGTTTTCTGCTTTACTAAGTTATATTTTTTATTAAAATTTGATGACATTTTGAATTGATGGTTGAATTTTGCCTCATTAAAGAATTATTATACATACTAGTTGTGGAGGCAAAAGTTTAATTACTACAAACGAACACTGACCAATAAGCGGGAGAAGCTAAAATTGATGACAGTAAAGGATTAGCTTACCAAATTTTCCCGAAAGGTACAATTCTCGTTGAGGCACGGGCTTATTACGATTTTGACCTAATCAAAAGGCGATGCAATGCTAAAAACATTTTTGTTATCCGTATTAAATGTAACGTACGATATGAAAGGATTGAAGAACGGGATTTCCGGACGAAAAGGACCGGTATATTTTATTTGATGAAGATAAATTCCCTATTAAGACAGTTTTATTTGTGTAAATAATTGATAATCTATCTGATAAATATTTTAATATTGATTTCTTAAAAACTTTCGGATGGTAGTGTATTGAACTATATTATCCGCACAATTGTGCGAAAAAATCCAAAGAAACGCATACAATTTTTTAGCCTGAAATTGACCAATAAAAATCCAAAAAAAAGTAGCTTGTTTTTATGTATCTTATTTATAGGTGTTTAAATGCTATTTGAAAAGTACCAATCTATTCATTTTTAACTGTGGTATGCCGTTTGGAATTGTGAAATCGAATTGATGGAAAAGTTTTTGAATCTAATGAATTATATTAAAAACACTTATCATGAAACGATTTTACGATAATATTCAGAAAAAGGCATTCTTCGGAATACTCTGTGTACTATTTTCAGTGTCAAGTTTTGCTGCCAATCATTTTACAACCGTATGGAATGGTGAAAATGGCCAGAATCACATGAATTTTGTTGTAGTTTCTGCAATTTTAGAAGATCTTACACTTTCGGCTGATGATGAGATTGCTGTTTTCAGTGGGTCATATTGTGTCGGTGCTAAAAAGCTAACACAATCAATTAACGCAACTAACCATAATACTTTTCTTGCAATTCCGGCATCGCAAAAGGATGGCTTAAATAATGGATTTTCTGAAAATGATACGATTCTATTCAAAATATGGGATAATGCGAATCAGAAAGAAATGTTGGCGAAAGCAGTAGCCTACCGTAAAAATATAGATACCTGGCTAACCAATGGAAAATTTAGTGCCGGAGCAACATCAGTAGTTGAAATTGTTTCTTATTCAGAATACACTCAAACGATTGATTTAAAAACCGGTTATAACATGGTTTCAACTTATGTTACCCCGAAGAATCTGGACTTCACTGTAATTACTAAGCCCATATTTGATCAGGGATATCTATTAAAAGTTCAGGATGAAACCGGTAAATCTTTTGAGAATTGGGGAACGACAGGATGGATTAATAATTTGGGTGAAATTCAAAATACAAAAGGATATCAGTTCCGGGTTGCGAACAATTGTCAATTTCAAATTACCGGACGTCACGTATCCCTCCCACTTGATATTCAATTGAGATCAGGTTGGAATATCATTTCATTTCCATCTACCGAATCGGCTTGTCCTGTTACTTATGTACTTAAATCTTTAATGGATCAGAATAAACTGGTAAAAGTTCAGGACGAATCTGGTAATTCAATTGAAAATTGGGGAATGTTTGGTGGTTGGGTAAACACCATCGGAAATTTAATTCCAGGGAAAGCTTATAAAATTAAATTGAATGCTGATGCAATCATAACGATTCCAAAAAGCTATCCAAAATCGGCAACGATTCAAACAATGAAAGAAATGGCTGAGCACTTTTCAACACAAATTGAAGGGAACGGCGTTGACCATATGAATATTAATATGACAGATATTGGCGAACTTGGAATGATGGTTGGAGATGAACTCGCTGCATTTGATGGTGATTTCTGCGTTGGGACTCTGAAAATAACCGAGAATCACCTGACAAATGGAAATGCAAGTTTAACAGCCTCATATTCAACTGATGAAAAAATTCAAAATGGTTTTCAGGTAGGCAATCCAATTCAAATCAAAGTTTGGAGTCAGATTTCCGGCGAAGAATCATTTGTTCAGGCTGAAATTTTGAATGGACAAATGACCTATGAAAGAAATGCCAGTGTATTGGTCAAATTAATATCATTGGGAACAAGTACTAATAGGTTTGAGGATCTCGTAAAAATCGATCTTTTCCCAAACCCTGGACATGGTAAGGTTACGGTTCGTTTCTCACAAATGCCCGATGCCGGAAGTCGAATTGATATTTTGGATCTTTCAGGAAGAAGAATTGCAAGTCGGGAAATTTCAGATATTTCAGAGGAGTTTAATCTGGAAAATCAAACTGCCGGATTATATATTGTGAAATCAATCATCGGTACAACTAATAACACGCAAAAATTAATTATTAATTAGGTTTTGATTCTGGTTTAATTAAAGATCCCCGGTTTTTCTTGTTCCGGGGATTTTTTTTGCTTTTTGTCTGTGAAATAACTGTTTATACCACACTGGTTTTGGACTAAATTGAAATTGCATTTGGTATTAAAAGAAAAGGGAGTCGCATGACTCCCTTTTCCTTACTTAATTGCAAAACGTGCAAATACTGAATATTTTAGTTTGATTTTCTGAAACGATAATTCGGGTAATGTTTCAGCTGCATCTCCGACAGCTTCCATTGAAACATTAGACATTAAAGCCATTTTTTGCATGGGTTGAAATTCATCGTAGGTTTCCCTTTCCTGAATTAAAATGGGTTTACCGATCGTTTCTCCTATCGCTTCAAGCAGGTATTCCGCTTTTTCTTTGGCAGACTGAACAGCCTGCATTTTAACTTCTTTCCTGAATTTTTTTATCTCTGTATGATCAACGCGCTGTATATCTGCATTGAATGCATTAATTTCATCCAGCAATTCAAATACTTTTCCAAGAGTTCCGGTTGTTGAAACCAACAATAAATAATCTTTTGATGCAATTACATCCTTCTTTTTTCTTTTGATTGTAATGAAATCGGATGCTGCATCGGCCAATTGTAAATCTTTTAAATCGATGCCAAGCTTAATCAGACTTTTCTTCATTTCCTTTTCCTGATCCTCCAGACCAATCTTGGTCTTTCCTTCAAACCGTTCCTTCAAGGTGAAGGAAATGTAGATCTGATCAGGAACAATTTCCATTTCGCCCGTGCCTACCACTTCAATAGAAGGAGTTTCTTTTCCGGCCACATTTTCCTGACTCATAACCAGCAACGGCAGTAAAGCAACAATTGCCAATAAAATTTTTGTTTTCATACGTTTCTAGTTTTAATATGGATATCCTTTATTTAATTTTTTGATGTCTTTCAAATAGTGTACCGTTTTATCAGGATCGTGAATTAGGCCTGGTTTGTTTTTGATATTAGAAATATTTTGCAGTGATAACTACGGGTTTAAATACTGATTCACAAAACAATGTCATAGTTCAAGGCTCCAATCCGATTTCATTGGACAATATTTCGGGCAAAATAATTGTATCACACCTATTATATTTCCATTTTTTAGACGATTAATGATACAAAAAAGCCATGACCAACACGTGATCAGGGCAAAAAATAATGTATCGTATGGTACAAAATAATACGATTTTATCTCAATAGCAACTTGAAGCCTTGAAGCTGCTTCCACCTTTCTTAAAGTTTGGAATTGTAATCTTTTCAAGTTCTATTTTTGATGAAATGATTGAAAAATCAACTTTAGCTATTTTAACAATTTAGTCCTTGTACTTTTCATTCCATTTATAAAGTAGATTTTTTTAGCATATTATTGAGAGATTCTAAATAATCTTTCAGGATTTTAATATTGATTTCCGGATCACTCTGATCTGGAACGGTAACCGGCATTTCTTCTAAAAACTTTGATAATTCAGGATGCTTCTCTTGTATTTGCATCGTTAATGCTAAAATTTTAGCATTGAGTTCTTTTTCTGTTTCCATGATTTTGGTGTGTTAAAATTCGTCTTTTGTAATTTTATTATTGCCTACTCCCAGGTTGGCTAGCTGTTTTAGTATTGCTTCCATCATTGGTGGCGGTCTGCATACATAAAACCGCTGAATCACACATTCATTATGCGTATTTTTTGTATGTGCTGTCAATTTTTTCAGCCAGATCAAAATCCAGTTGAGTGATCCCTTTGGCTGTATGAGTAGTCAATGAAATACTTACTTTATTGTAACCATTGCTCCAATCAGGATGATGATCCATTTTCTCCACTTCCAGGGCTATTGCAGTCATAAATGAGAACGCTTCAACAAAGGTTTTGAACTTAAAATCGCGTTTAATAGCGTTTCCATCCAATGTCCAGTTTTTTAAATCCTGTTTCAGGTAACTGGCAACTTCTTCTTTAGATAATGCTTTCATAGTTGATTTTTTAGAATATTTATAAGATAATCAACAAATTATCCTGTTTATTGTTTGTAAACTGTAAAATCATATTTAATCGTCGATGAATCAAAAAATAAACAATGATTTTTAGTATTAAATACGATTAAACGATACTGACCTGAAATGTGGGAATTATATAAATTTTCAACAGTAATGTGTAATTCTCCTGTTTAAACTGAATTTTAAATTTGTTCTTTCAAAAATAGTCAGGAGTTTGATGACAACTATTTCAAATCTGTTCAAAGACACAATATGCTATTTAGGAATTATTTTTTCAAACAATTTAATTCGAAATTATCATGAAAGGCAATGAAAATTTATTGGAAGTATTGAATTCGCTTTTGGCTGATGAACTTACAGCCATTAATCAATACATGGTTCATTCAGAAATGTGTGAAAACTGGGGTTATGGTAAACTTCATGCCGCTATCAGGAAACAGGCAATGGACGAGATGTTTCACGCAGAATGGCTTATGAGCGGATCATTTTTTTCGAAGGGATTCCAACAGTATTAACGTAGTCATAAACCTCATTAAAATTATAACCTTGGCATTCAATTATACTATAGTTTCATGGTTCGATAAGAATACGGTAAAGCATCTGCGGTTACCGTTTTCTTTTTTTCTGTTGCCTGTATTTTTATTTGCGCTAAGCCAATCCGGACAAATAAATTGGACAAATACCTTTCTTGCGTTTTTGATTTTACATGGTTTGGTTTTCCCGTCGAGCAATGGTTATAATAGTTATCAGGATCGGGACGAAACCAGTATTGGCGGCCTGAAACATCCTCCGAAAGTAACCTCCAACTTATACTATGCCACGCTACTTATTGATGCCATTGCACTCTTATCCGGATTGTTTATTTCAGTGTATTTTTCGCTGATGATATTGGTATTTATTATCATGTCGCGGGCATACAGTTACCGGAAAATCCGGCTGAAGAAATTTCCGGTAATTGGTTTTCTGACTGTGTTTGTGTTTCAGGGTGCGTTCGTTTACCTGATGGCATCAACAGCCATAAATGGCGTGAATTGGGTGGCTTTATTTTCTGAAAATTCAATCATTTGCATGGTAATTTCCAGTTTGTTTATTGGCAGTATTTATCCTTTAACTCAGATATATCAGCATCAGGCTGACAAAAATGACGGGGTTATTTCTATCAGTTATAAATTGGGATACTCAGGTACTTTTGTCTTTTCCGGGTTGCTTTTTTCTGTGGCTGTTATTTTGATGTTCTTCTATTTCAGCATGAAACAACAGTCAATGGCCCTGATAATCTTCTTATTAATGATGCTTCCTGTTATGTACAAACTATCCGTTTGGTTTGCAAAAGTGAGGAAGGATACCGTACATGCCAATTTTGAGAATACGATGGATATGAATATGCTCACATCTTCCATCATGAACCTTTATTTCTTACTACTAATCTTTAATCGTTATGGAAACTGGTTCTAACGAAAGCAGGATAATCTCCATTGGAACTGCTGTTCCTGAATATTCAACGAGTCAGAATACGATTCTTGAATTTATGCACCAAGCCTATAATGATTCGACGGCTTCGCGAAAATTAAATGTGTTGTTTCATCAAAGCGCCATAAATAGCCGACATTCATCAATTCCCGATTTTTCTGATACCGATCAACGTACACTATTTCCGCTTACCCACGAAATACCGACTGTGACTGAAAGGATCAATGTTTTTAAGCAAAAGGCGTTGCCTCTTTCTGTCAATGCCATTGAAAATGCATTTAAAAATATTCAGTCTTCTGTTGCTGAATTCGGTATCACCCACTTGATTACGGTTACTTGTACCGGAATTTACAATCCGGGACTTGACATTGAATTGATGGAGGAATTGGATTTGCCACCTGATACTTTCCATACCGGGCTTAATTTTATAGGCTGCAATGCCGCTTTTCCAGCCTTGAGAATTGCCGACAGTATTGTAAAATCGCAAACTGAAGCAAAAGTGTTGGTTGTGTGTGTGGAGCTTTGTACCTTGCATTTCCAGCCTAAAAGTGACATCGACAATTTGCTTTCGAATACCATTTTTGGCGATGGAGCTGCCGCGGTAATCATGGTTTTCGAATCGTTTGCCATTGAGCAGAATCTAAAGGGATTTTCATTGAAAGGATTCAGCCCGATGCTTCTCAAACGGGGGAAAGATTTAATGGGATGGAATGTCAATTCTGTAAATTTTGAAATGATATTGGATGCCGGAATACCTGATTTTCTTGGGTCGGAACTGGGACAATTGATGGTCGCAGTTGCTGAAAAACTTCATCTCACACCTGAAAACATCGACCATTGGGCAGTACACCCCGGAGGCAGGAAAATACTGGAAGCAGTTCAGCGCGGATTACAACTGAAAAACGACGAACTGAAACATTCCTATGAAGTACTTCGGAATTATGGAAATATGTCGTCGCCTACCATTTTATTTGTATTGAACGAGCTGTTTAAAAGCAATCCAAAGTCAGGAGAAACAGTATTTGCTATGGGATTTGGCCCCGGAATAAGTATCGAAACAGCCTCAATGGTTTGCCATGGTTTCGTTTAAAAGCCGTTCCAACCAAGCGGAAATGATGGATGAACCTGATATTCCCGTTCAATTACTTCATAAAAACCTGGGTGAACTGGATATTCTGAACCGCTACCTTGGAGGTCATTCGATATCAATTGAAGGAATAAAGCGGTTGATGACTGATCGGCAGAAAATTTATCATATTGTCGATTTGGGTTGTGGCAGCGGCGATGTGTTGAAATATATGGCGCGGTGGGCGCGGTCGAATCAATATCAGGTAAAACTTACCGGGGTAGATAGAAATCCAGATGCGATACAATACCTGAATAATAATTGTTCTGAATATCCTGAAATTACAGGCGTGGTATGCGATTACAGGGATTTTTTAAAAACCGATCCAAAGGTGGATATTGTTCATTGTTCCCTGTTTTGTCATCATTTGAATAATCAGGAATTGTTGGAACTATTCAGTTATTTGAAGACTTATACCAGAGAAGGTTTTGTTGTGAATGATATACAGCGAAGTCCGATTGCTTATTACAGTGTTTGGATTTTAACAAGGTTACTGAAAGGATCAGCCTTGTCAAAGCACGATGGACCGGTTTCAGTATTGCGGGCTTTTACCCGAAATGAATTGGAGAAGTTGATGCAAGATGCTGGTTTAGATGAATTTACAATTCTATGGAAGTGGGCTTTCAGATATCTTGTGGTCGTGAAAACAGGTAAATAAGATGGAATTCATTGAAAAACAACCCGTAGATGTTTTAATTGCCGGAGCAGGACCGGCAGGTTTGATGATGGCTTGTCAGCTTGCACTTCACAACATTTCATTTCGGATTATCGACAAAAAAGCCTCACCTGCAATTTATTCAGGAGCGCTGATTGTCCATGCCCGTACTCTGGAGATATTTCATCAAATGGGTATTGCTGAAAAAGCCATGAAAGCGGGAACAACGGCAAACACAATCAACATTCAATTCAATCATCAAAAGAATACTGTTATTGATATCAGTGAGTTTGGTAAAGATTTGACGCGCTTCCCTTATCTGCTGATGATAGAACAATGGCAAACTGAAAACCTGCTGATTGAGTTTCTTAACGAGCAAGATCATTCAGTTGAGAACAATACTACTCTTTTAACTTTTACTCAAGATAGCGAAGGAATTACTGCTGAAATCCAAAATCAGGACGGAACAATTGAGATTATTAAATCCCGATTCTTGATTGGTGCCGATGGAAACAACAGCCTTGTCAGAACGGAATTAAATATTCCTTTTCCGGGGAAAACACATAAGGCACTTCTTTTCATCACCGATTGTGAAGCCCGGTTGGACATACCTGCGAACGAAATATTCTTTTCATTTGCCCCTGATTATACTGCCGGGTTTTTCCCTCTGCCGGATAATCGCTGGCGCATTGATGGCCTGATTCCGGTAATCCAAAAGAAAGAAAAAGTTGATTTTGACGATATCAAAAATTTCTTTGGAAATTCTGTACATCCAGGGATCGAACTTGATCATCCGCGTTGGTTTTCTGTATTCCGGTCGCACTCGCGCTGTGCCCAATCATACCGGCAAAACCGATGTTTTTTGGTTGGCGATGCTGCTCATGTTCACAGTCCGGTTGGCGCGCAGGGCATGAACACCGGACTTCAGGATGCACATAATCTCGCATGGAAACTGGCTTTTTATATCCGCGGAAAAACATCGGAAAATTTAATGGAAAGCTATCAGGAAGAACGCCGGCCTTTGGCGCTGAATATTATCAAGCACACAGATTTGGCTTATTCATTTATGACGACCAATTCATTCCTGATCCGGTTTTTACGATTGAAGCTTATTCCATGGATATTGCCAATGCTATTATCGTGGTTTAAAAAAGATATCGCGTTACATACTAAAATTTTCACTTCGGTTTCAGGAATTGGCATTAAATATAAAAACAGCATCCTGACCGATTCTTTATCGTCAGACAATTTTCCTGAAAATGCACCCAAACCCGGTGACCGCCTGCCTTATCAGGCCTTTGAAATGGCTGGCAAATCCTGCACTTTAAACGAAGGCTGGGATTCACGAACTTTCCATCTGTTAATCTTCGGAAAACAAGAATTACCGGCGCCTTTTCAATTGGTAACCGACCAATTCAGCGATGTGATTTCAGTACAATTCATTGCATGGGAACCCGGAACGCAACTGCTTTTTAAAAGCCTTGGTCTAAGAAAGGAAGGTTGCTACCTGATTCGTCCCGATTTATACATTGCGTGGCGAAGCAGGGATTTTGACGCGATAAACTTCAGTAATTACCTTCAAAAATTCCTGAAATGATCTTTCGTGGTTTTGAATTTGAAGATCAACCGTGGTTTCCTGAAATAATCAGGGACAGCATGACCGATTATCTCCGGTTTTTATTCCATACGTTTAAACTTTACCAGCCTGTTTTGCCAATCCTGAAAGAGGCGCTTGTTAAAACCAATACCGATCAGATTCTCGATTTATGTTCCGGAAGTGGTGGAGCCATGGAAAGTATTTTTACCGATTTGAAACAAACTTTTAATGCTGAAATCAAAATAACGTTATCCGATCTGTTCCCCAATCTGCCAATATATCAGCATTTAAACGCCAATAGCGGGGGAGGGATTT
>JBBQMW010000028.1:0-29725 GCA_038329265.1 Bacteroidales bacterium | reverse complement strand
ACCCGGTTCCTGCAATTTCTTGATGAATGAACCCGTGGTGCAAATCATCGGGAAACACTCTTTAGCCGAAGTATATTTTCGTCCAATTTCAAGATCTTCATGGTTTTGAACAGGCAAAGCATACGATTCTATTCCACAGCTCCGTGCTGCTGCAGCTGCAATGAAAGAACCATCGTGCATGTATGGCCAGTACAGAACGCGATCTTTTGTTGGCGTTACCTGCTTAAAATCTTTAGTGATTTGGCTTTTATAGGCTTGTGCTTTCCTTCCTTTTTTCCGGATACTGTCCAGAAAAGCTTCCAGACGTGTAATCAGTCCTGCATCAGCCGAATGTTCATCAATCTCAATCTGAATCGATGGTTTTCCTTTAAGGGTTTCGCTTACAAAATGATGAAGAAACGAATCGGGACCGCAGCGAAAATTGCTGATGTAAACGGCATGAAGCTTTTCATTCTTAGCAACCAACCGGGCGCCGGCAAGAATTTTACGTCCTCCCGGCCAATACATGTTTGGGAATTCATCAAAAATATATTCTTCATTCAAGGGAAGAAAATCAAGCGGAATGGGCAGTACATCCAAGTTGATCAGTTTCTCGACTAACCTTAAATTTAGCTCAGGGTCTCCGGAATTGTAGACTCTGCCCAGAATAACCGTAGTTTCCTTGTTTTCAGGAAGATTTTGCAGTATCTCGCTGCCCCTGTCCGTCATGGATTTTTCGAAGTGGATTTGTTTTTTATTGGCCAGATTGAGTGCTGTTTTCACCGCTTTGCTGCCAATTCCAAATTGTTGCTTCATAAAAGCAGTCATTTCCTTTACAAAAACGGTGTCGAAGAATCTCGGATGCAAAGTTGGTATCAATAACTTTTCCTTCCCCGGATGTGAAGCCAAGGCAGCCCTTACCATAAATGGGTAAGATTGTATCCACGGGCAGTTGCAATTAGACGAAGGATTATCGGCTGACGCTTTCGAATTAATGACAAACGGAACAAAAACATGATCAACATTTTTATCCAACAGGTCAACGATGTGTCCATGAACGACTTCAATCGGAAAACAAGTTTCGGAAGTCAGCATCTCGAGCGATTTGGATACCAGCGCGCGATCGGTATGTTTCGACAGTACCACCTGAAATCCAAGTTCGGTAAAGAATGTCCGCCAAAATGGAAATTCCTGATAATACAGAACAAGCTCCCTCGGAATACCTATTGAAACAGCACCTTTGTTTTTGTCTTCATTGTAATCGCCCAGAAGCAAATTTTCACGTTCTACAAACAAGTTTGGGATATCATCTGTTTTCCGTTTTCGTCCTGAAATTTCATATTTTTCGCACCTTCCGCCATAGAAAAGCGGTTTCTTAACACCTTCCACTTTCACCATCCGTATTTCACAAAGGTTGTGGCAGTTCCGGTCTTTGCAGGTGAATTTATCGAGTGAGTAGGAAGCATTTCGAACCTCAAATCCTTTGAAATTCGTTTGTCCGGTTTCCTGAAATTTTTCACGCGCCAATATGGCCATGCCAATTGCTCCGGTAACATCAAAATTCGGTGGAATGATAATGGACTTTCCGGTGATCTGTTCAAAAGCAGCAACTACTCCTTTGTTGTTTGCCACTCCACCCTGAAAGAAAATCTTTTCCCCAATTTTTCGGCTGCCAACAACTTTCTGGATGTAGTTATTCACAATCGAATAAGCCAGTCCGCCGACCAGATTGGTATTTTTCTCGCCCCGTTGCTGGTTCGCATTCAAATCCGATTCGATGAAAACTGTACAACGGCAACCCAGCGAAGTTGGTTTTTCAGCATTCAATGCCAACGTACCAAATTCCTCAATAATATTTATATCTAATTTTTCGGCTTGTTCTTCCAGAAATGAACCCGTACCAGCTGCACACACCTTGTTCATCTCAAAATCGACAACAACTCCATCTTCAATGCTGATGTATTTTGAGTCCTGTCCGCCAATTTCAAAAATTGTATCGACTGTTGGGTCGTAAGCAATTGCAGCAGTAGCCTGAGCTGTTATTTCGTTTTGAATCACATCGGCGCCAATAAAATCTCCGGTGAGGTAACGCCCCGATCCGGTAGTTCCGGCAGCTTTTACGTCAACTTTTAATCCAACCTCATCGTAAATTTCCTGCAAGCCCAGTTTAATTGCTTCGAGCGGACGACTGGCAGTAGGCAGATACCGACGTGCAATTACATGATCAAAATCATCGATCAGAACCACATTGGTGCTCAGTGAACCAACATCAATTCCTAAATAAACCGGATAATTCTCATGGCCATTCAACGAAAACGAACTGGTTTTATTGAGGATGGCCGCTGATTCTTTCAGAACCGGAAGACCTTCGCTGTTGCCATTAGATTTTAACAGATAAGTTTCCAGATCGCTGGTACCTTTGAAAGGAACCGTCCCTTCCGGAGATTCCATCACATAAAAAATGGCACCCAATGCTCCCATCGAAGCATGGTATTCAGGAATGATTAATTCACCTTCCTCAAGATTTAATATTTCGTTGAAAGCATGAACAACTCCGGCATTAGCAGCAACTCCACCCTGAAAAACAATTGGTTTTACCAAATCCTTTCCTTTTGCGAGGTTGCTTTTAAAATTGCGGGCAACCGCGAAGCATAATCCGGCAACAATATCGTGAACCGGAGTTGCAATTTGCTGAAGGTGGATCATGTCGCTTTTGGCAAAAACGCTGCAACGGCCAGCGATATGAGGCGGTTTTTCAGATAAAAGAGCCAATGCTCCAAATTCTTTTTCGATGGAAACTCCGATTCGTTTGGCTTGCTGGTCGAGAAATGATCCGGTACCCGCAGCACAAATACTGTTCATGTTGAAATCAGTCAGGCTTGAAAACGCAGCTTCATGCCCTTTGTCCATAAAGATTAATTTCGAATCTTCACCACCCATTTCAATCACGGTTTTTGCTTCAGGATAAAGCTTTGATACCGATTTCGACTGTGCGATTATTTCATTGATAAATTGTCCGCCAATTAATTCGGTGGCCAATTTTCCGCCAGTTCCGGTAATAGCCATAAGCTTAAAATCCTCTGGTTCATAGCTGGACAGGATTTCTGTCAACCTTTTCCGAAGTACCAGAAATGGTTGTCCGTGACACATATCGTAGTGATTCTGAAGGATGTTTTGATCCTCATTAATGATCACAGTGTTTAATGAAATTGAACCTAAATCGAGGCCTAAATATAGCTTCTTACTACCTTCCGGATATTTATTGAGAGTTTTTTTCATAGACAAAAAACGTGAAAAGAATGGTTTGAATGATCGAATAAAACTAACTAAAAATCGCAAAAGAACTAATGCTTATCCCATATTCCGATTTTGATATTAATCAATTTGAATATCCTTTTAAGTGGTTTGAACTAAAGTCCAGAGTGATATTCATTCTTAGAACAGTCCCGATGAATCGGGACAGCAAAAGATAACCGATCAATTTTCATCCATTTAAGTATTAATAAGGATACCCATTTTTTTATTATTCCATTGGATTGGTCAACGTAATCATTGACCGATTTGCCAGTTATCTCCAGACTATCAAACAATTCGGATACAACAAAGCTATCGCCCAACAGGCTTTAGACAAAGGCTTTGGAGATACTTTTTGGTACTATTTTTTCTAAAAATAAACCTCAATTCTCGTTAAAAGAGTTTCTTTCAAATTCCAAAACTTCCATATCGCGGATGTTCTTTCCGTCGATCACAAACCTGACGGCGGTGCAAACCTGATGAAAACCTTTGTTCCCGGCAGCTCCGGGATTAATGTGCAGCATGTTGTATTTCGGATCGAAAATCACTTTCAGGATATGTGAATGACCGCAGATAAAAAGCTGGGGCGGTTTTATCCGAAGCAGGTTTCGTACCCGTGCTTCATAATGGCCGGGATAGCCTCCAATGTGGGTGATTAAAACATCTACTTCTTCGCAAAAGAAACGCCAGTCAAGTGGAAACATCCGCCGGAGAACATGATCGTCGATGTTCCCATAAACAGCCCGCAGCGGTTTGAACGCAGAGAGTTGGTCAGCGGTTTCTGCATTGCCGATATCACCGGCATGCCAGATTTCGTCAACAGGTTCGAAGAATTTAAAAATCCGGGAACTTAGCATTCCATGAGTATCTGAGATTAAGCCTATTCTTTTCATGGTTAAATCGTGATCAGGAAAGCTAAAAATAGATTATTTTTACACAAAAACATTACGCATATGAAACGAGTTGTAATTGTCAGGCATGCTAAATCAGATCCGTTTGGTTATGACGATGATTTTCATCGCGATTTAACTGATCGCGGAATATCTGATGCATTAAAAATTAGTTCGCGACTCAAAGAATTGGGTGTATTTCCCAATCAGGTGATCGCAAGTCCGGCCACACGCACGATGCACACAGCCAGCATCTATTGTCAGAATTTGGGTTTTGAAGCCTCAGCCATTTGCCAGGAAGAAGTTTTGTATGGCGGTCTTACCACGCAGAGTTTTATTGGCATCCTGCACGAGTTGCCCGGCGAGGTTCAGACGGCTTTTGTTTTTGGCCATAACCCTACCGTTCATTCGCTGGTATATAATCTGGTGGACGCATTTTATTCAGATATGCCAACCTGCGCAACGATAGTGATTGATTTTGATGTGGATAACTGGAAGGATGTTTCCGCCCGAATCGGAAAGATTACTTTTCAGATCACGCCAAAAACATTGTAATCTGTAAATATCCAATAACCAATATTGAATAATCTATTTCCAAAATCACAACTTGGAACTTGAAATTTGAAACTTGAAACTTTTTATCCCATGCATATTTTCTACACTCCCGATATATCAGGAAATACATATACACTCGATGAACCCGAATCGAAACACTGTGTTCGGGTTTTGCGGTTAGAAAAAGGTGATGAAATCACTCTGGTCGATGGGCGTGGCGGGCTTTTTACTGCTGAAATTGAAGATTCGAATCCCAAGCGGTGTCAAGTAAAAATAATCAAATCTGATCTTGAATCCGGATTTCGGAATTTTCAGGTTCATATAGCCATAGCTCCAACAAAGAACATCGAACGAATGGAATGGTTTCTGGAAAAAGCTACTGAAATTGGGATTAACCGGGTGATTCCGCTGCTTTGCCAGCATTCGGAGCGAAAGGAAATTAAACATGAGCGTCTCGAAAAAGTGATGGTCGCGGCCATGAAACAATCGTTAAAAGCTTATTTGCCGAAGCTCGATGAAATGACAAAATTCAATGACCTCATCCGCCAGCATTTTGATGGACAAAAATTCATTGCCCACTGCGAAGAACAGCCCCGTGATTTGCTTAAATATTTGATTGTCCCCAATCAAAATTATCTGATCCTGATTGGGCCTGAAGGTGATTTTACTTCCGAAGAAATTGATGCGGCCACCCAAGCCGGATATCAACCCGTCAGTCTGGGCAACAGTCGTCTCCGAACCGAAACTGCCGGTGTCGTTGCCTGTCATACCTTCAATTTGCTGAATTAATAGTTTCCGGTGAAACTTAACAAAAAAAAACACATTGCGGATACAATTATTTTAGCTCTGGATAGTTAATGATATAGAAATACTATTTTTGCCGCATGAGGTCAATCCAATCACTTTTTATCGCTCTCGCCTTGTTTTTGTGTTCTGCAGAAACATACGCTCAAAGTAACAACGCGACTCTATTTGGGAAAGTTATTGACGGCACCGGAAAGCCTCTCGAATTGACCAATGTCTCCATCAAATACTCAACCATCGGAACCGTTTCAAATCGTAATGGGGAATATCTTCTCCGCATTCCTGCAAAAAAACAGGTTGTTATTGTGTTTTCGATGATTGGTTACGGGTCGGTTGAAAAAACAATAACGGCAACCGAGGAGCAACGGGTTGAATTGAACGTTACTGTTGAACAGGTTGACCAGCAAATTGATGAGGTGCAGGTTACCCAGCACCGGCGAAACAAGAACAATATGGAGCGAATCGACTCCAAATACCTGACCAGCATGACAGATGCGGGTACCGGAGGCGTCGAAGCTCTTATTAAAACATTGCCCGGCGTATCATCAAACAATGAGTTAAGCTCACAATATTCGGTACGCGGTGGAAATTTCGACGAAAACCTGGTGTATGTTAACGATATTGAAGTTTACCGGCCGATGTTGGTACGTGCAGGTCAACAGGAAGGAATGAGTTTTATTAACTCCGATATGGTTTCAGGAATTGAATTTTCAGCGGGAGGATTTGATGCCCGATATGGCGACAAAATGTCGTCGGTACTCGACATCAGATACCGGAAACCAACCAATTATGCCGGAAGTGCTTCAGCAAGTCTTTTGGGAACCAACCTTGAACTGGAAGGCATTACCAAAAATGGAAGATTTTCGCACATTACCGGGTTTCGGTACAAAACCAATAAGTATTTATTGGGCACACTTGACGAAAAAGGAGAATATGATCCACGCTACCTTGATTTACAAACTTATCTGACTTTTCGGGTCAATCAAAAATTCGACGTTTCATTTTTAGGTAATATTGCTCAAAACCAGTATAATTTTATTCCTCAAACCCGAAAAACCACCTTCGGAACCTTTAACAAAGCCTACAACGCCACTGTTTATTTTGAGGGACAGGAAATTGACCGGTTCTCGACTATCACCGGTGCTTTGGTTGCAAATTATCATCCGAAAGAAAGACTGAATCTGAAACTGATTGCTTCTGCATTTTCATCGAATGAAGCGGAAACCTACGACATTTTGGGCCAATATTACCTGAATGAACTCGATAAAAATCTGGGATCGGAAACATTAGGCGACAGTGTTTTAAATATTGGTGTCGGTACATTCCTGAATCACGCCCGCAATTACCTCGAATCCACAGTATACAGTCTCGAACACAAAGGTGCTTTTGATTCGCCAAATCATTTGATTAAATGGGGATTTAAAGGTTCGTATGAAGTGATCGATGACCAAATGAATGAATGGATTTTACGCGACTCGACCGGCTATTCGCTGCCACATGAGGAATATGATCCGGATGTACCTTACAATTCGGAAGCGATTCAAAAGTTAAAGCTTTTCAGTACTACAACCACGCAATTCAGCATGAACTCCATCCGTTTGACGGGTTTTATTCAGGATACCTATCAGGTACCAATTAGCAAAGGTTCGTTATATGCTACCGCCGGAATCAGGGCACAATACTGGAATTATTCAGATGAATTCTTTTTGAGTCCTAGAGGATCTTTGCATTTTTATCCCGATTGGAAAAACAATTTTGTGTTTCATCTTTCCGGAGGAATATACAATCAGGCTCCGTTTTATAAAGAACTTAAAGATCGGTATGGTGTCATTTATCCGGAAACAAAAGCCCAGAGATCAACGCAGGTTTTATTGGGTTCCGATTATATTTTCCGCGCATGGTCGCGTCCGTTCAAATTTACTTCCGAAGCGTATTTTAAATACATGTCGAACCTGATTCCTTATCAGGTTGATAATGTGCGAATCAGATATATGCCCGATAAGCAGGCTCAAGGATATGCAGTTGGACTCGATATGAAGGTGAACGGCGAATTTGTAAGCGGCATTGAGTCATGGGCAAGTATGTCGATCATGAAAACTGAACAAGATATTTTTAACGACAATCATGGGTACATTCCACGGCCTACTGATCAACGTTTCAATTTCAGCGTTTTCTTTCAGGATTATTTCCCCGGAGCACCAACCTGGAAAATGAATATGACAGCCTTTTACGGCTCGCGACTGCCAACCGGACCACCCAATTCAGAACCGCATCAGGATGTTTTCCGCATTCCGCCCTATCGCCGCATCGACCTTGGGTTCTCGAAAGTGTTGATTAATCAGGATCACAAAAAATACCGCTATAAAGCATTCGATTCCATCAAAGACATGTGGCTGAGCCTAGAAGTTTTCAACTTACTGGGAATCAATAATACGATTTCATACTTTTGGGTCGCCAACAACGAAGGTGACATGTTCGGGGTTCCGAATTACCTGACTCAACGAAAAATAAATCTGAAATTAACAGTTAAATTTTAGGAAATGAAACTCCGGATTTATCAGGTTGATGCATTTGCTTCCGGCCTTTTTAAAGGAAATCCAGCAGCTGTTGTGCCATTGACCGAACGACTTCCGGATCAACTGATGCAACAGATTGCTGCGGAGAACAACCTTTCGGAAACGGCCTTTTTTATTCCTGAAGGTGATCGTTTTCATATCCGTTGGTTCACACCAAAATCGGAAGTCAATCTTTGCGGACATGCCACCCTTGCAACCGCTCATGTTCTTTTCAACGAATTAAATTTTCAGAAAACCCAAATTGCATTCAACAGCAGAAACGATATATTGACAGTTGAAAAGATTGATGACAAACTTCAACTCAACTTTCCGGCAGATTTAGTTCAACCTGTCGAGCCTGTTCCTGCTTTTGCTGAATCAATGGGGTTTGCGCCTGCCGCGATATTTAAAGGCCGGACAGACTACCTTTTACTTTTTGATTCAGAAGAAATTATCCGGAACATGAATCCCAACTTTCATTTGCTGAAACAGACGGATGCACGTGGAATCATTGTTACTGCCAAAGGGAATGATGTTGATTTTGTAAGCCGGTTTTTTGCACCCGGAGTTGGAATTGATGAAGATCCGGTCACCGGATCGGCACACACCACATTGGTACCGTTTTGGTCGGACAAATTCCATAAAACAGAAATGAAAGCACTTCAACTTTCAGAACGTGGTGGTGAATTGTGGTGTACTTTGGCTGGCAATCGGGTTTTAATTGCCGGAAAAGCTGTGACTTATTTGAGGGGTGAGATTGTGGTTTGATTCAAAATTCGTACATTTATCATTCAGAATCAAGAGCTAAATCAATAATGAAAAACGAAATGCAATACATCGTAGATGAAAAAGGAGTAAAAACTTCAGTTGTTGTTCCATTTCATATGTGGGAGAAAATCAACTCCGATTATCAAAAACTCCAAAATAAAGTAGAAGTACTCTTAGCAATTAAAGACGGCTTGAATGAAGTTAAAAGGGCTAACAAAAAGTATGAACAAATTCAAACTCTTACAGACTTTTTGAATGAAAGTGACAGTTAGAGTTGCCTTAAGTTTTAAGAGGCAAGCGAAGCCATTAATTAAGAAATATCCTTCCTTAATCAAAGAACTTACCCAACTCGGATTGGATTTAAAAGAAAATCCTACAATGGGAACTAGCCTGGGAAATGACACTTACAAAATTCGATTAGCAACAAAAAGTAAGAATAAAGGGAAAAGAGGTGGGCTGAGGGTAATAAGTCATCTTGAAAATGAGATTTTTGGATTCACTGAATTTGATGGTGAAAATGTAACCGTTATCCTCATTTCAATCTATAACAAAAGCGAGACGGCAACAATTTCTAGTAAAGAACTTAAAGATCTGATCAACAATATTCAGATAAGTTGATTCATTCATAAATTCCTAACAACTTTCCTTTCTTACACTTGTTTCCCTTGCATTACAAAATCGGGAAACATGCAAAATCAGAAATACACCAACGATCTTATTCACGAAACCTCGCCGTATTTGCTGCAACATGCGCACAATCCGGTAAACTGGCAAGCGTGGGGCGAAAAAGCGTTGAATCAGGCCAAAGCCGAAAATAAACTTTTGCTCATCAGCATTGGCTATTCAGCTTGTCATTGGTGCCATGTGATGGAACACGAGTCGTTTGAAGATTTGGAAGTGGCGAAAATCATGAACGAACATTTTGTCTGTATTAAAATTGACCGTGAAGAACGCCCCGACATCGACCATATATACATGACCGCCGTACAACTTTTAACCGGACGAGGAGGATGGCCGCTCAACTGCATTGCCCTACCCGACTGTCGGCCAATCTGGGGCGGAACATATTTCCAGACAGAAAACTGGATGCAGGCACTGGAAGCTGTTTTCAAATTTTATGCTGGTAATCCGATTGAAACACTCGAATATGCTGCAAAACTTCAGCAAGGAATTGATCAAAACTCGCTGGTCCCGATTTCAGGAGAAAAGATAATGACTGACCCACTGCTTTTGCCTGAACTTCTGAAGAAATGGCAATCACAGTTCGATACCAAAAACGGCGGAACAAAAGGCGCACCCAAGTTTATGCTCCCAAACAACTGGCTGTTTTTACTTCAGGCCGGACAACTATTTCAGGATGAGAAGATACTGGAACAAGTCAGGCTAACTCTTCAAAAAATGGCCTTTGGTGGATTGTACGATCAGATTGGTGGCGGTTTTGCACGTTATTCGACCGACGAAATCTGGAAAGTTCCGCACTTCGAAAAAATGCTTTATGACAATGCCCAATTGTTACAACTTTATGCTGAAGGCTGGAAAACTGATCGAAATCCGGTTTACAAACAGGTTGTTTCAGAGACCATAAACTTCGTAAAACGCGAATTGCTTTCTCCTGAAAATGGGTTCTATTCAGCTTTGGATGCCGATAGCGAAGGAGAAGAAGGTAAATTTTATGTGTGGGAAAAATCGGTATTAGAAAGACTTATCGGGTCTGATTTTGGACTTTTTAGCGATTACTTCAATGTCAATTCAATGGGATTTTGGGAACATAACCAATATATCCTGATGCGAACCGAAGGGAATAAATCGTTTGCAGACAACCGTCAGCTTTCTGAATTAACCTTCGAAGCAAAACTCAAAGACTGGAAGCAAATCCTTTTAAAAGAACGTGAGAAGCGCATCCGTCCCGGGTTGGACGATAAAATTCTAACTTCATGGAATGCGTTGACTATTTCAGGATTAATAAGCTGCTACAATGCTTTCGGAAATCCGGAATATCTGGAATTGGCGCTTTCGAATGCCCGTTTTCTGAGGCAAAAACTAATTGATGAAAATAGCCGGATTTTGCATTCGTATAAAAATAATCAGGCCAAAATATCAGGATTTCTTGAAGATTATGCGTTTATGATCGAAGCTTTTACTGCTATTTTTGAATCTACCGGCGAAAAAGAATGGCTCGACGACGCAGAGCGACTCACCGAAATTGCTTTCAGCGATTTTTACGATGAGCAAAAATCAATTTTCTATTTTACATCGAACGAGCAGAAAGACCTAATTACCCGAACCATTGAAGTACATGACAATGTTATTCCGGCTTCCAATTCAGTGATGGCGAAAAACCTGTTCCGTCTTTCCCACCTGCTTGGCCGATCTGAATATCTGAACATTGCCCGAAAAATGGTTGATTTGATCAGCAGCAATATGACCGATTATCCGTCGGGTTACAGCAACTGGTCGCAGCTCATCCTGAACCTGACAGGCAATCATTTTGAAGTGGCAATTGTTGGTGAAAACGCTATTGGAATTTTAAACGAACTTCAGAAAAGCTATTTGCCAAATGCGATTTTTTGCGCCGGCACATCCGAAAACGGTTTGACTTTACTAAAATCCCGATACGTTTCAGGAGAAACATTGATTTACATTTGCCAAAATAACAGCTGTCAGCTTCCGGTGGAAACGGTGGAAGCGGCAATCGCTGAACTAAAAAGAAAACTAACAAAATAGCGAGAATAGTCATTAGTCATTTGAAAATAAGTGTTTTACTGATTTTCCATTGACCCATGACTTTTTCCTATTAGTAAATTCCACGTATTTCCTTATTTTGCGCATCAATTTAAATATCAAACCACATCCTATGAAACTAAATTTCTTCCTGATTCTTTTTCTGATGTCGATGATTACATTCGCTCAAACCGACAAACAACGGCTCGAACGCGAATTATTCAATATGCCCAATGTTTCATTCACCGATGTAAGTAAATCGGGTGATCCGTATTTGACCTACGACCTCATGGTGAAACAACCGCTTGATCATCAGCATCCTGAAAAAGGATATTTCAGTCAATGGGTACAATTACGGCACAAAGGATTCGATAAACCAGTAGTCATGGAAACACATGGGTACGAGATGTCACGCGGGAGGAACGAAGTTGAAAAGATTCTGGATGCCAATAATATCGGTGTCGAATACCGTTATTTTGGCAAATCGGTTCCTGATTCCGTGCAATGGGAATACCTGACCATAGAACAGGCCACCGCCGACCTTCATTTTGTGAACCAGCTATTCAAGCAACTTTATCCGGGCAAATGGTTCAGCACCGGAATCAGCAAAGGAGGACAAACTACGCTTTATTACAAATATTTCTTTCCCGGAGATGTGGATGTTGCCATTCCGTACGTGGCACCCATCGACAATGCGCAGGAAGACAAACGCATTTATACGTTTCTGGATACAATCGGAAAACATGATTGTCGTCAAAAGATATTCGAGTTTCAGAAGTTTCTGTTGATGAACGAAGAAAAGGCGCTGGAAAAAATGAAATGGTACGCAGAAGGAGCCAAACTCAAATTCAGCTATACCGGCAATATTGCCAAAGCCTATGAATTCACAATTCTTGAATATCCATTCGCATTTTGGCAGTGGGGACGTTCGTGCGACAGTATCCCAACCAACAAATCACTCGATACTTATTTGGCCCAATTGCTGAAAACTTCGAAACTTTCTTTCTTTTCAGATGCTGAAATGAAAAAGTATGCTTCTCATTATTATCAGGCGCAGGAAACCGGTTACTACAGTTATAACATAGAGCCTCTCCGGAAATACATCAAACAATTTTCTACGAATCCGTCAGCTATTTTTACGCCAAAATCGGCTCAACCCAAATCGTTTAACAACGATCTGTATCAGAATTTCGAAAAATGGCTCGATGCGAACGGGAACAATATCCTTTACATTTACGGAGGTATCGATACATGGTCGGCGGCAAGGGTTCATGTTTCCGATCAGGTTAATTCAAAATCATTCCTGATTCCGGGAGCACACCACGGATCTGCCCGAATCAAGAATTTGCCTGAAGTTATGAAAGCAGAATTTACTGGAAAGATTCAGGAATGGACAGGAATAGATTGTAAAATGGATGTGCTAAAAATCAAATAATACCAAATGCAATTTCAAAACAGTCCAAAGCTATTGTGGTATAATGCCGATGAATAGAAATGTTAAGGCCAATCGAGTGAGCAAAGATTGGACTGTTATATTTCTTCATTCGGTATAACGCATTATCATTTGGTATCGCCAAAAGTGCAGATAAAACATTGGTGGCAAAAAGAGATGCCAGCTAAATCAAATTTTAGTCGGCATCTCTTTTTTATTTATCAAATTGATTCTACCAGATCACAGCCCTATCGGCTACATTTAAAAACATGTAATCTCCCTCTTTCACATCGAAAGCCTGATGAAATTCAGGCAAATTTCGAAGCGGACCGATCACGCGCAAGCGACCCAATGAATGAACATCTTCTTTAGTACGCCGGACAATTTCTTTGTCGCGGATATTTTGTGCCCACAAATGCGCATAGGCCAGGAAAAACCGCTTTTCAGGAGTAAAACCATCAATAGGTTCTTCTTTGCCGGTTGATGTATTTTTCATGGCATAATAAGCGACATTCAATCCTCCCAAATCCGCAATATTTTCACCCAGGCTCAATTCACCATTAGCTTTCAGGGTATCGAGAACAGTGAAATTATTGAACTGATCAACTAGAATTTTAGTACGTTCTTTAAACTGACTCAAATCTTCGGCGGTCCACCAGTTTGCCAGATTACCCACTTTGTCGTACTGACTGCCCTGATCGTCGAACCCATGAGTCATTTCGTGACCAATAACCACACCGATAGCACCATAGTTTACCGCATCGTCGGCATCGAGGTAAAAGAAAGGCGGTTGAAGAATTGCTGCCGGAAAAACGATTTCATTCCGGGTGGGTTCATAATAGGCGTTAACCTTTTGCGGAGGCATCATCCATTCAGTGCGGTCAACCGTCTTATTTACTTTGCCCATCATGTGTTTGAAATCAAAATTCCGCGCCTGTAAAACATTGGAAACGTAGGAATCAGTTGAAACCTGAAGGGCTGAGTAATCGCGCCATTTGTCAGGATAACCGATTTTCACGGTGATGGCATCCAGTTTTTCAATTGCCTTAGCCTTTGTCACATCGCTCATCCAAGCCAGCTGTTTAATGCGTTCGCCTAAGGAATTCCGAAGGTTTCCAACCAAATCGAGCATCCTCGTTTTCGCTTCAGCCGGAAAGTATTTCTGAACATACATTTGACCGATAGCTTCACTCAACGCATTGTTGGTTGCCTCCTGTACACTTTTCCAACGCGGCCTCTGAGCCATTTGTCCGGATAATGTTTTTCCAAAGAATTCAAAATTCTCATCGACAAATGCAGTTGGCAAATAAGTGGCTGTACTATTCATTACATTCCATCTCAGATAGATTTTCCAATCGTTAACCGAAACTTCACCAAACATTTTGCCGATTTCTTTCATGAAATCAGGCTGACCGACAATGAAATCTCCCGGGTTTTGCAGTCCAATGTTCTGAAAATAGGCACTCCAATCCATTTCAGGAGCAATTTTCCGAATGCCATCCATATTCATTTTGTGATAAATATTCTGCGGATCACGCAGTTCGAGCTTGGTCATGGAAGCCGCAGCCAAACGCTTTTCCAGATTATAAATTATCGATGCATCACTTTTTGAGATTGCGTTATCAGTCCCGGTCAGGACAAACATTTTTTGAAGAAATAAAAGATAGGCGGCCTGAATTTCCTTACTCCGATCATCATCTTTCATGTAATAATCGCGGTCGGGCATTCCCAATCCACCCTGCATGACATAGGCAATCATCATTTCCGAGTTTTTCTGATCAACCTCTGATAAAATCGTAAACATCGGAAAAATGCTCAGGGTATGAGGTTCAGCCAGTACGTTCATTACATCTGCTTTATTCTGAATGGCATTGATCTGATCGAAAATAGCTTGAATCGGAGAGATACCTTCAGATTCGATTTTCGCGGTATCCATTCCTGTATTATAGAAATCGGCTATTTTTTGAGCCACAGATCCGGCTTCGTGTCTCTGTGTTGCGATTTCTGAAATCAGGTTTTTTACCTGAATTTCACCCGTGTCCATTAACAGGTCGAACGATCCAAAGCGACTTTTTTCGTCCGGAATCGGGAAACGTTTTTTCCAGCCACCGTTGGCATAATTGTCGAAATCATCTGCCGGATTTACAGATACATCCATATCGGCTTTATTAATTGCCTTTGATTTTTGGACTTCTTGTTTGCATGCCATGCTTCCCATTAAAAAAGTGATTAAAAGTAAGCGGTTAAAATTGCTCGTCATAAAAAATTGTCATTTGTTAATTTAGATTCATGAACCATTGGTAAGCCAATTCAAAAAAGATTACAAAATACCATTTAAAACATATCCGAGTTTGAATTCGCGAGTAGAAATAACAGGATTTTCTACGAAATGAATTAGATTTGGACTGCCAATTTATTCACTAAAAAATTAATCATTACCATGATTTATTCCAGATTACATAAAATTTCGAAGCTGTTTTTTCTTGGTCTTACCGGGATTTTTTTAAGCTTTAATGCGTCATCACAAAACATCGAAAAATTTTTCCCCGCTAAAGATTTAACGCAAGTTGGAGTGTATTATTATCCTGAACATTGGGATTCAACCCAATGGGATCGCGATTTTCAAAATATGGCCAAAATGGGCTTCGAATTCACCCACTTTGCCGAGTTTGCCTGGGCTCAGCTCGAACCCTCAGAAGGCAAATACGATTTCAAATGGCTCGATCGGTCGTTGCAACTGGCCGATAAATATAAACTTAAAGTGATTCTTTGCACCTCAACAGCCACTCCGCCGGTTTGGCTGGTTCGCCATCATCCTGAAGTATTAGCAATTGACGAGGATGGAACTCAGATGGATCATGGTGCTCGTCAACACGCCACTTACTCAAGCAATTATTACCGTCAGTATTCAATGAAAATGATTGAAGAACTCGCCAAACGCTACGGAAAAGATTCGCGTGTAATTGGCTGGCAGTTGGATAATGAACCCCGCCGTTTTCTCGATTACGGGAAAGACGCGACTCTGCGTTTCCGCGACTGGTTAAAACAAAAATACAAAACCATCGATGCTGTAAATAAAGCCTGGGGAACCAATTTCTGGAGCGGAACGTACAGCGATTTTCAGGAAATAAACATTCCACTTCACAAACAATGGGGAATGAACCTCCATCAACAACTCGATCATTACCGGTTTGCCGACGAAGAAACAGCTACTTTTTTAGATGAGCAGGCCCGCGTGCTCCGGAAATATACTTCCCCTGACCAATACATCACTTCCAATTATATTCCGATGTATGATGTTGGTTATGTGGGAATGAGCAAAGAGCTTGATTTTGTGGCTTATACGCGCTACATGGTTTATGGCAGCGACCGTGGCATTGGCCCGAAAGGTTACCGTGTTGGCGAATACTCGCGCATTTCCATGGCCAACGACTTTTTCCGTCCGCTGAAAGGCGCTTATGGAGTGATGGAACTTCAGCCAGGGCAGGTCAACTGGGGAAGTATTAATCCGCAACCACTTCCGGGAGCAATCCGCATGTATTTGTGGCAGGTGTTTGCCGGAGGAAGCAAATTCACCTGCACCTACCGATATCGGGCACCTTTGTATGGTTACGAGCAATATCACTACGGTATTGTAGGAACTGATGGAGTCACTCCAACACAGGGAGGAAAAGAATTCAGCCAGTTTATTCAGGAAATAGATCAGCTCCGGAAGAATTACGATGCAAAAGTTCAGTTGCCAAAACCTTATTTGCAGCGCAAAACAGGCATCCTTATTAATACCGATAATGTTCAGGGCCTCAACCTGAACAAGCAAACAACAGAATGGAACACGGAAGGTCATTTCCTGAAATATTACAAAGCCGCAAAATCGTTTGGCGCTCCGGTTGATTTTGTTCGCGACACCACCGATTTTGCCAATTATCCGACGCTGATTGTTCCGGCATATCTGATGATTGATCAACAAATGATTGACAAGCTGACCAAATACGCTGAAAACGGTGGAAATCTCGTAATGAGTTGCCGCTCCGGAATTCAGGATCGCAACGGCCACTTGTGGGAAGCCAAATTCTATCAACCCATGTGGAAGCTAATTGGTGCAGAAGTTGAATCGTACGATTTGCTGATGCCAAATGATCCGGGAAAAATTAAATTCAACAATCAGGATTATTTGTGGACCAGCTGTGGCGATTTGCTGAAACCAAATCCAGGAACCGAAACGTGGGCCACCTTCGAAGGTGATTTCTATGCCGGAACACCAGCCGTTGTTTCACACAAAGTAGGAAAAGGAACAGTTACTTATATTGGTGTTGATTCAAAATCGGGCGATCTGGAAAAACAAGTTCTCACCAAATTATATAAACAACAAGGTATTCCGGTGGAAAATTATCCTGAAGGAATCATGGTAGAGTACCGCAACGGATTTGGTATTGCTGTGAATTATTTGGATAAGGTATACGAAATGAACCTTCCAGCAAATGCCGAAATCCTGATCGGAACAAAAGCGATGAAAACGGCCGATGTGCTGGTTTGGAAATATTAGAATTCAGGAAAAGGTCATTCGTCATCAGGAAAGAGTCATTGGGAAAAAGGAAAGAGGAGCTTAAAAGAGTAAACCTCATTGAGATAAAATGAAATCAAAATTCTATAAAATCCTATGAAACAAAAATTAATAATTGGTCTGTTTGCTATATTGTTCGGTATCCAGGTCGGAAATACACAACCAATAAACCCTGGCTTACCAGCTAATTCTGCGAAGTATAATGATCAAATGTTTGGAGAGAACACTTTTATTTTTGATCCATCAATGGATATGAAAGAGATTCAAACCTTGATTGATACCTTGTACAACCAGCAGCATCCACGAAAAGGTGAATTTAGTTTAAACCGTTATGCACTGCTTTTTAAACCCGGAACTTACACCGTCGATTTAAAACTGGGTTATTACATGCACGTCATTGGTTTAGGTCAATCGCCTGACGATGTTGTTATTAACGGAACTTTAATTTCGAAAGGATTGTATGGCGGAAATGTAACCTTGAATTTTTGGCGTTCGGTTGAGAATCTTTCGATTATTGCGCCACAAGGCACTGTCAATATTTGGGGAGTTTCGCAAGCCGCGCCACTGCGCAGGGTTCACATCAAAGGCGATATCCAATTGCATGATGATGGCTGGGCAAGTGGCGGTTATCTTGCTGATTCGAAGATCGATGGGACTGTGCTGGCGGGAGGTCAGCAGCAATGGTTTACACGAAATTCTGAAATCGGGAAATGGGAAGGAGGACAATGGAATATCCTGTTTGTTGGTGTTCGGAATGCGCCTGCCCAAAACTGGCCCGAGAATCCAAATACGGTAATAAAAGAAACTCCTTTCATTCGCGAAAAACCATATCTGACTCTTGGTCAATCGGGTTATCAGGTGAATGTGCCCAAGCTCAAAAAGAACAGTTCAGGCGTAAGCTGGATAAACGGTTCGAAGGATGAAGACATTTTGCCGATCGGCGATTTCTATCTGGTTAAACCGAATGTCGACAATTCTGAAACGATCAATTCCGCACTGTTGAAAGGTAAAAACTTATTTTTCACTCCCGGAATCTATTTGCTTGACAAAAGTATTCAGGTAAAACGCCCTGGCACACTGATTATTGGAGTTGGAATGCCCACACTGGCGCCACTTCATGGAAATTCGGTTGTTGAAATTGCCGATGTTGATGGAGTTACAGTTTGTGGTTTGACTATTGATGCCGGAAAGATTTCATCCGAAGAACTTTTTGTGGTAGGCGAACCCAATTCAACAAAAAATCACCATGCAAATCCAAGTTTTTTGTACGATATTTTTATCCGGGTTGGAGGTTATGGCGAAGGTAAAGCTTCGGCGTGTATGGTGATCAACAGTAAAGATGTAATTGTCGATCATACCTGGTTGTGGCGTGCCGATCATGGTAAAAATGTCGCATGGGACGAAAACACCAGTAAGAATGGACTAATTGTAAATGGTGACCATGTTACTGTTTATGCTTTATTCTGCGAACATTTTCAAGAATATCAAACACTCTGGAATGGGAATAATGGAAAGGTTTATTTTTATCAAAGTGAGTTGCCTTATGACCCACCAACCACTGAATCATGGAAACATGGCTCCGTAAATGGATATGCTTCGTACAAAGTTTCGGATGGGGTAACCAGCCACGAAGCCTGGGGGCTAGGTATTTATAACGTTTTCTACAAGGCTCCTGTTGTTGTCGATCAAGCGATTGAAACACCTGCAGATCTGGAGAAAGATATACACCATAAAATCATTTTCTGGCTAAATGGTAATAAGGAAAGTGTAGTTAAAAGTATCATCAATGGTAAAGGCGGTCAAGTTGATGTTTCAAATAGAAAAGCGGTGATGGATTGATTCTTGATTGGGCATCTGCCGTCAGTCAACTTTTTTCTTCTCTATCTGTTTTGAAGTGAAAAGAAAATATGATGACAAAAACTCTTTTCATTTTAATACTAATAGTTATGACACAACAAACAAGTTCAGGACAAACCGAAACCGCAACATTTGGTGGCGGTTGTTTTTGGTGTACTGAGGCCATTTTCAAAAGTCTGAAAGGTGTTGAAACTGTTGAGTCGGGCTATTCCGGAGGAAAAACGAATAATCCGACCTATCAGGATGTTTGCACCGGACAAACCGGTCATGCAGAAGTGGTGCAAATTACTTATGACCCACACATGATCAGTTTTCGGGAACTGCTTGAGGTTTTCTGGGAAACACACGATCCGACAACATTAAATCAACAGGGAGCCGACCGGGGAACGCAATATAGGTCAGTGGTTTTTTATCACACTCCGGAACAAAAGTTGGAAACCGAGAAATACAAGGCCGAACTCAATAAGGAAAATGTATTTGGCAAACCAGTTGTGACTGAAATTACCGCATTCACAAAATTCTATAAAGCTGAGAATTACCATCAGGATTATTTCGCCAACAACCGCTCGCAAGGGTATTGCCAGTTTGTAATTGTACCTAAAGTTGAAAAATTCAGGAAAATTTTTAAGGATAAACTAAAATAATCATTGGAAATAAGGAAAGAGAAAAAAGGAAACAGGAAAGAGGAAAAATCATCATTGATAGATATTTCCTCTTTTCTATTTCCTATTCCGGGTAGTCCTTTCCTTAATGACTAATGACTTTTTCCTTATTAAAAGATGTAATTGAGCCCCATATAAAAACCTCTTTTCCCATCCTGTTCGTCGGTGGCCAAACCATAATCAGCAGCAATTACAAAGTTTTCGTTCATTACAATCCGCAATCCAGCGCCATACGAAAAGTGTATTTTCTCAGCATCCCAGTTAAAGTAATCGGCTTCTGTTTGACCGTCAGCATAAACCGGATTGGTTAGAGAACCTTTAACGTCAACCATTTTGGTTACTTTTCCAAAGTCAGTAAAAGCGTTTAGACCCAGATACCAATTATTTTTTATCCAGTTAAAACGTGCAAATTTCCAACGTAATTCTGCATTTCCGATAAATACACCATCACCTTCCACCCGGTTACGATAGATCCCCCGAATGGTTTTTCCACCTCCTAAACCTTCGGAAGTGGCACCGGTAAGAATGGATTGAATCATCTGCGATTTGTAATAAAACGGCACATTACCTCCCAGCGTTGTCTGATATCCAAGGCGGTAGGCAAACGATAAGTCTTTCGGAATAATCGTAAAGTATTGCCTATGAATCAGACTAATGCGCACAAATGAGCTCTCAGCACCCAGAAATTCAGGTGCTGCTTCCAGAACAGCTTCATCCCAAACACCTTTCATCGGATTAGGTTTATTGTCGCGACTATCATAGACTAAGCCGCCTTTAAAGGCCGAAACAAATCCACCGTCGGCTTCTTTCGATTGTATAACTCCCCATTTCTGATAGTTTTCGTATAATCCAGGTTGTTCGGTTGTTGATGGAAGTTTGTCAGCTTCATCTTTTCCCTTATTCAGTTTTTCAGTATTGACCGACCCAATCACAAAATTTTGCAAATTAATACCGGCAATCCAACGAAATTTGTTTCCGGAGATATTTCCCTGAAGGTCAATTTTTGTCCGGAACAATTTACGGTCGTATTTGTAAAACATGCGGGTGAGATAGTCGGTTGGATCCGCATCGTCCATCCATCCTGAATTAATGACCGCTTCGTAACCGTTAAAACCATAGAAATCGTAGGCCTTATCCGTCAAGTATGAAATATCCAGCGAAGTCCAGATACCCGGGATCAATTGGTCCGAATTGTAGTAAAACCGATAAATGCTGCTTCCCTTGGTAAACCTCGACACTTCAAAATACAGGGAATGGTCGTAATTGGGATAGCGAGATCCATCGCCATAATCGTATAAATTAACCAATGCTCCGTACTGAAAACCAAGATCAGTATCAAACGTGATCGCTGGGAGTGCGCCAAAATTCCAGTCTTTCTTGATCAGTTCTTCCTTCTTTTCAGTTTGGGCAGATAGAGAAAATGAAAGGAAAATGCATACTACGGAAAGGATATTTTTTTTCATAGCTGAAGAGTTTGATATAAACGAAGGTAGAAAAAAACATCTATTTAGAATGATTATAAGTATCAAATTGAAATGATGTTTTATTTTACTATTTTCGGCACGTCTTGAAATTTGATGAACCGGAAACCTAAACCAACTGAAATTCAAATCTTTTGAAAAATATTTGTTTACTATTTGTATACTTTCTTGTACTATTTTCTGTAACGACAACATTCGCCCAGACTTCGGCACAAGCTATTCGAATTACTACTCCTCCAACCATCGACGGGCATATCAACGAAGCAGTTTGGGAACAAGCTTATAAAATTGATCAATTCGTTCAGCGCGAACCCAATCCCGGAGAACCGGTTTCTGAAAAAACAGTTGTATCGGTTTGTTACGATACTGATTTCCTGTATTTCGCAGTAAAATGTTACGACGATCCGGAAAAAATTACCGCCAAGGAAATGGCGCGAGATGTAAGCTTGGGTAACGACGATCGTGTTCAGATTATTCTGGATACCTACCTCGATCATCGCAACGGGTATTGGTTTCAGATCGGCCCACGAGGTTCGATTGGAGACGCGCTGATCAATGAGAACGGCGCTTCGATGAACAAAGAATGGGATGCACTTTGGACAGGCAAATCGAGCATCAACAGCGAAGGCTGGGAAGCCGAACTGGCTATTCCGTTTAAAACCATTGGGTTCGATCCCGCAAGCACGGTTTGGGGAATGAAACTAATCCGCAATATCAAGCGCAAACTCGAAGCATCCTACTGGCCGGTCGCCAACTTGAATACTCATCGTTTCCAGATTTCTGATTCAGGTACGCTGGAAGGTTTGGAAGGAATCACACAGGGTATTGGTCTTGATCTTTCGCCGTATGTGATTGGCGGAATGAATACGAAAAAAGGCGAGAAAAATGACTACAAGGCTGACGCTGGATTGGACATATTCTACCAGATCACCCCCAGATTAAAAGCCTCTGTTTCGATCAATACCGATTTTGCTGAAACAGAAGTAGACGACCGGCAGATCAACCTCACGCGTTTCAGCCTTTATTTTCCGGAAAAACGCGACTTCTTTCTTGACGGATCGAACTATTTCAAATTCGGGATAGAAGGCGACGACAATAATTCGTATCGAAATTCAGTCGTTCCGTTTTTCTCGCGCAGGTTGGGCCTCGACAACAACGGCAATATGATTCCGGTACTTTATGCGGCAAAAATTACCGGTACACAGAAAAACTGGAATGTTGGAATGATGCACGTCAGTGATGAGCGCGATTATGGAAATTCGCATCTTTCAGTAGGCCGCATCAGTCGAAACCTGGGCAAACAGTCGTCAATCGGTGTAATCGGAACCATGGGTAATGCGGTTTCAACCGATCAAAATTTGGTTGGAGGTATTGATCTAAAACTGGCAACTTCGCGTTTCCAGAAGAACAAGAATCTGGCATTTACAATGTTCGGATTAATTTCGGATACGCCCGGAAAAAATGACAAAAACACCTCTTGGGGAGCCGATGTCGCTTACCCGAACGATTTCCTGTTTTTCGGTTTGGGTCATTTTGAGGTTGCCGAAAACTTTGTGGCGGGCATCGGATTTGTTCCCCGAACCAATATCAAGGCAAGCTATGGAAATTTTTCAGTTGGACCTCGACCTGGGAAATGGGGCATTTTGCAAATAAAAACCGGTGCCGGATTTAATTATGTGACCGATTTCAATCAGGTTTTGGTGACCCGCGAACTCAAAATCTCACCACTTGGAATACGCTTCAATTCGGGCGAGGAATTCTCGTATTCGGTGAACCAGCAATACGAATACCTCACCAAAGATTTTCCAATTTTTCCTGGATTTATGATACCTCAGGGCGAATATACATTTTGGCATCAGAGCATGGTGCTCACTTCTGCCGGAAGTCGCAATCTGGCTGGTTCTGTCAATGTTGGTTCGGGCGATTTTTACAATGGCCGGCGCGAAGATCTGAGACTGACTATTGCTTACAAGGTTGCCGTTCCTTTGTACATTGGCGGAAATTATGCGCTCAACCATGTCACTTTACCCGAAGGCGACTTCAATGCCCAGATTTATCAGATGAATCTGAACATTCTGGTTAGTCCGACCATTACGCTTTACAACTATTTCCAGTACGATAATGCCAGCGAAAAAATGGGATGGCAGTCGCGTTTCCAGTGGATTTTGAAACCCGGAAATGAAATCATCCTGGCATGGACTTCAGGCTGGTCACAAGCAGAAGATCAGATTGTGATGAATGAAAGCGCTTTACGACTGAAACTGAAGTATAATATCCGATTTTAACGAAATCAGTCCTTCAATAATTTAAATCCACCCTCTCAATTTGTAATAGCCCAATGCAGCCATTTCGCGGGCAATCAGGATTTCGTATTTCAGATGGTTCCAGAATTGATAACGAACCGAGGTATTTCCACCAACATCAGGAACCAAAGTTTTGTTGCCACCCAATTGGTCGTCGTCGAAGAAAAGATTAGCCTCAATCGCATTTTCGAAGGCAGGTAAAGCGCTCACACGGGTGAATCCGGCTTTTCGGAAAACCAAAACAGCACGCCGCGTATGTTCGGGCGAAGTAACGAGTAAAATCGATTTTTCAGTTAATTTTTCGGAGTTGAAATGTTGCAATTGCAAAGCTTCAGAACGGGTGTTGGTTCCTATTTGTTCGTACAGGATTCGCTGGCGATCAATTCCTTTAATGATTAATTCAGCAGCCACCAGTCGTGCAGTGCTGGTGGAATCTTCCGGATTACCGGGAATGGAAATAATGATGCGGCTTTCAGGAGACTCAACAGCTGCTCTGTGAACAAAAAATGTCCGCATCAGGCTCGATTCGCTGGGCATTCCGCCACCGCCCAGTAAAACAATGTAATCAGGTTTTTCGGTGATTTTCGATTTGCTGGTACCCAGCCAATAATAGCCCCAATAAGGCAATGTGGTAAAACTCAGGACCAAAATAATCAGAAACAGGACTCCGAAACTGATCAGCACTATGCGAAGCAGAATCCGGATAAAATTGAAAAAATTCGGTTTGGCCATGTTCTATTATTCGGTAAAAGCCGAAAGTTAGAGAATTTTCGGAATTCTGATACCAGTCCTTGAAATTTACGAACGGTTACCATGGGATCATTCCAGTTTAAAACAATTGACTCTTTCCTAATTACTTGACTGAGAATTTGTAAATCGTGGTAGACTTCAATGTTTCGCCCGGTTTTAATAAGGTATTCGGGAAATTTGGATGATGTGGAGAATCGGGATAATGCTGAGTTTCCAAACAGATTCCGTTGCGGTAATTGTATGGATTTCCACGTTTTCCGATGATGCTTCCGGTCAGGAAATTGCCGGTATAAAGCTGAACGGCAGGTTCGGTGGTGAAACATTCCATGAAGCGTCCCGAAACCGGCTCGTATAAACTGGCACAGAAAGTCATTTCATTGCCGTTCTGATCTTTATTCAGGATGTAATTATGATCGTAACCACCACCCATTTTCAGCTGTGGCATCGGATCGTTAATACGTTCACCAACGGTATGCGGTGTGGTAAAATCCATCGCAGTACCGCGAATATCTACAATTTCTCCGGTTGGGATCAGCTGTGAATCGGCCACTGCAGTTGATGAATTTGCATCAACAACTAAGATGTGATCCAGAATATCGCCCATTCCTTCACCCTTCAGGTTAAAATAAACATGGTTGGTTAAATTGAAGAAACACGATTTATCAGTCGTTGCCTCATAATCAATCTTCAACCCATTGTCTTTGGTCAGGGTGTAGGTCACTTTTACGTTTTTATTGCCGGGAAATCCCCACTCACCATCGGCACTGGTCAAAGTCATTTCTACTGAAGGGCCATCTGCAGTCGGAACTTCCTTCGCGTCATAAACTTGGCGGTAAAAACTTTCTTTTCCGGAGTGTAAACAGGCTTGCATATTGTTTTGCGGCAACTGATAAACCTGACCATCAATTTCGAATTGTGCGTTGGCTATACGGTTGGCATAGGGTCCAACAACCGCACCCTGACCGGCATCGCCTGCAATATAGCCGTCGATGTTTTTATATCCCAGGACAACATCTTCAATTGCCCCATTCTTATCCGGTGCGAAAACCGAAACAATTTTAGCCCCGTAATTGGTTAGGGTCACGATAATACCAGCCTCGTTTTTTAAGGTAAATAAGGTTGTCTTTTTACCATTGACTTCCTTTTCGAAATCCGCCTTCGAATATGAAGGAGTAAATTCCTTTTTGGGTGCCGAACACGAAACAATCATTCCGGCAATAACTAGTAACCCGATTAATTTCTTCATACAGATGGTGGTGTTTAGATTTTTAGAATTTGAGAGGTAAAGATATGTGTTTCTGCGACACATCAAAAGTATTCGGAAAATGAAATCTGTATCGAAGAATCAAAATATACCTCTCTTTTGGATACTTTCTTTATCTTCGTTCCTGAATAATCTAAACCAAAAATATGAAATCCATAGCGTGTAATATAGTCCTGCTTTTTTCTGTAACATTCGTTTACCCAAATTATTCAGACAAACAAACACTCCTGACATGGGAGCTTGGCTATTCCAAATCAGCATCAGAAATCCCGTCAAAATGGATTCCGGCGTCAGTCCCCGGAGCGGTTCAGCTCGACATTGCCAAAGCCGAAAAATATGGCTCATACTCCTACGCCGAAAACTGGAAAGATTATCTCTGGATGGAAGACCAGTTTTACACCTATCGTACTTCATTCCCAAAACCGAACCTGATTTCAGGAGAACGTCTTATTTTCATTTCTAAAGGAATTGATTACCAGTTCCGCATTTACCTGAATGGAGCGGAAGTGCTGAGTCAGGAAGGCATGTTTACACCAGTTAATCTCGACCTGACGGATATTCTGAAAGAGAATAACGAACTAATAATCATCGTTTCTCCTGCGCCCAAATTGCATCCTCAACCCGTTGACCGGTCACAGGCATCGCATTCGGTGAAACCGGCCGTGAGTTACGGTTGGGACTGGCATCCGCGCCTCATTCCACTCGGGATATGGGATGAAACCTACCTTGAAATACAATCAAACAGATTTATCGACGATTTTTACGTGAATTACACACTGGATAAAGAACTCAGCAAAGCCGAAATCAAGCTTGAAATATCGGGCCGAAACCTGAAAGACTTGCCTTTTATCTGGATCTTGAAAGATGAAACCGGCAAAGAAGTTTTGAAATCGCAGGGCAAAACGGCGATTGACTTTCCTAATCCGCAGCTTTGGTGGCCTCACGATCATGGTAAACCCTATTTATATACGTCAACGATCTCGCTTATGGATCATTCCGGTAAAATTATTCAAACCACTGAATCAAAAATTGGTTTCCGGAGAATTAAGCTGGTAATGAACGAAGGTGCATGGCGCGAACCCGAAGGTT
This sequence comes from Bacteroidales bacterium, assembly GCA_038329265.1. Classification (GTDB taxonomy): domain Bacteria; phylum Bacteroidota; class Bacteroidia; order Bacteroidales; family Prolixibacteraceae; genus Aquipluma. Next base: position 2,760 of record JBBQMW010000028.1, on the reverse strand, counting down.
TCCCAAAGTCGCGGAGTGTTTCTCCGGCGCAACTCGAAATCAATGGGCGTCGGATTTTCTGCAAAGGTACTAACTGGGTTAATCCTGAGATTTTCCCCGGAATCATTACCCGCGAACGATACAATGAATTGCTCAACATGGCCAAGGAAGCCAATTTTAATATTCTGCGCATTTGGGGCGGCGGCATTGTCAACAAAGAATCATTTTTTGAATTGTGCGACGAAAAAGGATTGCTCGTATGGCAGGAATTTCCGCTGGCCTGCAACAATTATCCTGACGAACCGCATTATCTTTCTATCCTGAAACAGGAATCAGCATCCATTATTAAACGGGTCAGAAAGCACGCTTCGTTGGCTTTTTGGAGCGGAGGGAATGAACTTTTCAACTCGTGGAGCGGCATGACAGACCAGTCGTTGCCATTGAGGTTGCTCAACAGTCAATGTCTCGAACATGATCCAAACAGCCCGTTTATCCCCACTTCACCGATGATGGGAATGGGGCATGGCAACTATGTTTTTCGCGATTTAGATAACAACAATAAGGAAGAAGTTTTCAGCAATATGGCCCGTGCCCATTATACAGCCTATACCGAATTCGGAATGCCAGCACCGGCTTCGGTCGAAATCCTGAAAACGATTATTCCGAGAGAAGAACTTTGGCCACCAAAACCAGGAACTTCATGGGAAAGTCATCATGCTTTCAATGCCTGGGTTGGTAACACCTGGTTGTGCCAGGATATTATCGAAGAATATTTCGGTGTTTCCAACTCGCTCGAAGAACTGGTTGCCAATGGGCAGCTAATTCAGGGTGAAGGTTATAAATGTATTTACGAAGAAGCCCGCCGTCAGAAACCATACTGCTCGATGGCGACCAACTGGTGCTACCAGGAACCTTGGCCAACTGCGGCTAACAACAGCCTGGTCAGCTATCCGAATATACCGAAGCCAGCTTATTACGCGGTCAAAAATGCATGTCGCCCGGTATTGGCAAGCGCCAAATTTTCTAAATTCAAATGGGTTGAAGGTGAAACATTTTTTGCTGATTTGTGGATGCTGAGCGATCTCCCTACCGATGTGCCGTCAGGAAAAGTGAATATAAAACTGGTCGCCGGCAATTCGGAATTGATGCTTTTAAGTTGGGATTATAACCTTCTAAAAGCCAATGAAAATCAGGCAGGTCCAACCGCTCGCGGCATACTTCCGGCCTGGAAAACCGACCGTTTTAAAGTTGTTGTCGAAGTGGAAGGACATCCGGAATTTAACTCCGAATATACATTCGCCTACCAGCCCCGAACAGTTGAGCGCAAACGAACTACTCCGGTAATGAATCAGTAATTCAAGGATTGAATTACTGATTAGTTTTAAAACATTAACCGGAATTAAACGAGATTAATTATGCTTTTTTGATTTTGATATCTTTATCATAAATCATCTGATGAAATTCTTTTAAGAGTACTTGTTCCTGCGAATCAATTTCACCATCTTCTGATACAAGGGTGATGATCCGATCATATTCTTCCCTTGTAACAAATGAATCTTCAACTGCCTTATCAATAGCTTCACGCAATTTTACAGCACTTGAGCTTACCTTCATATTCTCAACTAATTTATGCTTAATCATATTCCTTTTTTTAACGGTTAAACAATCAATCCTGACTGGTCGAGTGAAGCAATAACCCGATCTTAAATAGCTTCATTGGTCAGTATAAAAGCCCGATGAAGTTACAACAATTAATGATGATTGAATAGCTTCATTTCCTGTGTGCGCAATATCGAACGTCACTCACAGATAAATTGGAACAAATCCCAAATCAAAAGGTTTAGATTACAAAGCTAAACCAGCAACAGTTTTTTTTTAAAATTCTACCTAGCCTCCGGATTGATTGAAAATGATCTGGGCTTCGACTCCACATCTTTCAAAAATGTTTGATACAATTCCTTATGCTTTTCGGGATTGCTTCTATAATCGCCAATAATCATGCGCATTTGTGTACGTCTGCCTTCGCCAGCTTTAAAATCTTCACCAAACAAGGATAAATAGAGACTGCGATGATCGGCAACCCCGTCATTTCTTTCATCCCCTTTGTAAGTTGCTCCAACTGCATAAACATCCTCCGGAAGCCCCATTAGAATAGCATCTACACCATTTTTACTAAAAAAAGCAAGTGGCATTCCATATCGCCGACCTATCGCCATCCGCCAAAAATAACGTCCCTTTTGATGACGTCCATCGGTGAGCAGATTTGCACCGGCTTCGTCGCGTGGAAAGAACGGCCAAATTCCATGTATCATTGGCTGATCTGCTATGCGAATCTGTTGTGGATCGGTCGCTCCAAACTCATCTTTGGCCACATATACACCTGATTCGAAACCAGGTGCCAGATAGGCGGATGCCAGAATCTCAAATGCCGGGTAAGTCGTCAGTGTTTCCACCCAAATATCCATGTCGATGATGTTAGGCTGTTTGAATGAAAATTGCACTTTCACTTGGGCCTGCCGACGAATTGTTGGTATCCAGGTCATGATAAGTCCATCTTCATTCGGTTCAAATAAGGCTTCTTCAACACGCAATTCAGTAAGATATCCACCTTGAACGAGAACGCGGAAAAAATTCAACATTCCGGTTCCTGCCATGTTTCCATTATCTGGACTAACAAGCATACCCGTTGGTTTGTGTATTACATTACTGAAGTGGTGACTTTTCGCATTTTTGCCGGTAATATCACAATTAAGTATTCCGGAAATTTCGGATAAAGAAAAC
>JBBQMW010000027.1:0-30307 GCA_038329265.1 Bacteroidales bacterium | reverse complement strand
TTTCCGGGTAGAATCGATGCCATTCATCTTCGGCATATCAATGTCCATAATCACCACATCGGGTTTCAGGGTTTTCAGTAATTCAAGCAACTCTTTGCCATTCGCTGCCTCGCCAATTACATTGGCTATATTCTCAACGGTAACTATTGATATCAAGCCCTCCCGTAAGATCAGGTGGTCGTCGACAATGATTATATTTGGTAGTTTCGGCATAGCGATATTTGAATAAGTAAACTTATGAAAGTCGGTATCCTTCCATCTAATCCAAAAAGAGTAAAGGAATAGGCCGAAAGGAATATTTTATATCGGCCAAAAGGAGTAGGACCGTATCGGCCAAAAGGAGTAGAGGAGTAGGCCAAAAGGAGTAGAAAGAGAAGAAGTTGACAGTCTCAGTGGGCAGTCGCAGGGAAAGTGGGAAGTCGCAGTTGGCAGTCGCAGAAAAAGTATTCAGTCGCAGAATTCAGTCGCAGGTGGGGGAAAGTGGGCAGTCGATTCTTAGGCCTGAAGGGCCGACCGGTAAAAGCACAGGGTGAAATGAAATGGAACCCTGTGAAATTGGAAAAATATCGATTTCAATCATAGGACTACGTTTCACTTCGCCCAATGCTGTTACATGTCGGGGCTTTGCCCCTAAAAAGGCCTGAATATTGGTTCAAAAGCTTCTCAGGGATCGAACAAGTAAAAATATGCCTACATTTACGGCATTCAAAAATAAACCGATGAAACGATTTTGCTATATCCTCTTTTTAGCGATTGTTGGTTCAGCCTGCAAAGAAGTCTATGAAGCACCGCCTCAGGCTCTGGTTCAGGCTTCGTTCCTGAATTCAGAATCGAATAAGGCCATATCAACAACCATTTCCATTTGGGGAATCGGACGGGAAAATTTGTGGGTAAAAGACACTTTACTTTCGACTGTCATATTTCCTTTATCGTCGAACGATACCACCAATTACCTGATTTCGTTCGACTCGAAAGTGGATACTGTTCAGCTTATTCACGAAACTTTTAAGAAATATGATTCGATGGAAACCGGATTCTACTTCGATTTCAAGATCAAATCGATTGATTATACCAACAACAGAATTGATTATATACTGATTATTGATAGCCTGGTAACTAAAGATTGGCATGAAAATATTAAGTTTTACCTTCGTCCTTTGCCTGTTGGCAACAATTAGCTTTGGGCAGAAAGAGCCGGAGAAAAAATTAAAACCCAAACGAACAGATAATTACATCCGTATGCGGGGAATCCGTGTTGGAACGGATCTGACCCGTCCGTTTCTGGACTTATGGACCAAAGGAAACCGATATGGCTATGAGTTTACTGCCGATATGGAACTTTGGCCAAACCTGTTTCCTACTTTCGAGACAGGTTACGATGTGATGAAGATCAAAACGGAATTTGTTGATTATACCGGTCAGGGAACTTATTCCAGAGTCGGGATTGACTATAACTTTCTGGTAGCAGAAAGTGCGAAAGATAAGGATATTCTCTTCATTGGGCTACGTTATGGATTTACAATAGCCAACCAGCATGTTAATCAATACCTGATTGATGACTACTGGGGGCAAACTACCGGAAATTTTCCCAAAGAGAATTATTTTGGACACTGGGGCGAAATTCTTCTCGGAATTAAAGGCGAAATATTGCGCAACATCTACATGGGTTGGACGGTACGCGGAAAAGTAAAATTCAATCTTGCTGATCTGGGGATGCCTCCGGTGTATTTCATCCCGGGTTACGGAAAAGCAGATAAAAAATTCGCCATGGATTTTACCTATTCGGTCTATTACAACATTCCATGGGATTTCAGAAAGTCAATTGGTGGGAAAAAAACTGAGCAGGAGAGTCCAATTACTGATAAAAAGTAGCATGGAGAATGGTAATTTTTTTGTCAGCGATCTTCTTTAATGGAGAGGACATCCTTCATAATCGTCGAAGACTCCATAGTATTTAGCTCATATACATTACATTTAAAGCTCCTATATACTAAATAATGAGCCATATCTCAATCCTTTTGAGTCGTGTAATTTTATAAAATGAATTTTAAGCTCATGCTAGTGGCAAATAGAGCTCATTAATAAGGCATATTGAGCTACAATTTTTTTCTCATCAGTGCCAGCAAGGTTCTGAAGGGGGTAAAAATAAAAAGGAGGTCGAAAATGACCTCCTTTCCTGCGTGGCTCCTCAGGTAGGACTTGAACCTACGACCTACGGATTAACAGTCCGCCGCTCTAACCAACTGAGCTACTGAGGAATTTATCCTTATTTCAATACTTTATCAGAAAGTGTTTTCTTTAAAAGCGTTGCAAAAATAGTAGCTTTTCCGAAAAGAAAAAATATTTTTGCAAAAAAATATTTTCATGGAACCAATAAAGGACGTACAAATCAAGAGAAAATCAGTTCTCGGAATCGGAAATGCACTGATCGATGTTTTAATTTCGATCACGGATGATGCTGTATTGGAGAAATTTAAACTTCAAAAAGGAAGCATGACTTTGGTCGATGCTGCTCTTTCGGCTGAGATAAAAAAAGAAACAAATAATAGTCCCCGAAACATACAAACCGGAGGTTCGGCGGCGAACACAGTGCACGGAATAGCCAAATTGGGCGGTTCATGCGGATATATTGGTAAAATATCAAATGATGAGCTTGGTAATTTCTACCTCGAGGATTTTAAAAAGAATCGGATTAATACGCATTTCTTCTACAGCGAAACCGGCACCGGACATGCCACTGCATTAATCAGCCAAAATTCGGAGCGCACTTTTGGCACCTATTTGGGAGCTGCAATGGAATTGACTGCCGAAGAAATGACCCATGAGATCTTTCAGGATTATGGAATTTTGCACATCGAAGGTTACTTGGTGCAAAACCGTGCTCTGATTGAAGCTGCAATGAGAATAGCAAAGGAAAATGGATTGTTGGTTTCGATCGATATGGCCAGTTTTAACATTGTAGCAGCCAACCTTGACTTTCTGCACGAGATGATCGAAAAATACGTGGATATAGTTTTTGCCAATGAAGATGAAGCTTTTGCTCTAACCGGTAAAAGTCCCGAAGAGGCATTGACTGAAATTGCCGGAATGTGCAAAATAGCTGTTGTCAAGATTGGTGAACATGGTTCGTTGATTCAATCCGGAGAACGCGTAATTCGCATCAAGGCAATATCTGCTAAAAGTATTGATACCACAGGAGCCGGTGATATTTATGCTTCAGGATTTTTGTATGCATTATCCGAAAATCTTGACCTTGAAGTGGCCGGAAAAATTGGTTCGCTTTTGGCCGGAAATGTGGTTGAAGTGATGGGCGCCAAAATTCCGGAGGAAACCTGGAATATGTTGCTTCCTGAAATCGAAAACCTTAAAAAATAACGGTATTCAATCAGAATCTTAATTTTTTATATCCTGAAATGCATTTCACGCTGCCCGGCGGCAATTTCAGGTATAAAAGCATATTTTTGTGCCTACTAAAAAATCAGCAAACACAATACAGGATGAAACGACTGAAGATCAAAGAACTCCTAAGCGGAGAATTAATCGGACAGCAGGTAGTTGTCAAAGGTTGGGTACGGACTAAACGGGGCAGTAAAAATGTCAATTTTATCGCTCTCAACGACGGCTCAACGATCCATAACCTTCAGATTGTTGCTGATGTTGAACGATTTGGCGAAGAATTTTTAAAGGACATTAACACCAGCGCCGCACTGGGAATCACCGGTGATTTGGTCGCTTCGCAAGGAAGTGGACAAGCCGTCGAACTGAATGCTACCGAAATTGTAATCTATGGCAAATCTGATCCGGATAAATACCCCATTCAGCCTAAAAAACACAGCCTCGAATTCCTGAGGGAGAATGCTCATTTGCGCTTCCGTACGGCGACTTTCAGTGCTGTATTCCGCATCCGTCATGCCATGGCATTTGCCATTCACAACTATTTTAACAGTAAAGGGTTTGTTTACCTGCATACGCCGATTGTTACCGGATCGGATGCCGAAGGTGCCGGACAAATGTTCCGTGTGACCACGCTTGACGCTAAAAATCCACCTTTATTGGAAGATGGAACCATCGATTATTCTCAGGATTTCTTCGGAAAGGCAACCAACCTGACCGTTTCAGGACAGTTGGAAGGCGAGCTTGGAGCAACTGCTTTGGGCGAAATTTACACCTTCGGGCCAACTTTCCGTGCCGAAAATTCGAATACTGCACGCCACCTTGCCGAGTTCTGGATGATTGAACCTGAAATGGCTTTTTATGAACTTCAGGATAACATGGATTTGGCCGAAGATTTTCTGAAAAGCCTGATTAAATATGCACTCGAAAATTGCATGGACGATCTGGAATTCCTGAGCAAACGCCTTCAGGAAGAAGAAAAAAACAAGCCTGCCGATGAACGTTCGATGGAATTGATTGAAAAACTTCGGTTTGTTCAGGAGAACGATTTTATTCGGTTACCATATACCGAAGCCATCGAAATTCTGCGGAACTCGAATCACTACAAAAAGAATAAATTCCAGTTCCCGGTTGATTGGGGAACCGATTTGCAGAGCGAACACGAACGTTACCTGGTTGAAAAACATTTCAAAAAACCGGTTATCCTGATTAACTATCCGAAAGACATCAAAGCTTTTTATATGAAGCAAAACTCCGATGGACAAACGGTTGCGGCAATGGATGTTTTGTTCCCCGGAATCGGTGAAATCATTGGAGGTTCGCAGCGAGAGGAAGATTACGACAAACTCGTCAGACGCATGGAAGAAATGAATATTCCGGTTCACGAAATGGATTGGTATTTGGATACCCGACGTTTTGGAACGGTTCCTCATGCTGGATTTGGTCTGGGCTTCGAACGTCTGCTACTTTTTGTAACCGGAATGGGTAATATCCGCGATGTGATTGCTTTCCCAAGAACTCCTAAAAATGCGGAGTTTTAAGTGCGCGATTGATCAAAAAACGTTGAAACTAAAATACGAAAGAGGCTTTCCTGAAAAAATTCCGGACTGCCTCTTTTCTTTAAACTAAATTTAGTTCCCGGTTTTCTGTTCTTTTAATACCGATTGGAGAAATGTAGTTATACCAATGCTTGCACAATCGATTTTCCTATCATTTCAATCCATCGGCATTCTACCTTTATAGCTTTTAGAATAATTTATAGTTCACTTTGGTTAACAAAGGCAGGTAACCCCACGGTTGATCTCAGCTTCGGGGAAGTATGAAGAAGTGGTGATTGTGAAAGAATGATGAAAATTTCAGAGTGATTCCGTCTTTCAAAAAGAGATGGAATCCCTAATTTCTGCTTCATTTTTCCTCTTTCCCTTTTCCCGATGAAATTACTTTACCCCAACATTAAATTCGGGAACCAATATTGAACGAATATTCATCGCACGGATATATTTTTTACATTTGGGGTGAATTTTCGAATCCTTAAAAAATATTGATATGCAAACTATTGAAACTTATGATTTCGCAGGCAAAAAAGCACTTATCCGTGTAGATTTTAACGTGCCACTCGACGAAAATTTTGTGATTACCGACGATACCCGCATGCGTGCTGCTGTTGATACCATCAACAAAGTCATTGCTGAAGGTGGTTCACCAATTATCATGTCGCATTTCGGCCGCCCAAAAAATGGTCCGGATGCCAAATTCTCCATGTGCCACCTGGTTTCTCACCTGAGCGAACTGTTGAGCCGCGAAGTAAAAATGGCTCCCGATTGCATTGGTGCTGAAGTTCAGGCTATGGCTAAAGCGTTAAAACCGGGCGAAGTGTTGTTACTCGAAAACCTTCGTTTCCACCCTGAAGAAGAAAAAGGGACCGAATCGTTTGCTCAGGAACTGGCTGCCAATGGCGATTGCTGGATCAACGATGCATTCGGAACTGCTCACCGCGCACACGCATCCACCGCTGTTATCGCTAAATTCTTTCCGAACGACAAAATGTTTGGTTACCTCATCGAAAGCGAAATTGCAAGTTTGGACAAAGTTCTGAAAAACCCACAACGTCCGCTGACTGCCATCATGGGTGGCGCCAAAGTTTCGTCAAAAATTACCATCATTGAAAATCTTTTGGATAAAGTTGATAACCTGATTTTAGGTGGTGGAATGACTTACACGTTTGTGAAAGCTCACGGTGGCGAAGTTGGTAATTCAATCTGCGAACTTGAATACCTTGATACAGCTCTATCTATCGAGAAAAAAGCTGCTGAAAAAGGCGTAAAAATCTATATGGCTACCGATGTGGTTGCTGCTGATGATTTCAGCCCGACAGCCAATACGCAGATTGTTCAGGCAAGTGCTATTCCTGAAGGATGGCAGGGTTTGGATGCTGGTCCGGACAGCATCAAAATGTTTAAAGATGTGATTGAAAACTCAGGAACTATCCTTTGGAATGGTCCGGTTGGCGTATTCGAAATGGAGAAATTCGCGGTAGGTTCCAGAGCTGTTGGTGAAGCCATTGTTAAAGCAACTGCAAAAGGCGCTTTCTCGCTTGTTGGTGGTGGCGACTCAGTTTCGTGTGTGAACCAGTTTGGTTTTGCCGATGGCGTTTCATACATCTCAACTGCTGGTGGTGCATTGCTCGAATACCTCGAAGGACAAGTTCTGCCGGGAGTTGCTGCGGTAAGAGGAGAATAGAAAGACAGCACCGATCCCGACCTCCCCCGAAGGGTGAGGAGGAAGAAACTAAAGATATTGATACATTAAACCCGGGGCAAATGCTTCGGGTTTTTTAATTTTCGAACATTAATAACCACATAGACACATAGGACATATAGTTTTATAATTTTAATACCTTTTGATTTTCTATGTGTTCTATATGCCTATGTGGTTAAATACTATAATCATGAAAAAATCAAAATTGACCATTGAAAATTTTAAAACCCTGAATTGCGCCCAGTCGGTGTTACATTTTCCCATTGAATGAGATCACTTTGATACTTTTTGGTCATTGTGAGCTGATTGGGTTTAAATAATGTTATTAGATATTACAAAAAAAAAGACTTAAAGGTTTAAAAATGCCTCTAAGTCTTTCTTATTTTCTCCTTGGGCGACATTAAATCACCCCATAAGCGTGGTTCGATCAATTCCTTTATTTTGGCATCGGATAGCCTACCAATTTAGCCAGATTGGCTTCAATTTCGTGTTCAGGATATTCATAGTCAGACAACTGACCAGTCATATATTTGTCGTAACCCACCAAATCCATCAAACCATGTCCGCTGAAGTTGAACAGGATCACTTTTTCTTTGCCCTCTTCCTTGGCTTTCAAGGCTTCGCGAATAGTTGCAGCAATTGCGTGTGTAGTTTCAGGAGCTGGAATAATGCCTTCAGTTCTCAGGAACAATAATCCGGCTTCGAAACATTCGCTCTGGTGTATTGCCTGTGCTTCCATCAAACCATCGCGAAGTGAGGCACTTACCAGCGGAGCCATTCCATGATAACGCAACCCTCCTGCATGAATTGGAGCAGGAATAAAATTATGGCCTAAACTATGCATGGCCATCAATGGAGTCATTTTGGCGACATCGCCGTGGTCGTAAATGAACGGAGCTTTGGTCAAGGTAGGACAGGAGAATGGTTCTGCTCCAATGATCTGGATGTTCGCTCCGTGAATTTTTTCGTACATGAATGGGAATGAAATTCCGGCGAAATTACTTCCCCCACCACAACAGCCGATTACAATATCCGGATTTTTAATACCAACTTTATTTAACTGTTTTTTAGCTTCCAGACCAATAATCGATTGGTGAATCATCACGTGATTTAACACCGAGCCCAAAGCGTAGCGGGTTTTTCCGCTTGGATCGCTCACTGCTTCTTCAATAGCTTCCGAAATAGCAATACCTAAACTTCCGGGAGTATCCGGATATTCAGCCAGTATGTCGCGGCCAGCCTGCGTTTCCATACTTGGACTAGCTACACATTTCCCGCCCCAGGTTTGCATCAGTATTTTGCGGAAAGGCTTCTGATCGAAACTTACACGCACCATATATACTTTACATTCGATACCTCCAATCTGTGCACATGCATACGAAAGCGCTGAACCCCATTGTCCGGCACCCGTTTCAGTAACCAGTTTTTTAATCCCGAACTGTTTGTTGTACCAGGCTTGTGGAACTGCTGTATTGGGTTTGTGGCTTCCGGCGGGAGAAACACCTTCGTTTTTGTAATAAATTTTTGCAGGTGTACCCAAAGCTGCTTCCAGTTCATAAGCTCTGATCAGGGGACTCGGCCTCCACTGCATTAATATCTGACGGATTTCTTCAGGAATGTCAATCCAGCGTTCCTGCGAAACTTCCTGTTCGATGAGGTTCATCGGGAAAACAGGAGCCAACATTTGTGGATTTACCGGATTTCCGTCTGGCCCCAAAGGCGGGTTCATCGGGGTAGGGAGATCGGGAGCAAGGTTATACCATTGTTTTGGCATTTCCGATTCGTCAAGATAGATTTTCTTTTGTCTGGCCATGATGTTAGTTTTTTGATTAATAATTCATTTATTTTTTCAATTATTTCGACAGTGCAACAAAAAAAGGGATTTGCTGCATAAACACAGCAAATCCCTTCTCACGGCCTTTACGGCAGTAAATCAATAACTATTTCTCGCGTTTCCATTTTAATGTTACGCCAGTTCCATTCTTTTCCGTATAAAGGTGATTTGTACATATCTGTTTTTAAAAAGCGAGTAAAACTAATGATATTTTTCAGGTTTTCAAGCGTAAAATTCATCGGTTTGATAGTTTTTACTCATTTTAAATTGCAATCAGACATTCTTCGTTTGAGCGTAGAAGAGTATTTTCAAATCTTCAAACAAAAACCTCACACCACCCAACGCGATCTGTCATTGGCCTAATCGCCCGGAGTGGCAAATCTTGCTAGGGCTAATCCTGATCTTGAAATATCCTACGACGAAGCCATGGCTACTCGCACTGATCTGATTATGGCTTTCGGCCGTTCAGACTATCCGAACCAGATATACAATGTACTCGGATTTCCATATATTTTATGCAGTGCGCTTGATATTCGGGCAACTTGTATCAACGAAGAAATGAAGCTGGCAGCGGTTTATAAACTGGCAAACTTCGCCAAAGAACCGGTTCCTGAAAGTGTGAGTAAAGCGTAATGGGCACAAACGAAAAGAGGCTGAACTCCTACGAGACAGCCTCTTTTGTTTATCTTAAACTTACAAAAGAAATTACTTTGCTGGTGTTTGAGCAGGAGCTGCAGCTTTTTTCTCAGATGAGCAGCATGCTTTTTTCTCAGTTGATGCACAAGCTTTTTTTTCTTTATCGCTGCAAGCTGCAGTTGCTGCTTTCTTTTCTTTGTCTTTTGTTGAAGCTGTTACTGTTGAAGTAGCCAATCCCATGGTGAAGGCTACTGCCAAAATCATTGCTAATTTTTTCATGTTATCCAATTTTAAGTAGTTATTATTAAATTCTTCTGCCAAACTATAACTATTTCTTCGAATTGCAAAACCCGTTAACAATTATTTAGAACTATTACAAATAAGCATTCTTTCTAAAATCACTTTGAGCCTAAACGACAAACAGTCTCCGGACTTATTAAATCGTTCAATTCCTGATCATTAATCATTCCTGAATTCAGGATAGCATTGCAGATTGAAAGCTTCTCTTCTTTAGCTTTTTTAACAAGTTCACTCGCTTTTTCATACCCGATTAAAGGTATAATTGCTGTGATCAAAGCAGTTGAGTTCAGCACATTTTCCCGGCATTGTTCTTCATTGGCTTTCATATCCTGAATACAATGCACACTGAGCATCGTGCTTGCCCTTGTGAGCAAATCTATACTTTCGAATAATGAATGTGTAATAAGTGGCATCAGCTGGTTCAGTTCAAGGTTCCCGCCTGAAGCAGCGTATGCAATAACTCCATCGTGCCCCATAACCAGCATTGCCGCCTGAGCTGCGGCTTCCGGAATCACCGGATTTACTTTTCCGGGCATAATCGACGAACCAGCCTGTTTCTGAGGGAGTAGAATCTCGGCAAAACCGGCATCCGGTCCGCTGGCCATCAGTCGCAAGTCGTTGCTGATTTTCAGGATTGAAACCGCGCAGGCTTTCAGCATTCCTGAAACCTCCACATAAACATCGGCATTTTGTGTATTGTCAATCAGGTTTTCGGCACGTGCCAGGCCAATCCCGGTATTTTCACGAAGCTGATCGACCACCCTGAAAATAAATTGCCGGGGCGCACCCAATCCGGTTCCGATAGCTGTTCCGCCAAGGTTTACAACCCGCAAACGTTCTTCGCATTTCGAAAGCCGCCACCGGTCGCGGTTAAACGCTTCAGCATAGGCACTCATTTCACGTCCCAAAGTAGTTAAAACGGCATCCTGAAGTTGGGTCCTCCCAATTTTTACCACATGCGCAAATTCCTTTTCTTTATCCTGAAAAGCTTCCTGAAGTGCCAGTACCGCTTGTTCCAACTGCCGGATCATTCGGATGGCTGCCAGTTTGAGCGCGGTGGGGTAGGTGTCGTTGGTCGATTGGTGGAGGTTGATATCGTCAAGCGGAGAAATATATGAGTAATCACCTTTTTCTTTTCCTGCGATTTCCAAAGCCCGGTTGGCAATCACTTCATTCACATTCATGTTGGTAGAAGTTCCGGCACCACCCTGAAGACTATCAACCAGAATGTGTTTGGTTAAGTGTCCTTCTGCCATTTCGACACAAGCTTGTTCAATGGCATTGGCTTTTTGAATTTCAGGAAAAAATCCCAATTTTTGATTGGTCTGAAAACAGGCCAGCTTAACAGCTCCATACGCTTTTACCAATTCAGGATGAACTGGCTTTCCGGCAATCTGAAAATTGTCAAGTGCCCGTGCAGTGTGGATTCCCCACAGAACATCTGAGGGAATTTGTCGGGTTCCTAAAAGATCGGATTCGGTACGGTATGGTTTCATAATTGATTCTGTTATTATTTGGTCGCCTCCTAATCCTCCTATATTTGAGATTTATCCGTCTACCGCGGCAAAGATGGCTTCTGTTAGGGCTGAGGATGAGGCCTTTTGCCTTTTGGGAATTTATCCACCACCAGTTGATACGAATGATCAATCAATTCCAAGATCAACTTTTGACCGAGCGAGCCATCCATTTTTATCGTATTCCAATGTGCTTTGCTCATATGATATCCGGGCTGAATGGCCGGATATTGGTCCCGAAGTGCAATTGCCCGTTCCGGATCACATTTCAGGTTCAGGCTAAATTCGTCGACCAGATCAGTTAAAGCAAACATTTTGCCCATGACCTTGAAGACCAATGTATTTTCATCAAATGGAAATTCTTCAGTTACGCCAGGTTTTGCGATACAATATTCTCTGAATTCTTCGATGTTCATAATTGACACAGGATTTATTCAGGCACAAAGATACGATTGTCAGGGAAAGTGAAAAAGGAAAGAGGAAAATGTCGATAGAAACCAGTGGACACAGCCGTATTTTTGTCATTCAATTCTTAAGAAATCAAAAAATTAATTTGGAAATTTTTAAGGAAAGAATAATTTGGAATATTCAAGTGTACATTTGTCCGTTATTTTTTGAGTAAAAGATTAAATCTCATCGTATGTCGGGGACGAAGCACCTTTCATTGAACAAGATTACCTTCGCCGGATTGTTGATCACCATCGGAATTGTATTTGGAGACATCGGCACCAGTCCTCTTTATGTAGTTAAAGCTATTATTGCAGATGCAACGTCATTTGACAAGCTGCTGGTCTACGGTGCATTGTCGTGTGTATTCTGGACCCTCACCCTGCAAACTACTTTTAAATATGTGTTTATTACGTTAAAGGCCGACAACCATGGTGAAGGAGGAATATTCGCCTTGTTTGCCCTGATGAAAAAAAAATCGACCTGGGCTGCCGTAATAACAATCGTAGGTGGAAGTGCGTTATTAGCTGACGGTGTAATAACTCCATCAATAACAGTCACTTCATCCATCGAAGGGTTACGACTGATCAATCCTGATATTCCGGTGATCCCTGTAGTTTTGGCGATTATTACTTCGCTGTTCTTTGTTCAGCAGTTTGGAACAAATCTGATTGGCAAATCTTTTGGCCCCATTATGGTTGTTTGGTTTTTAATGCTAGCCACCTTGGGATTTGGGCAAATAGTCACTTATCCTGAAATCCTTAAATCCTTAAACCCGGTTTATGCTTACGATTTTCTGGCCAACTATCCGCAAGGATTTATTTTGCTCGGTGCCGTTTTTCTATGCACCACAGGAGCCGAAGCTTTGTATTCTGACCTGGGGCATTGTGGAATTAAAAACATCAGGATGTCATGGATTTTTGTGAAGATCAGCCTGATCTTGAATTACCTTGGGCAAGGAGCATGGTTGATGAATCACTCCACTCCGGTGGAAAATCTAAATCCATTTTATGCCATTATGCCGCAATGGTTTTTGTTCCCGGGCATTCTCATTGCAACGGCGGCGGCAGTTATTGCCAGTCAGGCATTGATTACCGGGTCGTATACACTCATCAGCGAAGCAGTTTCACTGAACTTCTGGCCTAAAATAAAAATCTTACACCCAACGTTGATAAAAGGTCAGGTTTACATCCCATTTGTAAACTGGTTGTTATGGGTTTTCTGTTGTTTCGTCGTAGTCTTTTTCCAGGAATCATCGAATATGGAAGCCGCTTACGGCCTCTCGATTACCATTACCATGATTATGACATCCATGCTCCTGATTCATTATTTGCATGAGAAGAATGTCCACTTTGTACTACTTGGACTATTGATGACAGTTTTTGGAACCATCGAAGGGTCATTCCTGATAGCCAATATGCACAAGTTCCCCGAAGGAGGTTGGTTTTCGATTGCTTTGGCATTTCTATTTGTAATGGTGATGTTCGGATGGTTCTTTGGTCGCAAGATAAAGAACAGGCACATCAGTTTCTCAAATGTCAACAAATACCTGCATCTGTTCGAAGACCTGAGTAATGACCAGACTATTCCGCAATTGGCTACAAATCTGGTTTATATCATCAAAGCGAACCATATCCATCAGATCGAATCCAAAATAATGTATTCGATTTTCAACAAACAGCCCAAACGCGCTAAAACTTATTGGTTGCTTCATGTTGATACGGTTGACGAACCGGATACGTTCAGTTATGAAGTGAACCAGATTATTCCCGGAACGCTCATACGAATTGATTTTCACCTGGGTTTTAAGATTGAACCACGCATCAACCTTTTCTTTAAAGAAGTTTTGAAAGACATGGTGGCCAACGGTGAAATAAAACTTTGCAGTTCATACGAGTCATTGAAAAAACATCATTTCCCGGGTGATTTTGTATTTGTGAACCTTGACCGCGTTATGACGCAGGATTATAAACTCTCGCCATGGGAAAGTCTAATTATGGGCATCCATTCGTTTACCCGACTGTTTAGTATCAACGATGTTAAATCACTGGGTTTGGATTCCAGCAGTGTCATTGAAGAGAAAGTTCCGATTTCGATGGAAAGACCGCTAAGCCGTAAAATCCTTCGGGTTGGATAGGTTTGATTGGAAGGATTAATCACTCCTGAACATTTCCCTAGTCACAAACTCCCTTCTCCATCGGAGAAGGGTTGGAGATGAGGCATTTATGCAAATCAGATTTTAATCCACTTTTTTGGGCTCAACCCCAAATGTAAAACCGGCTTTAACGCGTTCAATCAATTCAGGTAGAATATCCTGATATTCTGCAACAATACCAAAATCGGCATTGTTGAAAATGTTGGCTTTTGGATTGTGGTCGATGGCAATCACCTTTCCGGCTTCTTTCATACCGGCTATGTGCTGAATGGCACCCGAAACGCCAATGGCTACATATACTTTCGGACGTACTGTTTTACCGGTTTGACCAACCTGACGGGAATACTCAGTAATTCCTTCGTCAACCACCGGTCGGCTGCAGGCCCATTCCGAATTTATTCCCTGACTTTTCAACGCTTCAGCAAGTGATTTTATCAGAACTAAACCATCGTTTGTGGTTCCTCTTCCTCCTGAAATGATAATATCGGCTTCAAAAAGATTCGCTAATCCACCTTCGCCACGAACAGTATTCAAAATTTCAACTACAAAATCCTTTTCATTCAACAGGGGGTTAAAACTTGAAACAATACCTTTTTTCCCTTCCACACGTTTCGGAACTTCAAAAGTACCGGCTCGGGCTGTTGAAACCTGCGGACAAACAAATCCCAGAATTGTAGCCAGTTTGCTTTCTCCATAAGTCGGACGACGTGATTCAAGGATGGGTGTATAAATCACTTTTTCTTTTTTATTGACGTATTCGCCAATTTCAAGTCCGGTGCAGTCTGCAGTCACACCGCTATCGGTTTTCATACCAATCCGGGGAGCCAGCTCACGTCCTGAAGTAGTTGCAGCAAAGAGTGCTATTTCAGGTTTTCGTGCCTTTATAACTTGCTGAAAAATGGATGAGAATGGAAGCACCAGATATTCTTCAAGCCGATCGTTTTCAACCAGAATAACCTCATCCGAACCATGTTCTATGAGTGTTTGAGCCAGAGGAGCAATATTTTTTCCGATAATCAGGGTCATCACTTTGGTGTCGTTACCCAACTGATTGGCGAGATGTCTGGCCGGAGTCAACAACTCGAGCGAAGGACGGGAAACTGTACCATTAGTAATTTCGGCCCAGGTCAGGATTCCTCTCGATCCATCACGGAAGTCTTTCTCCGGAAAGTCCGGGCGTTCTGTATCTTTCTTGGCCTCGGTCTCCTTTTTCACCAAAACATTTCCACCTTTTTTAAGGTTGGCAATTAAACTGTCGACCAGAGAAGTTTCATTATGACCTTCAGACATTGTAATTGGCGGACGTTCGCTCACCATATTGACAACCTTTGCAACAATAGTTGGTGAGCCGTTGATCCCGATTTTCTCGGTTCCCAGACCAATATCATCAATTCCAAAAGTTGTAATCTTCAGGTTACGGGCTTTGATGGCTCCGCTTAATGAAGGCTTGCGCGGGGGAATTCCGGTTGGAGTCAAGGAAATCACACAAGGCATCGGTAATTTCATCATCTGATATCCACCTTCGATGATTCGTTTGGCAATAACATTGCCCAAACCGTCAGCTTTTACACTTTCTACAAAAGTTGCTTGTGGAATTCCGATGGCCTCGGCAACCTGTGATGGAACGTGTGCCGTATCGCCATCGCTGGTTTGGCGACCAGCCAGAATAATATAGGGTTCTTTCGAATCTTTCGTAAATCCCAAATGTTTCATCATGGTCGAAATCGCCAAACCAGTTGCATAGGTGTCGCTTCCGCCAAGTTTCCGGTCAGATAGTAGGTATGCCTCGTCGTAACCCATCGAAATAGCTGTCCGGAGTGCAGTTTCAAAAGAACCTGGACCCATAGAACAAACAATCAGTTTTGAATCGGGATTCTGTTTTTTAAGTTGCAGCCCTGCTTCCAGACCAAATTGGCAATCGATATTAATGATTGATTTTGCTTTGGTACGGTCCATCAATCCGTCCTCACCCATTCTCATTTCGCTGGGTACCGGGACTTGTTTAATTAAACTTATTATCGTTAAAGCCATTGTTACCTTTTCTTTTAATTGTTATACTAAATTCAATTTCAAATCAGTCCAAAGCCATTGTGGTATAATGCCGATGAATAGAAATGTTAAGGCCAATCGAGTGAGCGAAAATTGGACTGTTACATTTCTTCAATCGGTATTACATGTTTTGAAAATCAGGACCATTTCCACCATTGGGAACAACCCAGGTAATCCGTTCTCCAGGCGTTTTAATATCGCAGGTTTTGCAGTGCATGCAATTTTCAGCATGAATCCGTAGCTCTTTCTTGCCGTCTTTGTTTACATGAAGTTCATAGACTTCCGACGAGCAGAAAAACTGTTCCATGGCTCCGTATTCTTCGATATTAATTGCGTTAAATTTTTCCTGATCATGAATCTGAAGATGCACAACCTGTTGCTCATCATGGTAAACGCCAGAATGATAGATGTCGGTTGCTTTATCGAAGGTAAGTACTTTATCGAATTCCAACTGCCCTTTAAAACGTTCTTTAAAAGGCTTCTTTTTGAGTTCGCTTACTTTAGACGTAGTTTCAAAATCGGCATGAACCCTCAGTCTTCCGGAGAACCCAGCACCACCGGTAATGAGTTGGGTCGCGAAATTGAAACCTCCGGGAATCAGGCCTTTTGCAAAACCTTGCCTGAAATTCCGGACCGGGTACATTTCTTTGTAGATGAAGCTATCTTTTACCAGGGTCTCATACTGTTGAAGGCTTTTTTCCGAAGTATCGTTGCTTGCCAATGCATGGACTGCAGTTTGTGCCGCCAACATTCCGGATTTTATGGCAAGATGAACCCCTTTCAAAGCTGGCATGGTAAGGAATCCTGCGCTGTCGCCAACGATCAGAGCATTGTCGACATACAATTTTGGGAGTGCATAATATCCACCTTCAGGAAGAGTCTTCGCTCCATATTCCACTAATTTTCCACCTTTTAAGATTTTAGATACTAAAGAAGTGGTTTTCCAAACCTGCATCGCATCGTGCGTATCGAATGAAGGATCTTTGTAATCGAGTCCAATTACAATCCCAACAGCAACTTTATTGTCGTTTAAACCATAAATAAAGCCTCCTCCAAATTCATCGTTATCAAGTGGATAACCCATGGTGTGAAAAATTTCACCCGGAGCAATGTTTCCTTCAGGAACCGACCACAATTCTTTACAGCCCAAAGAGTACATCTGGTTGTTACGGTCTTTTGCAAGGTTGAACTTATTAATCAGCATTTTGGCCAGGCTACCACGAGTACCTTCAGCAAAAATGGTAATTTTAGCTTCGACGCAAGTTCCCGCCTGAAAATTATCCAAATGTTGTCCATGATGGTCAATTCCTGTATCTTTGGTTTTCGCTCCAATGACCTTACCATCACGATATAAAATTTCATCAACAGCAAAACCGGTATATATTTCCACACCCTTTTCCTGGGCTTTTACCTCCAAATATTTGCAAATCTGACCCAATGACGCCGTATAGTTGCCTATATTATTCATATATGGTACATGAAACGGCATGGTAATAGAACCATTTTTCGTAAGAAATACCGTACTGTCTTTTACAACTTTCGCATTGAATGGAATCTCTGAAATATCTACATCGGGTAATAATTCCTTAAAAACATCCGATTTAATTACTGCTCCTGAAATAATATGGCTTCCAATAGAGCTTCCTTTTTCGATTAGTAATATCCGTTGGTTAAGGCCATTCTGTTTTAAGATATCTGCTAAATGAATCGCTGTAGCCAATCCTGACGGACCACCTCCGATTATTAAAACATCTGTTGATACGGTATCAACATAACTCATAGTCTGCCCTCCTTCATAAGTTTTGGTGAAATCTGACTTTTGATTTAAAGGTTGCTAACTTACAAAAACGTATGTCAACAACGAATGAAATTCGTCATACAATTTGGAAGGGAATTGTCTGCATTAAATTAATTATGAAAATTATTTGAAAGCCTGTTTAATTTCAGATATAGAAATATTGAACAGCTTTTCGGTGATTTGGCTTAAGTGAGCCTCATCTCCGGAAATATGAAAAATCCGCTGTTTGTGGGTAATCTTTTCACCCGAAAATAAAAGCGCTGCCGGAGATGAACTTTCAATTTCGTAGAATGGTCCCATAATCGATCCATCTTCAACCGGACCATCGTTGTATGAATTTACGGCATCGCCGCTCAGAGGATCGTCCTGTTTGCCCCATTTGGAATTGACATATTTTGCCGATTGTTCAGGTTTTGAGAACCAAAGTAAAGTCAGTACCTTGTTCTCCGGATCATAGCTACCACAATATGGAAGAGAACGTTGAGGCGAAAGACCGATTTTGCTGCGGTGTTTTCCATCGGTTTTGAAAAACAGAACTCCATCTTTCACAATCAGCCGTTCAGCCGGAACTTTTCCGAAATAATCATCTGTTACAATTTTGCCGAGTTCTGCTTCAGTTCCTTTTTTAAACGGGATAAGAACAACTCCTTTTTCTGACGGATTGAACATCGCCAACATCCAAATCGACAAAAACCCGGTTTTTTCTGTCCAGGCAGATTTCCCTTTATTGATAAGGATATTTTCCGATTCATAGGCTACAAAGCTCAACGAGGTATCCAGCGAAAGCTGCAAGGCATTTTCAGCTTCTGCATGTGGGAGAAGCTTAACATTTCGCTCAATTCCAACTTCCAGAGTTGTTCCGGCAGCATTGGTTAAAGCAAATTCTTTCCTGAAATTCACGCTGCCCTGAGTTTGTGTAACAACTTCAAAAGGTATTGTGTCAATTTCTTTTGGAACCAGCCAGTTGGCAAAAACCTGTTCTTTTCCTTTTGCGAAATAGATGGAGAAAGGTCCGCCTTCCGGTCCAAACCAAAGGCGTTCTTCCCCACCATAGGGATTAAACTGACCATTCAAAACTCCGGATTCAATCAGTTTGTAATTGATCCAGCCAAAGCTTTTTCCTTTATTGCTACCGGCTGAACTTGTCATTACGCGACCTTGAAGATCAGGAGATAAAATCATTCTGGCCTTTGAACCGCTGTCTTTGAGTTCAATAAAATTCATCTGATGGGCTTTCAAAAAAGCAAGGTCATAACCGTATGTTCCTGATGAGAAAACTTCTTCTGCCTGAGTATTCACGATTGTAGGTTTTTTATGGATTGAAGATGAACATGCAATCGCCAAGATTGCCAAAAATATACAACACATATTAAATCTTCTTTTTTGCATGATGTTGAATGCGAGTTTAGTTCTCTTTCAGGGTTTTCCAGTCAGGAGGTTGTGGACATATTTGGTGCGGATCGGTTTGGTGCCAGAAACACAGACCGATGAAATATCCGATTGTTGAGGTAGTTGAAAGCCGGTTGGGCAGCAACATTCAGAATTTTGAAGATGGAAATGCGGAGAAAAATTAGAGTCTTTTTCATTGTTGGATTACGTTTTTATTTCCCGGATGATTTCCTGATCACCAGTTTTGTGTGTAATACAGACTGTATTGGTTTTGATTCAGGATCTTCAATACTCCTGAAAAACAATCGTGCTGCTTCCTGTCCAATTTCAAAAGTCGGATGCGTGATCGAAGTTAGGGCAGGATCAACTACCGTAGAATGAAATTCGTCGGTAAAACCAACCAAGGCCACATCTTCAGGAATCCGCAGTCCCCGGCTTTTTATTTCCTTCATGGCTGCAAATGCAACAGAATCGTTTATTCCAAATATAGCATCAGGTTTTTCAGGTAAGTCGAGCAAACGGGCAGTCGCTTTGGTAGCATCCTTTGCACTCATGTTGCATTTTACAAGTAATTCAGGATGAAAATCAAGACCGCAACTTTTTAATCCTGAGAGATATCCTTCTGTTCTTTCCTGAGAAATGCTCAAATGATCGGGGCCGGCAATGTATGCAATTCTCCGAAATCCGTTTTTGTAAAAGTGTTTGGTAATTTTTTGTGCAGCATCCACATTATCAACCACAACCGAAGATACTTCGCTGGTTCGGCATACCCGATCAAAAAATACGATTGGAATGTTGTTTGAAATTAAACGATCAAAATGGTCATAGGATTTTGTTTCCTGACTAAGACAAACAATCAATCCTTCAACTCTTGTCTTTAATAAATTGTCAACTGCTTTTATTTCTTTTTGCAAGGTTTCATTTGATGAGGCGATCAGAATATAATACCCCTTTTCTTCGGCAACCTGTTCAATTCCCGAAATGATAGAGGAATAAAAATGAGTCACTAAATCAGGAACAATTACACCGATCATCCGTGTTGCCTGTTTCAACAAGCCCATGGCCAACGGATTGGGTGTATAATTCATTTCAGCAGCCAGTTTCTTTACTCGTTGGGTTACATCGCTACTGATATCCGGATGATTGTTCAATGCCCTTGAGACCGTTGAAATTGAAACACCAAGTTCCCGGGCTAAATCTTTTAATGAAATGTGTCGCTTACCCTTTTCCATAGTTTTCGAATCCATTCATTTTCCACACAAAGCTAGCAGAATAATCAAAATTCAGAAGTGTTCAGTAATTAGTCTCAGTATTCAGATTATCAAATCCAGTCCTTCATTCTCTCTATCCTCCAGAATAAAAAATGTTCCTCAACATATTTATTCACCTGCAAACCTTTGCGCAAACCTTTGCACTGCTTGTTGATTCTGAATGCCTTGCAGGTCGATTTATTTATACCAATCTTTGCATTGAAAAATTCAATATTAGAATATAAACTAATTCATTAACAGTAGTTTAACTTGAATATTTAATATTTAAAACATATAAGATGAAAAAAATCGTAGTAGCCGGAGCCGGTGGTTTCATCGGTGGACACCTGTCCAGAAAATTGAAAGACATGGGTCACGATGTTCGTGCAGTTGACAAAAAACCAATGAACCAATGGTATCAGGTCCACACCGATATTGACAACCTAGTTTTGGATTTAAACAGCAAAGACAACTGTTATACAGCACTGAACGGTTATAATGAAGTATTTAACCTGGCTGCCGACATGGGTGGAATGGGATTCATCGAAAATCACAAGGCAGAATGTATGTTGAGTGTTTTAATCAATACCCACTTGCTAATGGCAGCCAAAGATTTGGGTATAGATCGTTTCTTTTATGCCTCATCTGCTTGCGTTTACAACGGTGAGAAACAACAGGAAACCGATAACCCGGGACTAAAAGAAGCGGATGCCTATCCGGCTCAGGCAGAAGATGGCTACGGATGGGAAAAACTATTCTCTGAACGCATGTGCCGTCATTTCCGCGAAGATTACGGAATTAATACCCGTGTTGCACGTTTCCACAATGTTTATGGTCCTCATGGAACCTGGGATGGTGGTCGCGAAAAAGCGCCAGCTGCGATGATTCGTAAAGTATTGGAAGCTAAATTATACGGCAAGAAAGACATCAACATCTGGGGTGACGGTGAGCAAACCCGTTCATTCATGTACATCACCGACTGTGTTGAAGGCATCCTGAAAATCATGTACAGCGACATCATAGAGCCAATGAACTTAGGTAGCTCTGAAATGGTATCAATCAACAAATTGGTTGACATCGTTGAAGAAATTGCCAGCGAAAAACTGAACCGGACCTACGATTTAGACGCTCCAAAAGGTGTTCGTGGTCGTAACAGCGACAATACCATGATTCTTGATTTATTGAAATGGGAGCCAACACTGCCACTGATAAAAGGGATGAAAGAAACCTATGATTGGATTAAAATCCAGATGGAAACCGGAAACAACAAACATAACTAGTAAATAACTAGAGATCAACTTATGAGTGATAAGAAAGTACTGGTCAGTGGATGCTACGACCTGCTACATGCCGGGCATATTGCCTTTTTCAAAACAGCATCGCATTACGGTAATTTATATGTGAGTCTTGGTCAGGACGAAAACCTCTTCAGGCTAAAAGGTAAAAAGCCCTATTTTTCGCAGGAAGAACGTGTTTACATGGTAGCTGCGGTCAAGTATGTTACCGAAGCGTTTGTGTCATCGGGCATGGGAATGCTTGATTTTGAAGAAGATATGAAACGCATCAAACCCGACTGTTTTGTGGTAAATTCGGATGGTTTTACCGAAGGCAAAAAAAGCATCTGTGAAGAAAACAAGGTTGAGTTGATTGTTTTGGAACGTATTCCGGAAGAAGGTTTGCCTGCCCGATCGAGTTCGCAGTCGAAAAAAGATTTAAAATTTCCTTATCGTTTGTGTTTGGCAGGAGGTTGGATGGATCAGCCTTGGGTATCGGTAGTCCACCCTGGATCGTGTGTGGTGGCGCAAATCTGGCCCGATTATGATTTTAACGACCGCTCAGGAATGGCCACCAGTTCGCGTAAAATTGCCCATGAACTTTGGGGAGGAAAGTTTCCTGAAGGCAATCCGGTGCGCAATGCACAATTGCTTTTTGGAGCTGAAAACCCTCCGGGCTCGGAATATGTTTCGGGTTCGCAAGATCAGCTTGGTATTTTATTGCCAGGAGCCAACCGACTGTATTATGATGGGAAATACTGGCCCTGCCAGATTGAATCAACCATCGACGCGGAGACTTGTGACTGGTTGTCGCGTGTATTGCATTTGGTTCCTTTGGCACCACGTCCTGAAGGTTATAATCCGCTGATCGAAAAGCATCTGACCGTTGAAAATGTAAAAGATTTGGGTAAATCAGGCAACTTGTGCTGGGAAGGAATTATTAAAAAAGATGTGAATAAACTTGGTGAAGGAATGAAACAAACGTTTCTTACATGGAAAAAAATGTTGCCTTTTACGGTTCCTGACTGGGTTTCGGAAGAACTGGAGACGAAGTGGTTCCCTGATTATCCGGGAGCCATTCCCTCCGGAAGTGGTGGTGGATACGTGATCGTTGCTTCTGAGACAGAAATTCCGGGAGCAGTGAAAATAAAGATCAAGTATTAAAGTACTTTTATTTACCACACTTATTTGATTTCTGAGAAATACTACTTATAATTGCAGCACAGTACAGGACGGCATAATTCCCCCTTAAAGAACAGTTTTCTATTGCAAATATTCAGTATTTCCAACTAAATCAAAGCATTATGATCCGCAATTCAATTCAACTCTTTTTTGTCTGTTTCAAGCGATTGATCTTCCTTGTAACATTCACAAGTCTCGTAATCAGTTCGTGCATGCAAGAACCCGTATTATGGAAAGTTGACTCAACGGATCAGGTTGCAAGCGATTACATCAAAAGTAAACCTGAATATTCTGAGTTTGCAAAATTAGTTGAAGTGACCGATCTCAATGCTTTATTGGGTATACGTGGTCCTTATACAATTATGCTTCCCAACAATGACGCTATGTTTGCATACTACAAACAAAAAGGTGTAAGTTCACTGATGGATTTCGATGAAAAATTCAGAAGAGAATTGGCTCTTAATCACATTATAACAAACGAAATACCATCGGGAGATTTCGGTTTGGGAGCCCTTCGTGATACCAACGCGATTGGCGATTATCTGGTCACCGAGTTTCAGGGTTCTGACATTATCCTGAACAAATACTCCAAAATCATCCACAGAGATATTCGGCTGGCCAATGGTTATGCGCATGTGATTGAACAGGTTATTGATCCACTGACAAAAGACATTTTTACCATCGTTTCGGAAGATCCTTCCTACAAAATTTTCACGGAAGGTTTAAAAATAACCGGGATAAAAGATACCCTTCAACAGATTACATTTCCATATGGACCAAAAACGGCACGAACACGCTTTACCATTTTGGCTGTGCCCGATACCATTTATCAGCGAATGGGAATTAATAATGTGAACGATTTGATTCAATGGACCGGCGCCAACCCGGATAGCGTGAGCTACCTCAATAATCCGTTTTACAGATATATGGAATACCATTGCATTGCCGGAACATACTATTTATCTGATTTAAATACTCAGCTCTACCCCATATTATCGCACGACAACAACGTTTCGATGAATATTGATACAGATTACAGGATTAATTATCAATTAAAAACAAAAAAATACACCGCCTTTATTGTTCCGGCATCAAACACGCCGGCAAAAAATGGTGCAATTCATGCAATTGCTGGCTTGTTGCCAGTTATCGAGCCTGATCCGGTAACAATTATATTTGAGACAACCGACTTTTTTGATCTCAGACAGAAAGATTGTTTTGGAAAATATTACGACAAATGGTCGGATGGGAAGAATACATTCGCCAAAATCCATTGGGTAGGCAACTACATGCAATATTATTACAAGCCCACTCAACCGGAAAACATAAAATACGATGCTTTGCAAATGTTTGGGTATTGGGAACTTTCCGTAACTTTTCCAAAAGTTATGAAAGGAAAATACTCAGTTTCGATTTACCAGCCGGTGTGGGGAGATGCAATTGCCCCTTGCAGAGTTTTCCTGGATGGAGTAAACACTGGCATCGAATATAAAACTACTGCAACAGGAGGTGCGGCAGGATTGCAGAAAATTGCTGATGCCGATTTTAAAACAACTGCGGAACATACCATCACCATCACAAATTTCCTGTTTGGAGGTTGTTGGTGGGATTATGCAAAATTTGAACCGGTTAAATAATATTCCTATTTTTAAGTACTTTTGGAACTCCCTGCCTAGTGCAGGCTGATAACTTTAGTCCACATCGAACTTTTAAAAATCCTGGATATGAGCAATAACTACTGTCTAATTATGGCCGGAGGCGCCGGAACCCGATTCTGGCCGCGTAGCCGGGTTGTAAAACCAAAACAATATCTCAGCCTTTTTGGAGAAAAATCACTCATTCAGGAATCGGTACATCGATTTGCGAATTTTATTCCTGAAGATTCCATTTATGTGGTTTCGGCCAAAAGTCAACAGGATGTATTGGAATCGCAAACATCCAATTTGCCAAAAGAAAATATGATTTATGAGCCGGTTGGGAAAAATACGCTTCCGGCTATTGGTTTGGCTGCTTTGTTTATTGCTGAAAAAGATCCGGATGGCGTGCTGATTGTTTCTCCGTCTGATCATTTGATTCAGAATGATCAGCTCTTTCAGCAATGTATTGAATCAGCAGCATTAATTGCCGAAAAGAATGACGGGATTGTTACCATCGGAATCACCCCAAAATACCCCGCGACAGGCTATGGATATGTTCAAACTGCTGATGAAATACAGATCGGTCAGAGCATCCAATCGTTTTCGGTCAGCCGTTTTGTCGAAAAACCAAATGTGGAAGTTGCAAGCGGATATCTGAAGCAAGGCGGATTTTTCTGGAACAGCGGTATTTTCGTATTCAAGGTTTCTGTATTTCTACAGGCGGTTCAGGATTTTGCTCCTGAATTGTTTGCCGATTTGAAGCGGATCAAAGAACACATAGGCAAAAGTACCTACGAAGAAGCAGTTGATCGGATTTACCGCGAAGTGACTTCCATCTCCATCGACTACGGAATTCTCGAAAAAGCTACAAATGTATTTCTGGTACAGGGCGACTTTGTATGGAACGACCTTGGAAGCTGGGAAGAAGTGTACAAATACGATTCGAATAAAGATGAAAACCAGAATGCTACAACAGGAGAAGTCGTTTTAATCGATACCAAAAATTCATACGTTTATGCCCCAAATAGTCTGGTAGCAGTGGTTGGATTAGATGATGTGATTGTTGTTCAGGAAGGCGACACCATCCTGGTTTGCAAACGCGACCGCGCTGAAGACATTAAAGCAGTTGTAGGTGAAATTACCAAACGAAAATTAGATCAGCATTTGTAATTGATACATGCTAACATGTTTCATCCATCCAGTTTCTGCACAATCTCAGAAAAGTCCGGCAGAATTTAAACCAACCGATGAATCGTTCAAACAATACCAATATCCTGAATGGTTTCGCGATGCCAAGTTTGGAATCTGGGCGCATTGGGGACCACAGGCCGTCCCGCGTCAGGGCGATTGGTATGCCAAAAAAATGTATCAGAGCCAATCCTGGGATTGGGACACCAAATCTTTTACCAATAAACTGTATGAAGATTACACTTGAAGATCCGTCGCGATGCTGAAACAGGAAAAAGGCACTTTTGGAGGAGTGAAAGATGTCAGGCCATACGAGTCGACTGATATAAACTGGAAGGTGACGCGTTGGTTGTGACAAAACCTCACCAATTACCATATTGGCAGGTTGTTACTTTAAAAATGGAATTCAAGAATTGAATCTTTTAGAGAATATAAAAAGTCAATAGTCATTCGGAAAACTAACTTTTCGAATGACTATTAACTTTTTCCCATTTTCTATTCGACAACCAGCATTTACACTCTACCAATCCTTTGACAGGATATTAGTAGGCTACAATCATTTTTCGTGTAACAATACCTTGGTCTGATTTCATTTGCAGGAAGTAAATTCCATTTCTCATTTTTTCAGAATAGATTTCCAGATTATATTTCCCCGGTGATTTTACGCCTTCGTCAATCATGCGGATTTCTTTTCCTGAAAGGTCAAGAATGCGGAATGAAACATTTCCCGATTTTTCTATTTGATAAGGGAAGATTGTTGAGCGAGAGAATGGATTCGGGAAATTCTGTCCCAGTTTCATCGCATTTTCCATGCTTTTATTACCAATCTGGCCTGTAACAATAGTAGTTGCGTTGCCTAGTTTTTTGACATGGTCAGCATTCAGGGCAACATCCCAGATAGCTACTTCAGAGCAATCAATGGTTCCGTCATCGCCGTCATCATCGCCAAATAAAATAAGCTTATCGGCCAGCGCCCATCGTTCATCAATTGGCTGACCTGCAGCATCCAACCAAAGCTCCCCATTCAGATATACCTTGAAATAGGAGCCATTTTTAACGGTAACAACCATCCTGTACCAGGTATTTGCCTCAATCGCATTTGTAGTATATGAAGTTGCCTGGGTTCCGATATTATTGGTTTTGTTAACAAATAGGTCAGCATCACCTGCGTTATCAGGATCTGTTTGAAAAAAAGCATGCCAGATTCCGCCTTCGGGAATAGAAAAATCAATTTGTAAAGTGTACTCATTCACTTTGAGGCCTTCACCATTTGAAGAAAGTCCATGATTCATAGTTAAATAACTTCCTACGGGAACTTCAATGGCATCATTCCCTGATTTTGGTCCTGAAACAGATGTATTTGAGCTAGTTTCAATAAGGTCAGTACCAACTTCTGCTTTTCCTAAGTTCGCCGGATCATCAAATTTCCACCATCCAAGCCGTCCGGGAACCTGACCTGAAGGATCTCCACCTAAATCTTTAACTTCAGTCTCGGTTAATGCAACCTCCCAAATGTTAACTTCCGAGCAAAGAATGGTTGCGTCATCTCCATCGTCATCGGCAAAGAGCAAGAGTTTATTCGCAAGAGCCCATCTACCATCGACAGCCTGACCGCTTGCATTCAGCCAAAGTTCTCCATTAATATATACCTTAAAGAACTCACCATTTTTCACTGTAGCAACCATTCGGTACCAGTTATTCGCAGCAAGCACATTTGCCGAATAGCTAGTAACCGCAGTTCCAATATGTCCCGTTTTGTCAATAAATAATTCTGAATCACTTGCATTTGCAGGGTCTGTCTGGAAGAATGTATGCTCTACATCGGTTGCAGGAACGGAAAAGTCTATCTGTATGGAATATTCGTTAACCAAAACACCTCCTCCATTTGAAAGAATACCATTAGTCATTTTCAAATAACTTCCAGCAGCAATCCTTATGGCTTTATTCTCTGTTGTTGGTCCTTCAGCCGATTGCTGAGTTCCAACCAATTCAAGAGGATTTCCAATTTCAGCTTTTAATAAATTCGCAGGATCATCAAATTTCCACGACCCTAATTTTGTCCGAACCGGAACCCGTAAGTTGTTAGCCCCACCCAATTCGAGTGCCTGATCAGCATCAAGTGCAACATCCCAAATACCTGCTTCTGAGCAATTAATTGTTCCGTCATCACCATCATTATCGCCAAAAAGCACGAGTGGGCTTGCCAGCCCAAACCGACTGTCTATTTCTCCGGCAGTTCCATCGAGCCAAAGAACTCCATCAATATAAATCCTGAAGAATTCACCATTTTTTACAGATACGAGCATTCGGTACCAGGTATTCGCGGCAATGGCCTTAGAGGAATAACCGGTAGCCGATACACCAATAGAGTTAGCCGTATTTGCAAACAATTCTCCATCACTTCCATTTGTAGGATCAGTCTGGAAAAAGGTATGCCATATTCCGGCTTCAGGGATGGAAAAATCGATTTGAAGCGTGTATTCATTAACCAAAGAACCACCGCTTGGAGCTATTCCATGATTCATGTTTAAAAAGGAACCATTCGGAACCTGAATAGCTTTATTCGCAGCAGCAGGGCCATCTACAGAAGGACAATCTCCGATTAATTCAAGCGGAGAGCCAATTTGAGCTTGTACTAAATTTGATGGATTGTCGAATTTCCACCAACCTTTTCGTTCAGGAACCTGTGCCTGAATCGTAAAACTTACAAGCAAAGTAAAAATTGCAATGAATAATGGTAAACGTTTTTTCATAACATACAAGTTTTAATTAAACAATTTTATTATTCCAGATTTATATTTGTCCAAGTTAGTGAATGTTTAAGTGAAATTATATGGTTTTGATTAGCAAATAATTAAATAAATATTTCAGTTTGGTAAGTACATGTTATCCAATAATATAGATTTATAGATATTTTATTCAGGACAAGGGATGACTATTTTTTGATTAATTCGAATGCCTATCTAATTTGAAGTAGGTTGGAATTTAAAATCCTATTCGAAGCAACCAAAATACTATCCGTAAGTTTCTGAGTTATTTTAGGCTTTTAGTCTGTTTGTTGGCAAAAGTAGCCAGGTGGGCTGCGCACATAATTTTGGTTTGCGATTCAAAATAATCGCAATAATCCGTAGTTAAATTATAGTTATTCACACAATCGATTCCGTATGTGATGGCATAAGTAAAAGTAATTACAGGAACGACCATTTCTGCAATTGAATAAAAGGCTTTCTGGTCGTCTTTCAATAGGGTAATATACAGAACGGAAACAACAGCTATCCCAGCTGTATTGATGAACTGGCTATTGCCAGTCAACATGATATAGGCTATGCTATTATTGTTGTCAATCGTTTTGGAATATGAGTATTCCGGGTCAATTCTATAGCCACTTGAAGGACCGCCCATGCTAATATTCAGATTACTGATCAACTGATTTGCAGTTTCGTCTATCGAAAATGCGCCAAAATTACCTTTTATCCCTTCAAACCTCAATGAAAAATAATAGCCTTGCGGAAAGTTGGTCAAATCGGCATAGAATATTTTTGAAACATCGTTATATGCAAAAGGATGTCCCTCAGGAACGGCAACAACAATTCCGTTATTGGCGTCTTCATAAATATCATAACTCATTTGATTGTAATCGAGCTGCAGTCTGCTTTGCTGAAATTCATCGACTATCTTATCAATATTTCCGGGATCATACGAAGTGTTATACAATTCTTCGAGGGTTCGTGTTTTGGTGTAATAAAACAAAAAATCACCTCCGGTGTACGATTTGTATTCTTCAGCGAAGGCATCCTCGATTTCTTCCGGATTTTCAGTTTGGACAGTCATTTCCATTTCCGCAGAGAAATGCTGTGCTATTTTTGCAAAGTTTGGCGGCAAAGCAGTCATTGAGGAGTTTTCCAGATCGGAAAGAAATTTGGCCGGGATGATCCAACTGACATTTGAAGCCCCACCTTCCAGTCCGCCATTACCAATACCAACCAAGTTCCCTGTTTTGTCGTAAGTGGGTGATCCTGAATAGCCCGGAAGCAAACTTCCGTCGAGATAAATAATATCCAAATCAATTTTGGGCAAACCGCTTTCTTCAATGTTTTTGCGATCACTGGCAGGAATCAGAGATTCCAGAGTCTCCGGATCAACAAATCCTTTCTTCATCGAACGGGTAGAACTTCCTTTGGAGCCACTGTTATACCCTATGGCTACAATTTCTTCACCAAAATCCAAAATCTTGCTAGAGTATGCCTGTAGCGCCACAACGCCAGAGGGCACATCTCCGGATTTGATCTCAAGCAGAACCAAATCAGCTTCAATGTTGATTTTTTTTATTGTAGCTGTCCTCCAAAATTGATCCAGGTATTGAACTTTTACCTCTCCGCCAGGTTTCATGGCATGAAGCGAAGTGACAATCCACTCGCCTTTTTTCCATACAAAGCCTGAGCAGACTCCGGCTTTTCCATTGGCGGTTACCATTACTTTCACTAAAGATTTTTGCGCGAGTTTTGGATTAAATTGTGCGGTACAGATTACCGAAATCAAAATCAATGATACAAGTAATAGAAATCCTTTAGTCATGGCACAAGATTTTAATTAATGAAAGGTATACTTGTTTTTGGTAGGTCAAGTCAATCTTTTTGTCGGCATTCACAACTATCTTGCTCCACATTTCTCCTGAAGTTGAAAGATTTATCCTGATATTTTCCAGCGAACTTTGCGCATTAATATTCTGAATATTTTCACATTTTACTTTAATCGTAGCTGAACCTTCCATCTCACAGAAAATATCACGAACCATAAGCAGCACCGTAATCCTGACTTTTTCGGGCAATCCCGGGTCCAGATTATTGGCCAGCTCTTTCCATGTTCCACCAGCAACATCAAAATTCATCCGAATATCCAAAAACGACATTTTTTCGTTGGATGATTCCAAAATGTAGCATTTCCCGGCATCAACTTCGGAGGAATACAATACACTTTTGCGCTTTTTTGCTGACATATTTTCG
>JBBQMW010000026.1:0-30324 GCA_038329265.1 Bacteroidales bacterium | reverse complement strand
CAGTTTTGTGCAATATCCTGAATTTTGGAACTAGATCATTGGTTTTTTCGATATCAATAATTCTCCCATCATCATTTACCCCGAGAAAAATCCTGGCACCTGAAAAATTGGCAAAGGCAACCATTTCTTTGGAAAGGTCTGAATTCACGTTCTCTTTGAATTCAATTTTATAACCCTCTCCTTTTTGCAATTATAAGGTCCAATTCTTCCCTAGTCATATTCAGTTGATGAAGGATAGATGTAAAAATTGCTGATTTTATTCTGACTATTGCCAGTTAAGGCACTTTTGATTGAATTACAAATTTCAGAGCAAATTGACACAGTGTGACATACAATTCTTCAAAGTGAATGTTATAGTCTTTGTCATAAAATAGCTCAAATAAAATGCCGTTGAATTTGACGGAATCACTAGTCATTGTAGTATAATATTCAAGCCGAAATATAAAGATTTATTTAACTTAATTTCAGAATTGAAAATTATCTTAGACTTTTTTCCTTTTTCCTTTTTCCTCTTTTCTTATTTCTCTTTCCTATTTATTTCTGTCCAACAATCAAAAATATTGGATAAGTTCTTCCTGATTCGCGTTTCATTTCATAACACATTTTGAATTCTATGTTCTTAAATCCAACCAGCTTAAAGATTGCGGCAAGACTTTCTGGTTCAAATCCTAAATGAACTTTTACTTCCGGACCGTGAAAAGATCCGTCTTCAGGGTATAAATCGGCAATAGCCAGATAACCTTCAGGATTTAAGAGGCTATAAAATGTGCCAATGATACTTTCATAATCACCCACGTGATGTAAAACCATCTGATTGTAAATGACATCAAAATCTCCATCATAATCTTTGTGTTCCAGATCGAAACAAATGGGTAAAATGTGATTGGTTTTGAAGTATTCAGTCTTTTCAACACACACTTTAATCATTTCGGTGGAATTATCCATCAGGGTAATTTCAGCAAACCGATCTTTTAATAGGAAACTTAAAATTCCAGTTCCGGCGCCATATTCAAGGGCTTTCATGCCTGAATGAAGTGGTATCATCTTTTCGAGTTCGACGGCAATCGCTACCGAACGATCTGTGTGCATTTTATCTTTGTCCCATTCGCGGGCACGGGCATCAAATTCGCTCATTTATTTTATCGTTACTTTGTTTCCGGTGAAATTATAAAATACTTTGGTGTCGCATTCGTATTTCATCGCTGCGAATCTGTCTATTCCGGTACAATGACAAACTCCGATCATTTTTGGGTTTAAATTACCCAAATAATTCATGATAAAAACGTAATGTTCCACGCCGCAATTTACCATGTGAAAACCACCCAGAATAAGGTTAACCGGCAGTTTGAAATAATTGGTAGCTGTAGTGCAAATATTGGTAATACCACGGTGCGAGCAAGCGGTTAAAATATTGATGTGTCTGTTCTTTTTTATTATGAGGAACAACTCATCTTCAAACGTATCAGGGAAAAATGAGGTTTTTTCTTTCTTAAAATGGTTGTTAAAATTAGTGTCAATGTGGTGGTGTTGGTCGATAGTTGGAAAAATAAAAACATCCGGAGCTACTTCCGTAATTGAATTTACAAAAATCATGCGGCCAGAAAGAGCATCCTCGTTATATACCGTACCAATAAAGCGGGTTTTGTCCTTGTATTTAGGTGTGAAAATTTCTTTTTTGGCAAACACCACGGCTTTTTTATTTATTTCGAGAAAAGGATACAATCCTCCGGTATGGTCGTAATGTCCATGTGAAAGCACCAGTATATCAACATCCTCAATATCAATGCCCAGTTTTTGTGCATTATGAATAAATAACCCACTTTGCCCGGTATCGAAAAGGATTTTCTTCTCACTTGTTTCAATATAAAGTGAAAGACCGTGTTCAGCGAACAATGACTGCTCGTTTGCCATGTTTTCGATCAAAGTCACAATTTTCATACTTTCACGATTTTTATCAGGGCTTCAAAATACTTTTAATGGTTGCATTGATGTTCCTCACCATGAAGTTCATGCTGATGGCAACCTACGCCCGAATCGCCAACTTTACCCAGTAAAAATGCTTCGGTAAGCTCACATACATCGCCAGTATTTCCGCGGTAAACTTCGATTCCATGACTCAATAATACATTTAATGCACAATTGCCCATATTTCCGGCAAGCATTAAAGTTACTTCTTTTTCTTTCAAAATTGCGGCAATATCGCTTTTACAACCGCATCCCTGTGGAGCAGGTAGCATTTCTGAACTTATAATTTTATAATTGTCGTCTGTGGTAAAAATAGTGTAAGCTTCACAATGACCAAAATGATCATCAACTTTGTTTCCTTTGGTTGGTAATGCAATTTTCATGATTTTATTTCTCCTATATTTATTTCTCTATGGGATTCTGATTTAAGAGCACCAGTTCATCGGTTCCAAAAACCAGACAATTTTCACATTTCACATGATTATCAATGCCTTCAATCAATTTGTAACACTTTTTACATCTGAACCAGTCATTTTCAAGTTCATAATCACCGCCTTCAATTTCAATAGCTTTCCCTTCAACAAATGCTCGTGCAATAGTTTTCAATGCCTTGTTGTAAATACGTGTAAACGTAGGTCGGGATACATTCATCTTTTCAGACGCATCATCCTGCGATAACATTTCATAATTTATCAGCTTGATGCTTTCATATTCTTCGAAAGTAAGTTTCACGCTCTCGATTTTACACAAGGGCAATCCAAAAGGCTTGAATCCCTTCATTTTCGGTGGATTACAAATTTTTCTACTTTTCCGTGGACGCGGCATCTCCGTGGGTTTTAAAAATTGCTTTTATATTCGGAAAAATAAGAAAGAAAAACAGAACCGCCGTCAATCCAATGATTATTTTACCGATGAGGCAATAAGTACCGCAATAGAAATCATTTCCGTAGCCAAGCAGACAGCTTGTACAGCCCAGAAGTATCATAACAACATAATCAAACAATACAAGAAGTGGAAAAATGACTAATACTTTAATGACTAATTGATCTTTCATGGTAGAAATTTTGCACAAACGTAATGAACCTACGTTCATAAAACAAATTAATCTACACATATTTTTAAAATAATAATGAACCAAGGTTCATTATTATTTTAAAAATATCAAGATATTATAATTTTTTAAATTTGATTATTAGCAATTTAAATCAGTATTTGTATTCTTCGAAAATTCAGAGATTGCAAATAAAATATAGAAGGTGATGTTTTAATTAATCCTAGTCATATATATGAAGGAATCCGCATTCATCAACCAAACTCACTGATTCGCTCTAAACGAGCAACATCCAACAATTCAATGCTTTTGCAATGCATATCGATAAGGCCATCATCTTTAAACTCTTTCATCATGCGGATGACACTCTCAGTCGACATTCCTGTCAAATCGCCCAAATCAGCCCGTGAAAGTGGAAGTTCAAACGATTTACTCTTGAAAATACGGTTTGACAAACATAATAGGATATCGGCCAATCGTCCGTGTAACTGTTTTTGAGTCAGAGAGAAGAAACGACCATAAATTTGTGAAGTTTTTTCATTTAACAGGTTAATTATACGGTACGAAAATTCGGAATTCTGCCTCAGTAGTTGTCTGAATATTTGAATATCAATCATTCTAACTATGGAATCGGTATAGGTTGCAACAGAATAAGGCAATTTGTTATTTCCTTCAAAAACCGATGACAAACCAAGCAGGTTGTTCTTTGTAATTAGGGTAAGAATCAGATTTTTGTTTCGCTCTTCCAAATATACCTTTACTAAACCTTCTTCCAGAAAATAGATGTGCGACGCAAATGCACCCCGCTTACAAACTGTTTCACCCTTTTTAAAATGAATACTTACTGAATACTCATTAATCAATAATTTCTCATCTTCAGTGAGCAATTCATACCAACTTTTGTCGAAGTCAAAAATTGAACAATGACTAATACCTTTGATATCTGTTGTTTGGTTCATATTTATTCAGGAATTTATTTCGTCATAAATATAGATGATTGAGATCAATTATTTCCTGACCAAAATTAGCTTTTATCCAAGTATAAATCAAATGCCAATTCTCCATACTTCAGATCAGGCGAAATAGCTTTGCAACATGCAATCGAAGGATATTTTATTGGAAAAGAAAAACATTAAATCCATGATTGGAGATTCTATTTCAAATTTATTTTAACTATTTATTTATCTAACCTGTTATGAAAAAAACTTTTCAATCAGCCGCTTTGCTGGCTATGCTTATTCTGGTTTCTTTACTTCATTCATGTAAAGAAGATCCACCTCCAACACCAGACAATTCATTCCTTACATTAAAGTCATACATGATGACGAACAGTCTGGATTTACCTGCCTTATTAGCCAACCCAAGCTGGATAGTTGATCCAACCGGTTTAACAGCTACACCTCCGGGAATAATTGATGAAGCAACCAGCACTATTCCGGGATATACGGTTTATGACATTCGGACTGCTACCGATTTTGCTGCAGGTCACATTTCCGGCGCAAAAAATGTAGTATTAAAAGATGTTATCACAACTACTGAAACGCTTGGGCTTGCCAAAGATGCAAAAATCCTGGTTGTTTGCCTTACTGGTCAAACTGCAGGACAGGCAGTTATGGCTTTGCGTTTGATGGGATGGTCGAAAGCACAGGTACTAAAATGGGGTATGGCAGGCTGGAACGCAGCTTATAAAGGACCATGGGCGAATAACTCTGGAGTAGAAGATCCGGCAAAAGGTGATCTTGCAGTTGGCAATGCCAATTGGGTAACTACTGCTGCTCCAGCAACAGGTTCATTTGCTGAGCCAAATATTACTTCAAACTCAACGGATGGTGCTGCAATTCTTAAAGAACGCGTTCAGGCTGTTCTGAATGCAGGATTTGCCCCTGCTGATGGCAAGGCCGTTTTGGATGCACCAGCATCTTTCAGCATCGTTAACTACTGGCCGGCTGCCGACTATACTGCTTTAGGTCATTATGCCGGAGCATTTGATGTACCAGTAATTTCATTGGCTGGCGAATTGCATAAAGCATTCGATCCATCAAAAGATATACTGGTATATTGCTACACCGGTCAAACATCAAGCATTGCTACATTCTGGTTAAACGTGCTTGGCTATAAAACAAAAGGTATTGGATTTGGTACAAACCGAATGATTTACACAGCATTGAAAGCTGGCTCAAAACCTGTATTCAAAGGCTCAAAAGCTTGGACCGTTACACAGTAATACCAATTTAATTAATCAATTCTGAACGAAATTGCCTTCAACCTGAAGGCAATTTCGCTTTAGAATAGGTTTTCAAAATTCAATTTATTCATGAATATTCACTTTCAGAAAATATAAAATGAAGAAAATCATTTTTAGCTTTTTATCAATAATGGGGATGGGCATTTCAAGTTCATATTCACAAGGTTGCATGGAACCATCAGGTACATCAACAGGGCCACAAGTTATTGGTTATATACAAATCGAAAACAGTACTGAATTACTGGGTACTGATGCTGCAGGAAATGACCTGACAACCAACTCGTTTTATTTTGGCAAAGCCCGACTTGGAGTGACCGGCGCAATACCTTATAACTTCAGCTACTATGTCATGACAGAATTAAGTCCGACACTTAGCGGTCCTTATATTTTAGATGCATTCTTAACATGGAAAGCTGCCGGCCAGTACCTGAAAGTTTCTGCCGGTCAGTTTAAATCATCATTTGGGCTCGAATTGTCAACGCCATGTCAATCGCTTTATACCATCGATCGCTCCATGGTCGTCAATGAATTGGCTTCACCTTTCCGCGATCAGGGAATTATGGTCAGCGGAAGCTCTGATTCGCTCCTCATTATTGGTGAAAAAACCAATATTTTAAGCTATTCATTAGCTTTTACCAATGGTACAGGCCTAAACACTATGGATTCCAACTTATCGAAAGACATGATCGCCCGACTGGTTTTTGCTCCATTCAATTTCATTCAGCTTGGAGGAAGTTATCATTATGGCAAACAAAAAAATCCTGACCCAACGGTGACCACAGCCGATGAGTTGACCCGTTTGGGTGCTGATATTCAGTTAAAGAAATCGTTTGGCAACTTTGGGTTATTGTCTCAGACCGAATACATCTTTGCCGGCGACAAAGGTTCAAAAATGGTTGGTGGTGGCTGTGGCTCGGTTCCTGAAATCGTTCAGGGCGACTTCAAACGCAATGGTTTTTATTCGCAGTTGATGATTCAAACACCCTGGAAAATTGAACCGGTTGTAAAGATTGAACAATACGATCCCAATATGGATGTAACCAATACCAACCATGATGAATACAGCCAAAATACCTGGACTTTTGGCTTTAGCTATTACATGAACGATTGGGCCAGATTACAGATGAACTACATTTATAACATCGAAACCAGTTCAGCTACTGACTATACCCAATACAACGAAATTGAAAATGACATGCTCGTTTTTCAATTACAATTCAAACTTAAATAATTTAGATTCCTATGTTAAAAAAAATATTTTCGATGAGCTTGGTATTCATCGCTTTTCATTCGCTTGCACAAAGTCCGGTCATTTCGGCAAAGGACTTTGCAGCTGAATTAAAAGCAAATAAAAGCCTTGTAGTAATTGATGTAAATGGTGCCGATATTTATTCTAAGCAGCACATACAAGGCGCCATCAACATCCCACACAAAGAGCTTTACAAAGCAGGTCCGGTTGAAGGACAGGTTAAGCCTGCCGAAGAACTTGCAGTCATTTTTGGAAAAAAAGGAGTTTCGAACACCTCGAAAATTGTTTTGTACGACGATGGCTCAAGCAAATACAATAGCCGTGTTTGGTGGATCCTGAAAACTGTTGGCGCTACCGATGTAAGCTTGTTGCTTTTCAACATGGATCAGTTTTCAGCTGCCCGCATTCCGCTGACAGTAAATCCATCAACTGTAAAATCGACTACATTCACAGTTGCTGAGAGCACTTACAAAACGAGAACAATGGCCGATGTTCAAAACCGTGCTGAAGGAACATTATTGCTCGATGCCCGCGAAAAAGATGAATTTGAGGGTGCCGACGTCGCAAAGAAAAGCAACGGCCATATTCCGGGTGCTGTTTGGATGAATTTCAAAGAAGTTCTGACTTCTACCGGAGCCTATAAATCGAAAGATGAAATTATTGCCGCGGCAGCCAAATTTGGCGCCACTCCCGAAAAACCTATCATTGTTTACTGCAATTCGGGAATAAAGGCAGCAGTACTATACCTTGCTTTGAAAGAAATAGCAGGATTTCAGAATGTTGGCAACTATGTTGGTTCTTATGCAGACTGGACTACAGTTCCTGAAAATTCAATCGTGAAATAAGAAATTTACCTTTTTATTAATTGAATAATGCCGGATTTTTCCGGCATTTTTTGTTTCATGAAGATAAAAACAAGCTCTTATTGACTTTAATAAAATCCCACAACACACTCGCAATTTTGCCTGATTACTCTTTCTAAAAGATCTGATGGCAATCTCTTTCCTGAACTCATTGTAAAGGTGCATTTTTATATGCAACAGTTATTCAAATTCTTACTATTTCCAAATTCAACAATTATGAGCAATACTTGGGTTATTGGTCTGATAGTTGATGCAATAAACATGGAATCACATGTTTTTAAGGCAGATATATTATTTTTCCGATTAAATACATATTTTTGTTAAATATTACATTTCGATCAAAATCTAATTGACTAAAATAACCCATGAAAAAATTTTACCTGCTATCACTTATCCTGCACTTTTTTCTTCTCGTATTTCCCAAAACCGGATATACTCAATTCAATCAACAAGTCCCATTTACAACTATTGTCAATGGAATGAATGAAGTTGGCACTCTTTATCCGGCAGAAAAACCCAAAATATCAGTTCAGCACGGCTTTTACAAAAAACCCTTCGATGTAACTGTATCAACGGAAGTTGCCAACATGGAAATTTATTATACCCTTGATGGTTCAGATCCTGCAACTTCAAAATTTGCAAACATTCTACAGTCACCCGCTAAGATCAAAATCGATCCGCAAGACTTTCATTCGAGAGGTAAAACGCCAGGCGTTGTCCTTCGGGCACGTTCCAAAAGCGACCAGTACGATTTTAGTCCGATTGCTACCTCTACCTATTTGTTTATTGAAAAAATGGACAACCAAACCACCTTTCCCGGGCATGACTGGCCTCAGTACGATGTAAATGGACAGTACATTGACTTGCTTATGGATTCAAAGGTGTTAACTGATCCGATCTATGCCAGCCAGATGGAAAAAGCATTAAAAGAAATTCCGTCAGTCTCGATTACAACGGATAATTTCAATCTGTTCGATGCAGATTCAGGAATCTATGTCAATGCTTTGGGACGGGGGCTGGATTGGGAACGACCAGCATCTATCGAATTAATTAATCCCGACGGATCTGAAGGTTTCCAGATCGATGCGGGTCTGAGAATCAGGGGTGGCTTCAGCCGGAATTCATTCTTCAGGAAACATGCCTTCCGTTTCTTTTTCAGAGCTGAATACGGCGAAGCAAAACTGAATTATCCACTTTTCGAGAATGAAGGGTCAAAAAGTTTCGATAAAATTGACCTCCGATGTGCGCAAAATTACTCATGGAGTAAAGGGGGTGATGAAGCCCCCAGATACACTTTTACCCGTGATGTTTTTTCGCGCGATGTTCAGGGAAAAATGAATAACGAATATACACGTAGTCGCTATTACCACTTATACATCAATGGATTGTATTGGGGACTTTACCAGACTCAGGAACGTTCTGAAGCACGGTTTGCCGCCGATTATATGGGTGGTGTTCCTGAAGATTACGATGTGGTGAAACGCGCAGGTGAAGGAAACTCGATTGAAGCTACCGATGGAAATCTGGATGCCTGGGAAGAAATCTGGAACATGTGTCTGAATGGATTCGCTTCCAATATAGATTATTTCAAGATTCAGGGTCTAAACGAAAAAGGTGAGCGCGACCCGGCATTAAAAGTTCTTTTGGATGTCGATAACCTGATTGACTACATGAATATCATTTTTTATACCGCAAACTATGATGCTCCGGTGTCAGCTTTCATGGGTAACAAAGGGTCAAATAATTTCTATGCAATCTATAATCGAAATGATGATCGTGGATTTACTTTTTTTGCCCACGACAATGAGCACACCCTGTTAACCGATCCGATAAACATGAGTTTAGGACTAAAGGAAAACCGTGTGAATATTGGTAGTATCAAAACCGGGAATAAGATGGTAGTGGACAATTTCAAACAATTCCATCCGCAATGGCTGCATTTTAAACTGAGTCAGAATGCCGAATACCGACAGAGGTTTTCAGATCGTTCCTACAAAGTATATTTCAATAACGGAATTCTTACGCCGAAACCTACAGCTGAACTCTGGAAAACCAGGTCTCTTCAGATTGATACCGCTGTCATTGCAGAATCGGCACGCTGGGGCGATGTTGATGGATTCATTCGGACAAAAGTTGACTGGACCAAGGCTGTCGACCGTGAAATGAATGGCTTTTTTCCTTTCCGTACTGATATTGTGATCAAACAGTTACAGGATGAAGGCCTGATATCGAAAATTAGCGCACCGGTTTTTAAGATTTCAGGAAATGAATTAGCAGAAGATCAAATTAATCTGACGGCAGGAGATGGAATTGAGATTTCAAATCCAAATTCAAGTGGCAATATTTCCTACACCATCGACGGAACAGATCCACGTCTGGTCAACGGAGTTGTTTCGCCTGCTTCAGTAAATGGAGGTAATTTGGCTAAGATTTCGGTATTGCAAACCTGTATTCTGAAATCAAGGATTTTTGATAATGGGAATTGGAGTTCTATCCATACCATAAATATTACGGTTGATAACGCTCCTATAGGTTTGCAGATTACTGAAATCAACTATAATCCTTTAGGAACAAGTGATATTACGGGTAGTGAATTCGAATTTCTTGAACTGAAAAATAATGGCGTATCGCCGCTAAACCTTACCGCTGCGGTATTTACCGACGGAATTCAATACGGATTCAACAACGAAACCATTGTTGAACCGGGAAAATTTATTGTTCTGGCATCGAATAGTGAGGCATTTAAACAGCGTTATGGCTTTCTTCCTTTTGGTGAATACGAAGGACAACTTAGCAATAGCGGCGAAAGAATCAGACTCGTAAATGCCGTGGGCGACACCATAATTTCGGTTCATTATAAAAAAACTGAACCTTGGCCTACTTCAGCCGAC
Organism: Bacteroidales bacterium; assembly: GCA_038329265.1. Taxonomy (GTDB): domain Bacteria; phylum Bacteroidota; class Bacteroidia; order Bacteroidales; family Prolixibacteraceae; genus Aquipluma. The sequence continues at coordinate 20,060 of JBBQMW010000026.1, read as the reverse complement.
GGTCTTGGCTTTTCGTTGGTTCCATCTATAAAAGCCATAGCGGCTGACTGGGATAATGGCCATAATTGGCGGTCATCTTCAAGCCTTAACGGTTCTCCAAATGCTGATGATAAAGGCGCAACGATTGAACCAATTATAATTAATGAAATTCTAACAAACTCTGATGCTCCACAGACTGATGCAATTGAACTGTTCAACCCCGGCAATTCAACAGTTGACATTGGAGGCTGGTATCTTTCGGATAACCGCTCGAAACCGACAAAATGGAAGATTCCAGCAGGAACAGTCATTCCATCCAATGGATTCCTGACATTTAATGAAGCTCATTATGAGAACAATACGCTTATCTACGGAAATAACGAATTTGGCTCTGCATTTTCGCTCAGCTCGAAGGGCGAAGAAATCTATATTTTCTCGGGTTCAGCTACCGGCGAATTAAACGGTTATGAAAATGGGTTCAAATTTGGAGCTCTTGAACCGGGAATTTCGTATGGCCGATACATCAATTCTATTGGTGTAGAACATTTTACAATACAACAAACAGTCTCCCTAAATGAGACGAATGGATTGCCAAAAGTTGGCCCGGTAATTATTAATCAAATCATGTATAATCCGTCGGTTGATCAGTTTGAATATATGGAACTGCTCAATGTTTCAAGCGAGAAAGTAAATCTTTTTGATGAAACAAATCAAGCAACCTGGAAAGTTTCAGGAATTGATTTTATTTTTCCGCAAGGCATTTCAATCGAACCAGGTCAGTCGATCTTTTTGGTAGAAAACAACATTAGTCCTTCCGATTTTAAAGCGATTTACGATCTTGATGCATCTGCCCAGGTATTTAATTACGACGGCAGACTAAAAAATGAAGGAGAAGAAATTACGCTCCTGAAGTCGTATCAATCGTATCTCGAGAACAGCGTACTCATAGTTCCATATATCCGGATGGACAAGATTGATTTTAACAATAAATCTCCCTGGCCGGATGCTTCAGGCAATGGCAATGCGCTTCAGCGAGTGGACATTCATGCTTATGGAAACGATCCTACGAACTGGAAAGCAGTTTCTCCAGGTTTGCGAATCAAAACCAATTCGCTTGTCAACGCCATCGAAGGCGTAAAATACACAACAACTTTAACTGCATCAGGTGGAACTGCACCATACAACTGGAGTGTATCAGGAGGTGGTTTACCCGATGGACTAAGTTTAAATCCATCCAGCGGTCTACTCGATGGTATTCCAGTCATGGCCGGGACATTCATCCTGAAAATAAAATTAAATGATGCTGAAAATGCTTCTAAAGAGGCCGAACTTTCACTGACAGTTAACCCCAATACTGCACCAGAAGCACATAATGACACGGCTTATGTTGCCAAAAATCATTCTTTAAGCATCCCGATTCTGGCAAACGATAATGATGAAGATGGTGATAAATCGGTCTGGAAGATAGATATTACCACTCAAGCCTCTCATGGTACCACAGTTGTAAACATGGATCAAAGCATCACATACACTCCCGAACGTGACTATCTATTCTCTGATTCAATCAAATATGCAGATTCACTGACTTATAAGGTTACCGATTTAAAAGGGAGTTCAGAAGCAAAATTATACATTGGTGTCATTTACGACGACACTCCATCGAGCAGCATCTTTAAGCAAATTAACAAAGGATCGGACGATGCCAAGCAGAACTTAAGCACCAATGTTGTAAACATTACAAGCAGTTCGCTGGAAATGGCATACGATCCGAAAGCCAAAGCCAATATGCTGATTGGACTTCGTTTTCAAAATATTGACATTCCTTCAGGAGCAGCCATTTCAGCAGCATACCTGATATTCTGGGGATCAGCAGTTGATACCTCTCTGGCAAAATTACAAATCAGGGGCGAAGCATCAATAAGTCCCGAAACCTTTACAACCACAAATCTTATCAGCAGCCGACCCACCACATCGACTATGGTCAAATGGAATCCACGTCGCTGGACACAGGATGATGTGAATAACTATAACTCTCAATTCACTTCGAATATCGCGCCCGTTGTAAAAGAAATCATCGGGCTCGGATGGAAATCGGGAAGTCCGATAGCATTTGTTATTTCCGGAGAAGGTAATTTGCCCGTAAGATCCAACAATGCCGGTGTAAGTCCTTACCTGATCATTGATTATACAGATCCGGCTGCTCCCATTGAAACACCAATTGCAGCAATAAAAACTAATTTATTGGTAGGAAAAGACGAGCTGGTTCAAGTCAACGGGTCAACAAGTTATTCTACTGATAACCGGCAGTTAAATTATCATTGGACAATGGTTTCGAAGCCGGACAGTAGTTTGGCCCAATTTTCAAATCCTTTTAGTCCGGCACCTTCATTCACTACCGATCAGTTTGGTGACTATACAATTTCGCTGAAAGTTGATAATGGAGTGAAGGAAAGCGAAACCGTTCAGGTTACGATTCAGGCATCGAACCAGCAGCCGGTTGCCAATGCCGGAAGCGATCAGATTCGGAGCCGCGGTTCATTCATTCAGTTAAACGGAATTGGCTCAACCGATGCGGATGGCGACAATCTGACTTATCGTTGGGAATGGATTGAAAAACCATCTGGAAGTATCGCTAAACTAAGTTCATCGTCAGCCGTAAATCCAAAATTTACCGCAGATATGGAAGGCATTTATACGCTTGAATTAACAGTTTCTGATAAATTCTCGACAAGTTCTCCGGAATCGGTTGAAATCAACATTATTGCCAATCAGCCGCCTCTGGCAAACGCCGGAAGTGATCTGGAGGTCGTTACTGGCTCGCTGATTACCCTTGATGGTTCAAAATCGAACGACCCTGAAGAGGATGTATTGACTTATGACTGGTCGATCGTTTCGAAACCTCCTGGAAGTGCAGTGACTTTTGCCAATTCAAGCCTGAGCAAACCAATCATCCAACCCGATGTTCCGGGTGAATATTTGATTCAGCTTACCGTTTCGGATGGCATTAACACCAGCTTTATAGATGAAGTTATCGTTACCGCAACGAATAACCTTCCTCCGGTTGCGAAAGCTGGCAGCGATCTGACTACTACGGAACACTTGACGGTGGAACTCGATGGTAGTGAATCGCACGATCCGGAAGGAAAATCGCTGCTTTATCAGTGGAGTTATGTGACCAAACCGATGGGAAGTAATGCTTCAATTTTGAATGCAAATACCACGAGACCATCCATACAGCCTGATACTGAAGGATTGTATACCATCAAACTCCGCATTTCGGACGGAACTTTTATCGCTGAAGATCTGGTTCAACTCACTGCTGATAACAGTGTCGGTGTTGAATTTCAGAAGTATGAAGTAGGCCTGAATGTCTATCCAAATCCGTTTACCGAAAATCTGGTTGTTGAGTATTCGACACAAACCTTGCAAAAAGTAGTATTTAGCCTGATAAACATTTCAGGATCAACAATCCGGCATTTCGTATTCAATTCGGTTGGAAAATGCACACATGTACTAAACTTTGAAAATGAAAATCTGAAAAGCGGTATCTATCTGTTGAGGATGAAAAGTGAGACGGGTGAATCCCAAACAATAAAAATAGTTTATCAATAACGATTCATTAATCCTGAAACATAAAAAGCTCTTTGAATTGAAAAATTCAGGGAGCTTTTATCTTTTAGCCTTTTCTGATGATCTTTGTTTCGATAGATCACATCCGCATTCTCATTCAGCAACGACACATTTCCGACTTCGTTGGGCCAGTGTTTTCTCAAAATCATCCAAAGCCGAATCCATCACCTTCGATTTTTCGTCGTGGCAATTTAAACAACTGCCTACCTGAAGAATCTTTTTTTGCTCTTCAACAGAAAATGGCCGAAGCCAGATTCGGGTAGAATTTGGCGTTTGTGATGCTTTCAGGAATCCAACCCAGGCATCTTCGGGTAAATTATCGGATGGATTTAGGGCAAATCGTGGTTCAAAAGTCCATCTTCCAATATTTCCGGTAACCTTGTAATTCAACTCACCACGGCCAAACCCTATGGCCAACGAGTTGTTATGGCACGACTTACAATCCCGACCGATTCGTTGCGTTGTATGTCCCGTAGTTGGCGCATACAATCGATGAAAACTTTTTCCTTTTCCGTTTTCAAATGACTCTTTATCAATACTCATGACCATTCCAGGCATAGCAGTCACTATTTGATTGGTGGCAGAATTGATTCCTAAAACTGGTGGTTCTGCCAGATTTTTTCCGGAAAATTCAACCCAGGTTCCTTTGATGGTTCTGCCGGTCAGCAAATCAAATCCAGCGGTTTCTTTCTCGAACGAATTATGGCAGCCAATGCATTGCGGAACCCAAGCCGTGTGGCAAGCTTCACAACTCAGTCGGCTGTGCCCTTTCCCTTTGGTACAAACCGAAGCAGCAGGTTTCGATTCGTGATCTTTTCCGGTCAGTTTATTTGTCAGAAAAATCCGACCCAACGAATCAACGCGGGAATTCATTAACGGATGCTGATTTTTGGCAGTCAGCACCACTTTTGTCTTCGGATCGGTTTTTCGCAGCCAGGCAATCATTTGCGATTCCTTATCGGCCAAAAATGATACGGCTATCGAATTCACTTTTCCTGTGGTATGACAATCCACACACTGCACGCTCACCGCGTCTTCCTTGTGGGTATGGTGTTTTCCATCGCCCATCAGATCATACGAAGTATGGCAGTCGATACAGGCCATTCCCTTTTGGTGGTGCACATCAGCCTGCACAAATTCGACGATCCGCTTATCTGGCAAAACCTTTGTTCGCGCCGAGCTGTTCTGCGCTGTCCCCTCTCCTCTTTCGTTCCAGCCTTCGTAGCTCAACGAGATTCGGCCTGATCGGCTGTGGCAACTCATGCAACGGTCGTTGGAAACCTGTATGTCGATGGTCGGATGGATTTCATCAGCTGAAATAGAGGATTTCGATTGCATCCGCTTCATGCTTGCTGAGGCATCATCAGAATAATGCAGGTGGCAGGCATTGCAACCTCCGCCTCGGTCGAGCCATTCAGCATTTCCGATTTTGGTTTTTTCCATGCCCAGATGACATCCTGCACAAAGGTTACGCAAATGGGTATCTGCCGCCGTATGAGCCAAATTCTGTATATGAAAAGTATCGTTCAGCGAAGCAGTTTCGCCAAATACAAATTTATCGACAGCAATAATTCCGCTTTGGGTGGTCATGAGCGATTTCTGCATCCTGTCAGCAACATCAGCATGACAATTTTGTGTTCCGCAAGTTTGCCGCACATTTGAGAAGTTGCCTGGCACCAAAATCATGTTCCGGTGAGCCGTCAATTTTCTGGTAGCAAACGGATCGCCTTTGTGACAAGCCACGCAGCCCATCACTGCCGGATTGTGCGACTCCGATAAACCTTTCATCGAAGCATGACAAATCAGGCAACTCTCACTTCTCTGGTTTTGTGGATGCGCAGTTATACTATCGGAAATGAATAAATCAACCGGGTCAAAAATCAGAAGTTGCTCTTCAGAAAGTTTGTTTTCGTTCCACGATTTCCATTCCCAGTTTTCGCCCCGGAAAAGCAAGGCTACCAAAGTCATGATCAGGTAAAAAATACCAGCTACAAGCAAAATCCGTTTGGTCAGCGTTCGGTGATTTTTCCTGAACCTAGGAAGGAAATAAATAACCGTAAGCAAAAGAACAATCAGGATAATAATGTAGGCTGGATGGCTCGTGAGATGCAGCATTTCCTGAATGCCCACAAAGAACCATGGCCCTTTGATTTGCGAATTGTCGGCTTGCCCGAGTGGCGCCCGAAACAACAGACTTAGAACTAAAACAAATGTAAAAACGATGATCCACGATTTGCGTTTGGGCCAAATGGTTTTCACATGATCGTAAACGGCAATAAAAAGCAGAATGGTTCCGGTAGCTACATGCTGTATGTAAACGATCTGACTGTTTTCACCCACTCCGGTAAAGGCTGAACTCAAAAGCTTTCCGAAAAAAGGTATCGATTCGAGCATCGAAGCTAAAATGCGCCGTGCCTGAATACCTGCAGCATCGCCTTTCAGAATAAAGCCTGAAATCATTTCGTAACCCATAAAACCCAATGCCAGACATAAAATCAGCCAGGTACGACGATTCCGGATATTCGTTTCGGTTGATTTATAGAAGTGATCGTAAATATGCAAAATTGAGAAAATAAAAAACAACTGTGCGCTCCAGTAATGCAGATTACGGACCAACGATGCAGCAGGATTGAACAACAGCATTTCGGAAACCGATTGATGCGCTCGGGTAAAATCGTACGGAATGGCCAGCAAAATACCACTAAAGGCGCAGATTAGCAGCGATGAGCTGGCAATCCACCCAGCCGTATCAAATTGCAGGTGCTTTTTTAGTTTTTGCAGGTCCATTCCTTTTCTTTCTTTTTTAATTCTCACAGGGTTACATTTCATTCCACCCTTGCTTTTACTGAACGTGCAATCAGGACGATATTTATTCCTAAGTACGTTAAGTAAATATTCTCATTCATTCATAACTGTATGTATTATAGATATTTATATATTTTGTTTTCCTATCTTATTTTGGATGTTTTTGGAATCAAGTGGTCAGAATATGATAAGAAATATCACCTTTGATTCATACAAAACACTCCATAGCTATAAACTTTTTTGTCGACAAGGGCTCAATTTACGCAATTTTCCGAAAACATAAATACGGTCGCAGAATTAACACAAGGAAATTGTCCTCCCATGAAATAAGGTAACAAGAAGTTTAGTTGATTACTTTTAAATTTCGCTTTATTATGGGAAGTCAAATTAGAAAAGTTAGGCATTTTAATGATGAGTATAAGAAAGAAAAAGTCAAGCAAATTGACGAAAATAAACTACGGTGTCGCAGATATCCCGGATTTATGAAGTTTCGGTGACCGCATTATATAAATGAGTCCGGAAATATTCGAAGTATGCGGGGCAGAACGAAAAGATGGTTGTTCAGAAGGAATCGGAAGGGGCAAAGACCTTCCAGCTTTTGAAGAAAGTTGCTGAACTGGAACAACTTGTAGGTAAAAAAAACAGGTTGAAGTGGAATACCTAAAAAAAGTGATTGAGTTTGGTTCTGAGCTATCTGAGACGGATATTAAAAAAAATTCGAATCCAAGTCTTGACCTGGTTTGGGTTATCGATATGGGGACCACCCGTTTTGAGTTTCTCATATCAAGTTCAGGACTTGAGATAGAACGTAAAAAGTTGTGGATAAAAACAACAAACAGCAACCACAACTATTATATGTTTCTGGTCACGTTTATCCTGAAGGCCTTTTAATCCAAAAGCTGGTTCAGCTCATCCAAAACCACAACTCCAATTGTTTCGAGTACCGTCTTCGACTGATGTCCATTGGCTATCAAAACACATTGACAACCCAATTCAGTGGCCACTTCAAAATCGTGGATGGTATCACCAATCAATATCAATTCCTTGACATCCAAATTCAATTCAGTAATTAAACGATGCCCGTTGGCTGTTTTTGAAGCTGCAAAATGATTATCCAAACCCGATACATGTTCAAAAAAGTGTTCGATCCGGAAATGTTTCAGACAATCGTTCAACACGTCCTCATGCATGGCCGAAAGTATAAACTGACGAATTCCGATGGAATGAAAATAATCAAGAAACCGCAGTGAATCCTGATGGAGTGAGCATCCGGAAACCTGTTCATTGTATCGTTCAATAAATTCCAAAGCGGGAATTTCGAAAGGTTCATGCTCAAAATCAAAACCAATTTTCTGATAATAGTCCTTTACAGGAAATGCAAAAACGTTTTTGTATGAAGGAATTGATAATAGGGGCAGACGGCGGATTTCGAGCATTTCGTTGATGATTTTCACGCAAAGCAGCGTATCATTCAACAAAGTACCATTCCAATCCCAGATGATGCCAGTATAACGGTCGAGCATAAACTAAACCATCGATTTTCGCTTATTCAGCAATGGATTCACATACATTAGAAGAAACATTCTTCGGATTATTTCAGCATCGCCAGGAATAAGTGAGACTGCTTCATCCAGCATCGTTACAAACATATTGAACTGCTCCGGGGAATAGTGTTCGAGATTTAGATTTGTATTATTCAGGATATCTTCGGCAATATAATTATTGGGCCAAAGTTGAAAATTACTGTATATATGCTGATCAATCTGCTCCGCAAGTTTATCAATTTTGCCTGAAATGGTTTCTTCATTGTCGCAGAAATCAATCTGACAAGTCACCGGATTTCCAAATCCGAAATGAACGCGACCTTTAGGACGAACTAGCCCTTCACCCATGCTGCGCAAATCATCGTCCTGCGTTTTCTCGAATCCCTCAGTTTGCTTTTTATACATCTCGGCAACTTTTGAAATTCCGCAAGGTTCAATTTCGTAAGAAATTGACAGAGGAACTATCCGCAATTGCTTGAACCCTTCAGCAAACTCATTGATATTACTCAGATTCAACATTTTAAGCAGTGCCGGCTGTGTTTTATCATTTCCATCTTTAGTTCTGCCTTCACGTTGGGCGATCCAAACTGAGTTGTTTCTCAACGTCACATCGCGTCGAATATATTCCGAAAGTTTTTTTGACGCCATTAATAATTCACGTACCGGCAGATTCCGGTGAACAACAAATGCCCGGTTCAGTTTTACCGCATATTCAATCCATTTTTCGATCAGCAAATTATTTCCAATGGCAATTTCGGTAGTATTCATGCCTTCGAGCACAATCAAAAAATTCATGAGAGCTGAATCAAGAATAATATCACGATGATTCGAAATAAAAAGATAGCTGGTATTTTTATCGAGTTTATCTAATCCACTTGAAGTCAGCCCGTCAGTCGACGACTTAATAATCAAGTCATTAACAAGGTGATAAACAAATTCATGTTGCAATTCTTTAACAGTGGTCATCTTCGACAAGGTGATCTTGAATTGATCGATGATCGCCTGATCTTTAAATATGAATTGTAAGATATGTTGAAATCCATCGTCATGAAGGAGTAATCCGAGGTAATGATTGACCTCCGAATCATTAAATGGACGTATATCGTCGAAATTAATTTTATGAACCATTCCTGTTTTTTTGTCGCGCAAAGATACTAATTGAGCGTGAATTTCTGAAATTATTTTAGAACTGATAACGAAGCTGTATTTTTAGTTCCGACCGGGTGCTTGAATCTATGGTTTGGACACCATCGGATTTACTAAACTGATGAGTTGATGCGAACTTCAACCAAGACTGAAGATTCGATGAAAACTTATACTGAAAGTTCAGATACGACCTAATCCCGTTTCCGTGCAAAGCCGGAACCGAAAAAGAATAAAGCACATCATTCTCGTAGGCGTAAAGTCTCGAATCGTATCCATCGGTTTTAAAATATGCCAAACGACCATTTAATGCAAAAGGTCTTTCAATCGATTTATACACGATATCCTGAAAAATCAGGAATCCTTTTTCGTGGTTTTCCTTCGAGTAATTTGAGAATTCTATCCGACTTTTCATGCTGAATTGCTCGTTCAAAATCTGTGCATAATTAAATCGAAGCCGTTTAATCAACTGTATTTCATTATATTTAAACTGTTCAAAAACTATTTTCTGATCTTTCTCTTCCTGAAAAAACCTCAGGTAGAAATTGGATTTCCGACTTGGGCTATACGACACTTGAGAAAACAATTCAGTTCCGATTGAAGGTGCTGCCGTAGTATATTTAATCCACTTATTCCTAAAGAAATCGACATAAGCAAACACATTCCAATGCGCAGCAGGAAAAAACTTCAATCCAAGGTACATCGAATGTTCATCGTTGATCCGCGATGACTCTGTAAACGCATTCGAAAAATAGCTGAAATATGTTTTATTGATCGTTCGGTAAACCATCGAAAGTTCAGCATTTGGAGCTGGTTTCAGCATTAATCCTGCCAGAAGGGCTTTTCCGGAGTAGGCACTTGCAGCGGCCTCACCAAAGAAATAGATTTTGTTTACCGAACCTTTCCAGTCAATACCAGCGACCACATTTTCTTTCCCATCAGGCAAAAACTGATTGTATGGTAAATCGTGGTGAATCATTTCGGTATTAAACCGGTTAAAAACAGTGATGACTCCAAATACCCAGCGGTCATATATATAACTAACATGTCCGCCAGCGGTAAACTGCCTGACAGCATTCTCCCCTGCAATCTCCGACCCGGTGCGGTGATATCCGCTGGTTTGAAATGCTCTGAAATAAGCTTTCCCGGCAAGCGTATCCGTATCCACATGCGCATCAACACGGTTCAGCGAAATAAAGGGTGAAAAAACAAATCGCCGGTAACGAAACTGTCCGGCCAATCCACGAAAAAACTGATTTTCATCGGTCGAAGAATATGATCTGATTCCCGGAGCTGCGCGAAATACCTGAGTTGTTTCAGACGATTTTCCCATCGAAAACCCTTGCCATGCCACCAACCCCTGACCAAAACGAACCGAGTAATCGCCGGCAAACAAACGGTTATTAGCTTTGCCAAACCTGTAATTAACAAATGAGCTATAGTAATCGAAACCCCGTTTGTTCGAAAGCCGAAAAAAGGACTCGCCGGGATCTTTCTCTGCAACCAATCCATATTCTAAATCAGCCGACTCATGCCTTAACCGAAGATAGTACCGTTCGGGAGAACCTTCATACGTCGCTTTTTCAGGCTGGACTTCGGATGAAAAGGATCGTGACGACCGCACAAACAAATCAGTTGCAGATTTCTTCCGGCGAACTAGCTGATTTTGCACCTCGAAACTTAGATATGGCTCGATTCGCTGAAGCACATCGGGCGTAAAATCTTCAATCGAAGCCATTTCGTAAATGCTGTATATAGTTCCGGTTTTTTGCCTGAAACGAATCAGATTATCAATTTGCAAGCTCGACAACAAATGCAGGCGCATGAGTTCGTCATTCGAAGCGGAATTAATTTTCAACGGATTTAGCTTGAAACGGATCATATCGTCCAGTATTTCCTGAAAATTAGTGTCGTCGCTTATATTTTCGCCAGCCGACTCTAACATATCTTCAACAGTTTGCTGCACCATCGGATCCTGAGCCTGCAAAGTCATCACCGTTCCAAAAATCACTATGAAAAGGATTAATTTTTTCATAGTCAGAATTGGTATTGAAAGCTTAGTGATGGCGAATCGCCCAAATATTGATGGTATGAACTGGCAATATCGAAACTCAGCTTTTTAACCTGAAACCCGATACCTGCCGAGAGCTGATATGGTTTGCCTGAAAAACCTGCACGCACGAAGAACTTATCGAGAATCGTATATTCCATGCCGGTTCTAACCATCAGATGCTGTTCAAAGTCGTGCTCAAGTTCGGATGAAATACTGAATGAATCGGAAAGCAGAAAGTTTGCCCCCCAGTTTATCCGTGATGGAAACTGATAGATTCCGGACACTGTTGTGATGCCCGTTTGATAGGGATTCAAAACATGCACACCCAGTGTTAATCGATTTGGAAACAGGTATTGCATCCCAAGTTCAAAACCCGCAGCGCCTCTGCTCCGATTATCTTCCGAAAGGAATAAACGATAATAATTAAACTGTAATCCGAAGTTGAATCGAGGAAAGATTTGCCGGGCATAGCTCAATCCGAGCATATCTTGCCGGAAAGGATTTTTTCCAAATTGTGAGAACGAAAGAGCAAACACTGATGACTGAACAGGAAAAACCAGGATTCCTGATCGGGTGGATAATTCGCTGACCAAAAACCGGTTTTGAAATGAACCACTAATCTCAGTCCGGCTTATTTGAGCTAATCCTGCCTGATTTCCATAGACCGACCAACAGCCGGACAAGCCAACAGAAGCGCCTGCCAGAGACTGATTTCTTGCGCCAGATGAGAAAAAATCCTGTGAACTGGCAGCCGAATTGAAAAGCATGAACAAACCTAAAAAAATAGCCGATAACAATTTCATAACCTTCAGAAAAAAAAGTTCCTGAATTTTGAAATCAGGAACATGATTCTTACCCTACAAGTTACAACTATTTTGCTATTGTATCAAATCTAATTTGTTTTATATCTGAATTTTATCTCAGCCAGATCGATATTGGCTTTTTCAATTTTAATCTTCAGATTTTCCTTAAAAGCGATGAGTTTCTCAGCGAGCTCCGAATCACCCAGCGCCATCATCTGAACAGCCAATATACCAGCATTTTGAGCACCATTTACAGCTACTGTGGCCACCGGAATTCCGGGAGGCATTTGTACGATAGCCAAAAGCGAATCCAATCCGCTTAACGAAGCATTGATCGGAACACCGATAACAGGCAAAGTAGTCATTGCTGCAATCACTCCGGGCAAATGAGCGGCCATGCCAGCAGCAGCTATAATTACCAGAATTCCGCGCTCTTTAGCGCCTTTGGCAAAAATTTCGACTGCTTCAGGAGTACGATGCGCAGACAAAGCATTTATTTCAAATGGGATCTCAAACTCATCCAGAACTCGGGCTGCTGCCTCCATAACTCCTAAATCAGAAGTACTGCCCATGATAATACTAACTTTTGCTTCCATCTTTTCAATATTTAATTTTTCCATTGCAAATTAGTTTTGTTACTTTGTCGCTTCATTTTTTGGCATCAAAACGATTCAAAAAACCGACTTTTGCCAATTGACTGTAAACATAGAAAATTTCAACTTAAAGCATAATGAAGAACGTTACAATTAATGACCGGGAATTCGAAATTTTTATTCCTTACGAAAAAATCAGATCAATCGTAGAAGAGATGGCAGAAAAAATGAATAAGGATTTTGAAGGTAAAAATCCTTTATTTCTTTGCATTCTGAATGGTTCTTTTATGTTTGCCGCCGAAATTTTTAAACGTATTTCATTGCTCGATGCTGAAATTTCATTCATTAAACTGGCATCTTATTCAGGAACACATACAACCGGAGAAGTAAAACAACTTATTGGGTTGAACGAAGATTTGACTGGACGCACCGTCATTGTGTTGGAAGACATCGTTGATTCAGGAATCACAATTGCCAATACCATCGAACAGATTAAATCCAAAAATCCCGCAGAAATTAAGGTTGCCACCCTGCTTCTGAAACCCGAAGCGCTTAAGATAAAAGTCGAACTCGACTATATTGGTCTTGAAATACCCAATGACTTTATTGTTGGCTACGGACTGGATTATGACCGGAAGGGTCGCAATCTGATAGATATTTATAAGGTAATCGACAAGTAATCCAAAATTCAGGAAGAATGTTAAATCTTGTTTTATTTGGCCCGCCGGGTGCTGGAAAAGGCACTCAGGCCGAATCTCTAATTGAAAAATATAAGCTCATCCACCTATCAACTGGTGATTTATTGCGTACGCAGATCGCTGCCGAAACGCCACTGGGTCTGGAAGCTAAAATTTACATTGATAAGGGCTTTCTGGCATCAGACTCCATCGTTATTAGTATGATTAAAACGAAACTTCAGGAAAACACTGAGGCAAACGGATATATTTTTGATGGCTTTCCAAGGACCGTTGCTCAGGCAAAAGCTTTGGACGATCTATTGAATGAATACAGCATCCCGGTTTCAGGAATGTTGTGCCTGACAGTTGAACAGGAAGAGATTATTGACCGCTTGCTCACCCGTGGAAAAACTTCAGGCAGGCCTGATGATCAGGAAGTTTCGATCATTAAAAACAGGCTTCAAATCTACCACGAAAAAACCGAGCCGCTCAGAGACTATTACCGCGCACAGAATAAATACTATAAAATTGATGGAACTGGTTCTATAGAAATTATTGCTCAACGACTGATCGATACCATTTCATCACTTTAAGATTCTGATAATAAACACAAAAGACGGGTGGTTAACTAACCATTCGTCTTTTTTTGCTTATCTTGCGCCCCTTGAAAAAAGTGGTTAGTGATCAGCCTTTAGTGGTCAACACTTTGAACTTGAAACTTTGAACTTGAAACTTATTTTAGATGTCAGATACTAATTTTGTTGATTACGTTAAAATTTATTGCAAATCGGGAAATGGCGGACCCGGTTCAGCGCATTTTCGCAGAGAGAAATCGGAACCCAAAGGCGGTCCGGATGGAGGTGATGGAGGTCGCGGAGGTCATGTGATTCTGAAAGGAAATGAGCAGATGTGGACTTTGCTGCATTTAAAATACCGCAAACATATTTTTGCCGGACATGGCGAATCGGGAGGAAAACAACAAAGTAGCGGTGCCGATGGCGAAGATGTTTATCTGGATGTTCCGCTCGGTACAGTTGCTAAAAATGCAGAAACCGGCGAAATCCTTTTCGAAATTACCAATCATGACGAAACCCACATTATTGCTCAGGGTGGCCGCGGTGGCCAGGGAAATGTACATTTCAAATCGTCGACCCAGCAAACTCCACGTTTTGCCCAGCCCGGCGAAGAGTTTACCGAAGGTTGGTTTACACTTGAATTGAAAATTCTGGCTGATGTGGGTTTGGTTGGTTTCCCAAGTGCCGGAAAATCGACTTTACTGTCGGTAGTTTCGGCAGCCAAGCCAAAAATTGCCGATTACCCGTTCACTACTTTAGTTCCTAATTTGGGAATTGTGAGTTATCGCGACAATCAGTCTTTTGTAATGGCAGATATCCCCGGAATTATTGAAGGTGCACACGAAGGGAAGGGTCTTGGACTTCGCTTCCTTCGGCATATTGAGCGTAATTCGATGCTTTTATTCATGGTTCCGGCCGATGCGAAAGATTACCGCAAAGAATATGGCATTCTGATGAACGAATTGCAGCAATTTAATCCTGAATTATTGGATAAAGAACGTTTTCTGGTTATTAGTAAAAGTGATTTTCTGGACGATGAACTGAAAGTTGAAATCAGTGAAGAATTGAAAGACATTCCGCATTCGTTTATTTCATCGATCACCGGACAGGGAATCCTACAGTTAAAAGATAAAATTTGGCAAATTTTGAATAAACCAAGTTCGGAGTAAAAATGAAATATTTACTATTTTGTGATTGCCAATTTACTATTTACTTATTGCTGGCTAAAAATCGTAAATCGTTCAAATGGTAAATTTTCAAATCTTCATCATGTTGCATTCTAGGAACTTTTTATGGAAACCATCAAACAAATAGATCAATCACTTTTGCTGTTTCTGAACAGCTTCCACAATAGTTTCTGGGATAAGGCTGTAACCATATTTACAAGCATTGAGATATGGATTCCATTCTATTTACTTCTTATATACTTCATCGTAAAAACCTACAAACGGAATTCAGTTTATATTCTGCTATTGATTGGACTTTCGATAGCAGTAAGCGACCAGTTTTCAGGATTGATAAAACATCTGGTAGAGCGACCGCGCCCCACCCATGATCCGGTTTTGGGAAATCTGGTTCACAACGTTTACAACCGTGGCGGTGCATTTGGGTTCTTCTCGGCACATGCCGCCAACACATTTACGCTGGCCATCATTTCAGCCCGACTATTTAAAAATCAGATTTATACAATCCTGATATTTGTCTGGGCTATCCTGGTTTCCTATACCCGGATTTATATTGGTATTCATTATCCCGGAGATATTTTGACCGGATGGATCTGGGGTTTTTTAGCCGGATGGGCATTCTACCAACTGATAGTTATCGTGCAACGAAGATACTTCAAAGCTAATTTTCCGGATATTTCGAAAGCCTCCATTTCGCACGAAGATTCAATGAAACTGCTAATCTTTGTAATTATCTATGTAGGTACGATACTTGTTACTATAAACAGATTGACCAAATTTCAGTTTTTCAGTTCATGAATGCAGATATCCTCCAAAATTACCAGAATCTTGCCAAACAATATCAAGAAGATTTCGATACTAAAAAGAAACAAATCAGACTCATCGCTCTGGGACGCTTCTTTTGCTTTATTGGCATTTTCGCGGCGTATTATTACCTGAATGCAGTAAATATTTTTCTGGCTGTGAGCGTTTCTTCGCTCCTGATTGTTGCATTTTTAGTTCTCATCAAAAAATTCATAGAGACCGAGAATCAAGTCCTGTTTTTTCAACGATTGGTTGAAATCAATCAGGATGAGATTAAAGCAATGAACCGCGATCTCAGTCCATTTGATCCGGGTAATGAATTTACCGATCCGCATCACGATTACAGTTACGATTTGGATATTTACGGCAATGGCTCACTCTTCCAATTCCTGAACCGGACGGTCACCCGCAGGGGGAAAAATAAATTAGCATCACTCCTGAACCAAAGTCAGCGAACGAAGGACGAAATAGTTAGCAGACAACAGGCTATTCAGGAACTTTCCGGAGAATTAAACTGGAGGCAACACTATCTGGCGAAAGGCAAGGAAACCGAAGATCAGAAAAACCAACCACGGATTGATGATTCCATTGGTCAGATTATTCCACTAAAGTCAGCCCAAACGATCAAATACCTATTAAAAACCTTACCACTTCTGACCATACTCCTGATAGGGTTAAACAGCACAGGAATCTTCCCTAATTCGTTTTACCTGATTGCAATCTTCGCGCAATGGATACTTTTTATTTTGTACAACAAAACGATATCCCGATTTCATAAGCAATTCGAATCTCAGGCCAAACGATTGAGCCGCTACGCCAATATGCTTCAACAAATTGAAACGAAAACGTTTCAAAGCAGCTATTTAGTTTTCATGAAAGAAAAACTGATCAGCAAAGGGAAAAAAGCAAGTACAATCACTTCTGAACTTCAAAAAATACTCAACGAATTCGATTACCGGCAAAACATATTGGTAGGATTTGTGCTCAATTCTGTTCTTCTTTGGGATTTACGTTGTCTGTATAAACTATTCCGCTGGCAGCAAAACTATGAAGGTGATCTGCCCAAATGGTTCGATCTGATCGCCGAATTAGATGCTTTGGTAAGCCTGGCCAATTGTAATTATAATCATCCGGAATGGACGACTCCTGAAGTGTCGGATTCAGGATTTCAATTTATTGCAATCAATATGGGACATCCTTTAATTGATCCATCCAAATGCATTAGAAACTCCTTTCAAATCAGTAACGACCAACAAATTGCAATCATAACAGGGGCCAATATGGCTGGTAAAAGCACCTTTTTGAGGACGGTTGGAGTAAACCTGATATTAGCAGGCAATGGTTGCAAGGTTTGCGCTGAAAGATTTGAATTTTCACCGATTCGGATATTTACCAATATGCGCACATCTGATAATCTGATGAACGACGAATCGTATTTTTATGCCGAATTACTTCGGCTTCAAACCATGCTGACTTTACTCCGGAATGGAGAAAACCTCTTTGTAATTATCGACGAAATGCTGAAAGGTACAAATTCGACCGACAAGCTGAATGGCTCAAAAGAGCTGATCAATCAACTTATTTCCCTAAAAACGCACGGAATAGTTGCTACACACGACCTGGGACTTACCGAATTGATCAAGCAGTATCCTGATTCAATCAAAAACCTGTGCTTCGAAGTTCTGCTTCATGCCGATGAATTAAAATTCGACTACAAACTAAGCGAAGGAGTAACCCGCACCATGAACGCCACTTTCCTGATGAAAAAAATGGGAATCATACCAAATTAGAAAAGTGTCATTAGTCATTTGAAAAATGATCAAACTTTTTCCAATTGACTATTGACTTTTTCCTTGCTTTTTTATGCTTTGTGAAACAGTTTCAGGCCAACAATCCCGGTTACGATAAGCAGAATACAAACAATCTTAATCGCATCCATTGGTTCTTTAAAGAAGATGATACTGAAGATGACAGTGCCTATCGTCCCAATTCCAGTCCAAACCGCGTAAGCCGTGCCTAAAGGCAACGATTTAACCGCCAGCGAAAGGAAGTAAAATCCAATGATCATCGACACTATCGTAAAAATGCTTGGATATAGCTTGGTCCAGCCTTCAGAATATTTCATCCCAACAGCCCAAACGACTTCCAAAATTCCGGCGATTAATAAATAGATCCAGGCCATAAAACCGACTAATTGTAAACAACGCTAAAAGTTGAAAGGTGAGTCATAGCTCTTTTCAAACTGTCAGAACGCTTTATTGCACGACTAACACTCCAATATTTCATAACAAATTCACCTAGTCGTCCGTTATAGTTTGGACCTACAGCAGCAAATTCATTTTTAGGCAAAATATCTTCCTTTATTCTTCTAATCCTACAACGTTTTATCAATTGAAGAAGTTGTGCCTTAGGATCTGTAATTTCTTCAGCATTTTCCTGAAAATTGGTAACTGATAAACCTGTAAACTCTGAAAATCCTTCTATGTCAGCAAGTAGCCATGCCTCCACTTCACGTACTGCAATTCTGAAGATTAAATTAGGATGTGCTGATTTCCCAAGCCAGCTATCAATTAAGGTCGGAGCACAGTCAACACTATCTAAATCGGTAAGCACAAAAAATGGGCATGCTTTTGCCGCTTCATTGAATCCACCAATATTCTTTTTTATATAACCGAATCCACCTTCCGAATATGAGTTTGCAATAAAATATTTTTTTGACTCGTCAGCAAGTTTTACCATAACCATCTCGCTGATTTCATCTTCAAATACCAGATTTAATGGAATTGGATTCATACTAAAATTCTAGTGTAAGTTGGTTAATATCTTTGGGTTTTAGTCGTGGAAGGATTGCAGAAGCTGGTGTCATACCACCTTTTAGCATATTTTTCACATCTTCAATATCGGAAGCCACACAAGCTTTGGTTCCTTCATTAGCAGGTTCAAGAACAACTATTTCATTTAAAGAAATACCTCTGTCGTTTAAAAGATCAGAACTATGAGTTGAAATAATTACTTGACGTTTTCTGGGCTTTTGCAAGCGATGAATTAAAGCAGCAAGTCTTGAAACAATAGCTCCATTTAACGAAAGTTCCGGTTCTTCAAGCAATAAAAGTGAATCACCTTCCTGCAATGCCCATAGCAATCCAATTAATCGCAAAGTCCCATCACTAAACTGGTCTTCCTTCTGTTTGCCTGCTCCTGGACGCCAATGCGCATAAGTGGCTTCAATATGAGGATACCCATTTTCAGTTGTAAATTCAAGATGAGTCAATTGTGGAACTGCAAGCTTTAACGCCTGTTCAATTTTGCGAAGGAAAGACTTGCGTGTATTTTCTTTCGCTTTAGCAATTCGCTCTAAAAACCCTTTTCCAAATGGGTCTCCAGGCAAATCAGGTCCAGTGAAAGCTGATGGATATTTTAATAATTGCGGAACAAGATGAAGGTATAACGTATTTTCAAAAAAACGCACAACTTCCCTAAAATCCTTATTGGTATTAATTTGTTCCAAATAAGTCTGTGTCAACCGAATGATGTCTTTTCCATCATCTTCTTCAGGTCTGTTAACAATCAAAACATTGCCTTTCCAAACTCTTTCATATGCCAAGTATGGTAAGCGATAACCTCTTGGTTCTTGAATTATTCCTATGGCATATTTCCAAATAACTTCTTCGGAACCAAACTCAGAAAGGTGTACCTCAATTTCAACATTAGGATTTTTCCGTGCAGCTAATGAGCGGATTTTAGTAATCCCTCCCCTATCAGTTACAGCTTTTTGCAAGCCGCCACCTGGTTTGGCTATGTCTTTGATAAAACGAAATACATCCAAAAGATTTGACTTTCCTGATGCATTAGCCCCAACCAAAATTACTCTTTCTTGAAGTTTAACATCCAATTCCTTGAAGTTTTTCCAGTTTCTTAAAATCAATCTTGATATGATCATATTCTAATTTTTTACAATTTTACAATTTTAAACGCTGATCACTACAGGGCACCTCTAAAAACTGTTTTTTTTATTCTTGATTTATACATAAACGATGCAAATCAGATTGCCATTTCATGCATAAAATATTAAATATTTGATTTGCAATGCGTTGACTATCTAACCTGTTAACATATGGACATACCTATCCCATTGAAACATTGATTTTTAACTGTACACAACGGCATATATTATAAGTTAGGTTCATCATCCCTATCTTGGCTTTTGCCCTTACAATTCCAATTGTGCGGACAATTGAACCGTTCATGCTGTTTTCAACAAAACCAAATA